>CANQNQ010000002.1 GCA_947625225.1 uncultured Clostridia bacterium | reverse complement strand
CCGAGAGTTTTTGTCATCGCTTGAAAGCACAATTCTAAAAATTTTGTTTTTGTTCCCTATGGGAAGTGCGCTTTGCCTGCCGCCTCGTTTTTTTCACAACACAATTTATCTGTCTATCTCCACCAACTTGACCTTGCCCGTACGGGTGTCGATCTCGAGGTCTATCCCGTCCACCGCAATGAAGCTGCTGAGGGATTCGGGGATAATCTTTACCTCAATTTCATACACATAATAGCTGTTTTTGAGGTCTTTGCCGTTGTACTTGAACTCTTTGGAAACGTCGTCGTTTGCCACGACAAATTCCTTGACGCCTTCGCCGAAATTGGTTTGCGCATACGTCTTTGCCAACTCGACGCATTGCGCCTTGTCGTACTTCATGGCGTTCTTTGCGCTGCTCGCGGCATATCCGAACACGCCGCCGACGATCGCGCCGACCACCAAAACCGCGCTGAGTATCACTATAAGTGAGATCTTCAATATCTTTTTCATTTTGCTGTCCTCCTTTTTTATGACTTAGTCATCAATATCGCACTCCAACAGCCTTACGCTGCCGTTGCGGGTGTCGATTTCGTACTTGACCGTCAGCTCCACGCTCTTGGCGCTGAAATTGGTAACGATCATCGTCTTGCCTTCAAGCTCTATTTCAAACACATAGTAACTTTTGCCAAGTTGCGTGCCGTTGTAGCGGAAGTGTCTGTCCATTTCCTCCACTTTCATATAATTCGCCATGTCTGTGTCCGCAGGCACGCTGTGGAATATGTTTTCAAAGTTGTCCGCGGTGTACTTTCTTGCGATGCTTACGCAAGCGTTTTTGTCATACTTCATGGCGCTTTTTGCGCTGGAAGCCGCAAATCCGAACACTCCGCCCAGCACGGCGCCTACTGCGATTATCCCTATCAAGATCACGCACATGGGTACGACGATATAGCGCCATTTGAAGGACTTTTTGGCCTGTTTCACCTGCTCGCGGCTAGCCTCCGGGATGGGGGTAGCCCGCCTGCGCTCGATGTCGGAAAAGATGCGGTTGATGTCCTTAAGCTCCGCCTTGACAAACTCGTCCTCTTCCTCGGTGGCAGTGCCGTCCTGCACGTGCTTCATCGCCTCCTCAAAAGTCATCTCGGTGCGGCTGTCCATCACTTCTTTGGCGTCAAGCATCTGCTCCTGAATGAACTGTCTCTCCTCCTCGGACGCGGTGCCGTCCTGCACGTGGGCAAGCGCCTGTTCAAACTCGATGACGGGCTTGGACTTCCCGTTGAGCGCCTCGTCCGCCAGACTGAGCTGCCGCTTTATATACTCCCTCTCCTCGGGCGTGGCAGTCCCGTCCTTGAAATGTTTCATCGCTTCCTCAAAAGTCATTTTGCCCCTCCAAAATGGTTTTCAGTTTATTTCTTGCCCTGAACAGCATCACTTTGACGTTATCCGGCGTGGTGTCCATGATCCCCGCGATCTCCTTTACGCTCATGCCGCCGAAGTAGAACAGGCGTATTGCCTCGCGGTAGTTGTCGTTGAGCAGCGACAGCGCCCTGTAAAGCGCCCTGTACTCCTCCTTTTCGATGAGGCGATCGACAAGCTCGTCCTCGTCGTCTGCCAACTGATCCGACACTTCAACAAGTCGTTTTGACTTCTTAAAGTAGTCAAAGTAGCAATTGCGGCACACTTTGAACAGCCAATATTTGAAGCCGTCTCGGTCGGGGTCGATGGATTTTATCGCCCGCAAAAACCCCTCGGACACGACGTCCTCGGCGATCGCTCGATTGTGCGTGAGCGAACACACGTAAAGCATGGCTTCGTTGTAGTGCATCCTGAATAATTCATCAAATGCCCGCCGCTTCATCTTAAGCCGTTTTGACTCCTCATAAAAATAACGGTAACGCTCCTTAAAGGTTACACATACATTTTAACTTTACATCACAAATTTTTCAACTGCTTTTGACAAAAGTTTCATATTTTGTCTCAAGCGGACGGCGCGCATACGCGTTGGGCGAAAATGTCGAAAATGGCTATTGCAAACGCGAGATATTTAATGTACAATGATATATGGGTTTTATATATCTACACACGGAATATGTTTAACCATAGGCAGGCGGGCGACATCTGCGCCTCGCGTCGTGCAGAAAAATTTGGAGGAAAATTATGACAGAGCAAGATTACAAAAACATCCTGTCTCAGCTGACTCTTGAGGAAAAGGCGTCGCTTTGTTCGGGATCTACCAATTGGCTCACCCAACCCATCGAGAGATTGGGGATCCCCGCGGTATGGGTATCGGACGGCCCCAGCGGCCTGCGCAAGGAAAAGCAGAAATCCAACGGCACCAACATCATGGGCTCTTCCGAACCCGCCACTTGCTTCCCCGGCGCCGCGGCAACCGCTTCAAGCTGGGACGAAAAACTGCTTGAAGAAGTGGGCAACGCCATCGCCGAAGAGGCAAAAGCGCTGAAGGTATGCACCGTGCTCGGCCCCGGCGTCAACATCAAGCGCAGTCCCCTTTGCGGCAGAAACTTCGAGTATTTTTCGGAGGATCCATACCTTGCGGGACGCATGGGCGCCGCTTGGGTGCGCGGAGTGCAAAACAACGGCGTTGGCACGTCGCTGAAGCACTACCTTGCCAACAATCAGGAACATATCCGCATGTGCATAAGCTCCGTCGTGGACGAGCGCACGCTGCGCGAGATATACATGCCCGCCTTCGAACACATCGTCAAGACGGAACAGCCCACCACGGTGATGTGCTCCTACAACCGCCTCAACGGCACGTATCTGTCAGACAACAAACGCATGCTGACGGACGTGTTGCGCGACGAATGGGGCTTCAAGGGCATCGTCGTCAGCGACTGGGGCGCCGTAAACGACCGCATTGAGGGCGTGCGCGCGGGTCTGGATCTGGAGATGCCCGGCAACAAGGGTCTCAACGATCGCCACATCCTGGAGGCCATACGCGACGGCAGACTCACCGAGGAGGAACTGGACGTGGTGGCGCTGAGGATGATACGCTTTGCGTTTGAAAACGCCGAGCGCGAGGTCAAGGACTACAAAGTCGACCTCGAAGCCAATCACAGGATCGCCCGCAAGGCGTCGGCAAACAGCGCGGTCTTGCTCAAAAACGTCGACCGCATGTTGCCCATCAACAGGAATATGAGCATAGCGGTGGTGGGTCAGTTGGCAAAACATGCGCGCTATCAGGGCGCAGGCTCCAGCCACATCGGCGCGACAAAGATAGTGTCCTTCACGGACGCGCTGGACGCGGAAGGCGTCAAGTACGAGTACGCCGACGGCTACACCCTCAAGGGCGACGGAATGGACGGCGGCATGCTCAAAAAAGCGGCGCAGGTGGCTAAGGGCAAGGACGTCGTGCTGGCGTTTATAGGCCTCACCGACGCATTTGAATCCGAGGGCTACGACCGCACACATCTCAACATGCCAGAAGCGCACAACACGCTGATAAACGAGCTGCTTAAAGTCAATAAAAACGTTGTTGTGGTACTTTCCACCGGCGCGCCCATCAAGCTGGGCGATTGGGAAAAGGACGTAAGATCCATCCTCAATATGTACATCGGCGGTCAAGCGGTGGGCGAGGCGACGTACGACGTGCTGTTTGGCGCAGTCAATCCGTCAGGCAAGCTGCCCGAAACATATCCCCTGCACAATCACGACAACATCGTCGCAAAATACTTCCCCATGGGTCCCCGCACGGTGGAATACCGCGAAAGCGTCTACGTGGGCTACCGCTACTTCGACAAAGTGGACAAGGCGGTGCGCTATCCGTTCGGCTACGGCCTTAGCTACACCACGTTTGAGTACAGCGACCTCAACGTGTCGGCAACTTCCATCAAGGAGGGCGAGCCGCTGACTGTCACCTTCAAGGTGAAAAATACCGGCGATGTGGACGGCGCGGAAGTCGCTCAGCTGTACGTCGCGGACGTGGAAAGCACTATCTACCGCCCTGTAAAGGAACTGAAAGGCTTTGAAAAGGTATGGCTCGCCGCGGGCGAGGAAAAGACGGTGAGCATCACGCTGGACAGCCGCGCGTTTGCGTACTACAACGTGCTGATCAACGATTGGCATGTAGAGAGCGGCGACTTTGACATAATGGTCGGCGCGTCCTCCCGCGACATCAAGCTGACTCAGCGCGTGGAGGTCATCTCCGCAAATCCCGACGCACCTATCCCCGACTACCGCGAGAGCGCTCCATTCTACTACAACATCAAGGCGAGCGACGAGGAAGTGCCCACCAAGGACTTCGAGGCGGTCTACGGCCGTCAGATGCCCGACAACTCCGAGTTCAAGAAGGGCGAGCTGACAAAGAACAGCAGCCTCGGACAGGTGTGCGTGTCTCCGTGGGGCAGATTCATCACCGGCGCGGTCAAGTTCGGCTGCAAGATAGCCGCGCTTTCGGCGGAAAATCCCGAAATGATAATCAATTCCGCGCTGGATATGCCTCTGCGCGTCACCGTGCAGTGGGCGCCGGATATCGTGTCGGAGCGTTCGCTGGAGGGCCTGGTGGATATGGTCAACGGCGCAAAGGGAGGCTTCGGCAAGTTTATGGGCGGTTTCAAAAAGAAGTACCGCAAACCGGACTCCGCCGCCAAAAAAGAGTAAGCCAAAACAGTAACGCAAAAGCCCGAGAATTTCTCGGGCTTTTTGATTTTGCTTTTAAGTTGTTGCGCGTTGCAATTCACATGTAATTTTGCAATACAGGTGGGCTTTTGGGCAAAAATTACTACTCCGCGTAGATGTACTGCACCGCCATGGACGGGTCGTCCGTCATTATGGCGTCCGCGCCGTTTTCAACCAGCCTCGCAACGTCCTCGGGGTCGTTGATGGTCCAATACTGTACGGCGATGTCGTAGCTGTGCGCATAGTCGATGAACGCCGCGGTGGCGAAGTCGAAGAATCCGCGCAAGCCCATGGGTATCTGCAGCACGCTGAAGCCCACGTTGCCGGGGTTTACGCCCCACAGGAAGGCGTAATAGAAGTTGAGCACTTCAAGTATGCTGGCGGAGCGACGCACGACGTCGCTGTATTTTTGGTCTATATACTTGGTTATGTCCGCGTTGAACGTGCCCACGATGGTGCGCTGCGTAATGCCGAACTCCTCCATCGTGCTATACAGCAGATCCATGGATTCTTTGCCCGAAGCGCCCTTGTCCTTTATCTCGATGATATAGTTCAGCGAGCCGTCCGTGCGCGCCGTGTGCTCAAGATAATCGAGGATCTCGTCCAGCGCGAGTATACGCACGTCGTCAAGGTTGGCGCCCTCCTCTCTGTAGGGATAGTTGCCCTCCTTGTCCTTAAAGTCGTAGCCAAAGTTGAGTTGCTTGAGTTCCTCAAGCGTCTTTTCGCCTATGGTAACGCCCATCTCCTTGAACACTATCTCGCCGTCGGAAGTGCGATCCACGTCATGGTCGTGCAACAGCACCAGCTTCTTGTCCTTGGTGAGGTGCACGTCGAATTCCACGATGTCCACCTGCACGTCGCCCTCCATGCAGAGTTTGAACGCGGCAAGAGTCTCCTCGGGTTCGAGGTCGCCGCCCGCGCGGTGCGCCGAAAGCATCGTGCCCTGCCCTACGCGGATATATGGGTTGTTGCCCGCATATTCCGTGACAGGCTCCACGCGTTTGCCGCCGCCCGTCAGCGGAAGAATAACTATGTTGAGCACAAACACCAGCAGCAGCGCGCCCACCACCGACCAAATGGCTATCTTGCCCTTTTTGCTCAGCTTTTTGCGTTTGCCGCGTTGCCTGCGATCGACGTCGTGAGTGACGGCGCGATCTTTTGCCGCGTCGACTGTGGATCTGTCAACTGCACTTTTTTTTGCCATACATTGATCCCCCAATAATCTAGATATGATGATTATAACATACCGACCCCGAAAATTCAACCCTTTAATGTCTCTCTGCGCCAAGATTTGCGCGCAAAACCGCGCCTATTGTCTATGCCCCGCGCACAAATGATAGCACTTTGCCAAAGTGTGTTTATGTCATATGTATGAAATAAGATAATTTTAAGCCCATTCAGCCGTCATATCAGCTCTGTAAATGCGGCGCAAAAATATATTTCGCAAAAATATCCATAAAAATCAAATCAACATTTGACAGCGCGCAAAAGTCTTGCTATACTGTTATGGCATCAAAGTTCGGATACGGAAGCGTATCGAAGTGGTCATAACGAGGCGGTCTTGAAAACCGTTTGGGTGCAAGCCCACAGGGGTTCGAATCCCTTCGCTTCCGCCACAGGCTCGCGTCCGCGGCGGACAGGCACGGGCAAACAATGCGTCCGCTATGCTGCTATGGCTCAGTCGGTAGAGCACTTCCTTGGTAAGGAAGAGGTCACCAGTTCAAATCTGGTTAGCAGCTCCAAATGAAGAGGCACGTCAAAGTGACGTGCCTCTTCACTATAAAAAAATTCTTGATTTCTCTTGTAATAACTTATTTTTCCTATTCCACTCCCATCAACCCTTCGGATGTTTGGAAAAGTAGCTTTTTAGCACCTCTATGCTCTCCTCTCTCAGCACGCCGGCGGTGACGGTCGGGCGACGGTGGGACAGTGCGAACACGGTTGCCGACGTATCCGCGCCTTCCTTGCCCAAGATGCTTGCCAGATCGCGATCTGACGCGCCGTACACCAATCTGCCCAGCCGCGCCCATACAAGCGCCCCACTGCACATAAAACAGGGTTCACAGCTTGAATACAGCGTATAATCCCCCAGATCTGCGATTTGCGTTGCCGCGCAGAAGTCGCGCACAAGTCCCATTTCGGCGTGGTAAGTGAAGTCGTGCGCGGTGTAAATTCTGTTTTCGGATGTGTACGCGATCTCGCCGTTTTTGTCTACCAGCACGGCTCCGAACGGCTCGTTGCCGTGTTCTGCCGCCAGCTGCGACAGGCGGATAGCCTGCTTCATATAAAATACGTCGTCTGCCATATTTTCCTCCGTCGCATACAGTATAGCGCCTGCGCGCCGCCAAGTCAACGCCGTCGCGCGCCATATTTGCCCATACGGAGGCAATTTTGGGGTGGACATAACAAAAAAATATGATATAATAAATTTATCCATATAAGGGAGATCGCTTATGAGCAACTTTGTTATAGCGTACGACGTCGGCACCACGGGCATAAAGACTTGCCTTATCGAGATCGACAAGAACATCCGCATACTATCCTCCGCGTCCGAGGGCTACGGCCTCTACGTGCAGCCCGACGGCGGCGCCGAGCAGGACCCCGACGAATGGTGGAACGCGATGGCAAGCACCACTCGCAAGGTGTTTGAAAACAGCTCCGTCACGCCGGACATGATAGAGGGCATCTCCTTCTGTTCGCAAGCGCAAGGGCTTGTGCTGGTGGACAAGGACGGCAGACCCGTGCATCGCGCGTTCAGCTATATGGACCAGCGCGCCACCGAGGAGATAAAGCGCGGCATAGCGCACGGCTTGCAGATAGCGGGCGCAAACATATTCAAGCTGTTGCCCACGCTTGCCGTAACGGGCGCGGCTCCCGTAAGCGTAAAAGACCCCGTATGGAAGTACAATTGGGTGAAGCACAACGAGCCGGAAAACTTCAAGCGCGTCTACAAGTGGCTTGACGTCAAGGAATATCTCATCGCGCGCATGACAGGCGAGTATGTGATGACCTACGACTCCGCTTTCGGCACGCTGATGTACGACTACAAGCACAAGTGCTTCAGCAAGAGTGTGTGCAAGCGCTTTGGCGTAAACATAGAGCATATGCCCCGCCTCATCGCCTCCACGGAGTGCGCGGGCGAGCTTAAGGCCTCCCCTGCCGAGGAGCTGGGGCTTGTCCCCGGCATCAAGGTGTACGGCGGCGGCATGGACGCCAACCTCATCGGCGTGGGCGCGGGCGCCACGGGCCTTGGCGACACGCACATCTACAGCGGTACCTCGGGCTGGATAGGCACCATAACGGACAGATCCGTGGTGGACGTCACCTCCATGATCGCCGCGACGGTGGGTGCAGAGGAAGGCAAATTCAACTACTTTGCGGAGATGGAGACCTCCGGCAAGTGCTTCGAATGGGTCAAGGACCACATCGCGCTGGATGAGGTGGGCATCTACATCAAAAAGACGCACATCACCGAGAGCGACGACATCGAAAAGAAGTATCTCAACCTGTTCTCCTACATGACTCACATCGTGGACGACATCCCCGCGGGCAGCGGCGGCGTCATATTCACCCCATGGCTGCACGGCAATCGCTGTCCCTTTGAGGACTCCAACGCGAGAGGAATGTTTTTCAACATCAGCCTGGACACCGGCAAGACGGAACTTATCCGCGCGGTGCTTGAAGGCATATGCTACCACAAGCGCTGGATGCTTGAGGCGTCCGCAAAGAAGGTAAAGCCCTCCGATCGCATACGCTTTGTGGGCGGCGGCGCGCTGGACGACTTCACCTGCCAGGTGCTTGCCGATATAACCGGCCACACCATAGAGACCGTCGAAAGCCCGCAAAACATAGGCGCGGTGGGCGCCGCGGCATGCGTGGGCGTGGGTATAGGCGCGATCGCCTCATTTGAGCAGATAAAGCAGTTTATCCCCGCAAAAAAGGTGTTCAACCCCAATTTGGAGCTGAAAGCGAAGGTGTACGACAAGGGATTTGAAGTGTTCAAATCGCTGTACAAACAAAACAAAAAGAGCTTTGCCATGCTCAATGCAAAGTGAACCGCAACATTCGTATAAGCAAAAAGCCATCTCGCGATGGCTTTTTTTATGTCTTTGATTTGCGCTTACTTGTCCTTGTGCATGTACTTGACGCCGCTCTTCCAGGCGGTGCCCACCTTGTCGCCGAGGGCGTAGTAGCCGTTGCGCATCTGGTCGAACGCAAACGCGTGCAGCTTGCCAACGTCTATCCTGCCCTTCTCGTCGAGGACTTTTTCGTCCGCGAGCACGTTTTCTATCCTGCCGAGTATGCGCAAGCCGTAGGGCTGCTGCTGGAACTCCACGACCGTGCACTCAAGCGTGAGAGGATATTCCTCTATGACGGGCGCGTCCACGCGCGCGCTCCTGACGGCATGCAGACCCGTATGCGCAAACTTGTCGGGCTCGTCGTTGCCGGACACAATGCTCATATAGTCGCTCTCCTCAAGCGTATCCGCGCCGGGCACCGCCAACGTAAACGCCATCCTCGCCCTGAGGTTTGCGACGGTCTTGTGATCCGCGCTGAGGTTGAGCGCAACCATATCCTCCGCGCATATGCCGCCCCACGCCATCATCATCTCGTCCACCGAGCCGTCCTCGTTGTACGTGCCTATCATATAGGTGGGCATAGGGTACAAAAACGGCTTAACGCCAAAACTTTTTGCCATAAAACATCCTCCTGTATAAAGTTTTTTTGTTTATTCGTTGATACTGTCCGCTTCGTCCGCGGCAGCCTCGGCAAGTTGCTCGCCCTCTGTTGAGACCTCTTTGCGGCGTTGCTCTATTGTGAGTTTCACCTCGTTATAGAAGTCACCGTTGAGGCGGTACTTCTTTTTGTAGATTATAAGCCCTATGGGCATAAGCGGCAGCGGCAGCAGGAACATAAACGAGCGCAGGATGATGAGCATATTGGTGGTCACCTCGCCGCTGAACTCGTTGGTCATCAGGTTTATGGACGGCACGCCCGACACGGCGACCGCGATGCCCAATATCAGCGTGGACACCGCCGCGGACACCTTTGTGAGGATGGTCTGCAAGGTCATTATGGCGCTGTCCGAGCGCACGCCCAGCTTGTACTCGCCGTAGTCCACGATGTCCGTGACCATGACCATACTGCTTATCTGGTTCATTCCGTTTGCGATCATAAGCAGCGACCCCGCCACCGCGATGAGGATGACGTTCACCCAGATGTTGTCAAACACGTCCACCACAAAGAACATGCCGAACATCAGCACGAAGCCTATCATCGCAAATATGTAGGTCAGCCCGTACACCTTTTGGCGGGAGAGTTTTTTGGTGATGAGACTGTAGAATATCATCGCCAGCCCCTGCCCCGTGCAAGCCACCACATTGAACACTATGTACGTCTTGCCAAAGTCCAGATAGGGCTGATATATAAACAGGTACACCAGCTGCAACAGCGCGACGTTTGCGCCTACCGTGAACAGCAGGTTGCTTATGGAAAAAGCTCTCGCCTGGTCGTTTTTGCCAAACATGGAGAACACTTCCTTCAGCCTTATCTGCTCGCAAGGCAGGTCGTAGCGTTCCTTTGTGAACGCCACCATCAGCACCACCGTCAGCACCAATATGGACGCGCCGACAATGCCCACTATCATATAGTTGTTGGGATTGGACTGTCCGCCGCTGAGCAGACCTATGAGCACCGAGCCGCCCGAACCTATAATAAATCCGCCGAAGCCGCCCACAAGACGGGACAGGCTGGATATGGATTCGCGCTCCGCAGTGCTGTCCGCCATGCTGGGCACCATAGCCATCATGGGGACGTCCACCACAGTGTAGCTGACCGACCACAGCGCGTACATAAACAGATAGAACACGTACTTCCACGCGATATGCACGTCCGCGCCCAACGGGAAGAAGGTCAGCACAAGTATCACCGTGTTTATAAGCGCGCCTATAAGCATCCACGGACGGTACTTGCCCAGCTTGCTTTTGGTATTGTTGACAATTGTTGCCATCACCGGGTCGAACGCCACCGTCGCCAGCCTGACCGCGCACATCGCAAAGCCCACTATGATGCCGTTCAGCCCCATAAAGCAGGTCAGAAACAGCATAAAGTAGGTGTTGATCATGCCGTTGCTTATTTCCTTGCCCAACGTCGCTGTGGAGTAAAAGATCCTGTCGCGGATAAGCAGTTTGCCCTTTGCCATAATTTCCCCCTTTGAGTCCGCTCAGCCTCGTCGCGCGGACTTAAACGCATTTTTCCAACAAAAAGTCCACCGCGCGGCGGCGGTGGACGTCTTTGCTTCAAGTCTTATATTTCAAAGTCCGTTTCGTCAAGGTCTATGTCCCTGTTCTTGTTTTCCTTGGCTGCCTTGCGGCGCTCCTTGCGAGCGGCGCGCTTTGCGGCGGTCTTGGGCATCTTGCCTGTCTTGATGAGTATCTCCCTGAGGATGATGAATATCAGCAGCGCAGCCACCACTGCGGCGACCACTATGATTATGATCATCGTGGAGCCCATGCGCGCGGAGACCGTTTCGGCATTGCTGTAGTACGCAACGTAGTCCTCAAGACTTCTGAACTCAGCCAGCTTGTCCAGCTCGTCGAGGTCGTCCAGCCTGTAGTCGTCGGAGACGATGTTCATTATCTCGTCCTCGTCCCACAGGTAGTTGAATGTGTCTATGGTGATGCTGCTTGCAAAGCCTGCGTCACGCGCATACTCCGCATGGTAGGACTTGACGTAGCCCGTGTCCCACAGCTGGAAGTTTGCCCTGTAATACAGATAGGAGTTGATGCTCTGACCGCCCTCCTGCATATCCTTTTGGGGCAGTCTGTACCAATTTGTTATAAGCTCGGGATCGGCGTTCATGTCCACCTCGAAGTGGATGTCCCAATATCCGCCGTCCTCGACGTACTCGATGGTGGCGTTGTCGGCAATGATGTCCTCAACAAAGTCCATGTTGTAGATCTCGCCGGGCGCGTCAAGCGCGTGAGTCACCTCGAGGAACTCGTCATATTCATACTTTTGCGGCTCCTTTGTGAGCCTGTAATCCGCATAGGGGAATCTGAGATATTCGCAATCGACCTCGGCCTCCTCGCCCTTGATGATGACAAAGTAGTACTCGTCGTCGGCGGTGTGATAGGATTGTTTCATCATCTCGGAGCCCGCTGCGCCCATCATCGTGCCGAGGATATCAAGATTGTCCGCGACCTTGTACACGTTTGCCGCAAATTGATTGAACCACACGTCGCCCGCCGTCAGTGTGAAGCCGTGCATCAACACGGAAGCGAGCATATTGTCCATCGTATCCTCCGCCTTGATGCCGCCAAAGGGTTTGAGACCCATAAGGCTTTCCTGCACCATCAACGAACGGTTGGGCTCTATACGGCTGGCGTTTGCCACGTCGTACGCCTTGATGACCGCCGCCCTCAGCTGCTCGACGGAGGCGTCGTCGCCTATGCCCGCCTCGATTATGGCCTTGTCCTCGGCGGATATCCTGGATGCAAGCGAAGGTCTGGAGCCTTCGGGCAATTTGAACTCATCGCCGTCTGAGCTCGATCCGCCGCCGTTGTTGCATGCCGCCAACATCATGACGCAGGACAACACCACGAACACGGTGACAACCGCAAATACGATCTTTTTCTTCATAAATTCCCCTTCGCCGCTCGCGCGGCGCGCGCAAATGCGCACAATTACATTTATATGTACATTTTACACTACATTTATGCGCCATGTCAACAACGGATTTGCCAAAAAGCGCACAATATTTGCGTGCTTTAACATACACTTGAAGCAAAACATACGTTTTGTAACGTAAATACCGCACATCTGTAAAATTTGTGCGAAGTACCATCTCTCAAACGATTTTTTTCAAAAGTCAACTTCGGGTTGAAATGGGCGGCGAAAAGTGTTACAATACGCCTATGAACGCGCTCACTATCGTACACGAAACCGTAAAGAGATTTGCGCATGCGGGCGGCGTATGCGTGGACGCCACGGCGGGCAGAGGCTACGACGCGGCATTTTTGTGCGAATGCGTCGGCGAAAGCGGCAAAGTATACGCCTTTGACATCCAGCGCGAGGCGATTGACAGCACAAAGGCGCTGCTGGCGTCCCGCGGGTTCAAAGCGACCGTGATAGAGGACTCCCACGCCAACATGGCGCAATATGTCGCAGAGGACTCCGCCGATGTGATAATGTTCAATCTTGGATACCTGCCAAAGGGCGACCACAGGATATTCACTCGCTTTGACAGCACGCGCCAAGCGATAGAAAGCGGACTTAAAATACTAAAACGCGGCGGGTTGATGTCAATTTGCGTCTACTACGGCGGCGACAGCGGCTATGAAGAGCGCGACGCGCTTATGCCCTATCTTGCGACGCTTGACGACGAACTGTACCAGGTGATAACGGTAAGTTTCACCAATTGGAAAAAGGACCCGCCCTACCCCGTGTTCATCATCAAAAACTGACCCGCCGACTTTATATTTTCGTACAAAAAAACATCCCGCAGTGGCGGGACGCTTTTTTTTTGTCGATCGTCTGTTACGCAGCGACTTTTGCGATGTGGGTGTGGGAAATCGTCCAATCCTTGACCTTGACGGTAAGCCAGAAGCTGTAGATACCCAGCGTGACTATGGTCAACAGGACCCACACGAAGCACTTGCCAAAGTATTGGCGACCCTTGCCGTCGAACACCAGTTGGCATCCGTCGTACTCGGTGTGCTTTGCATACCAGCGCTCCTGATAGCAATGCGCCCAGTACATACCAAACGACAGCGTGATGAGCGTGACAAAGTTGCTGAGCCAGTTGACGCCCCACAGACCGAAGACGCTGCCCGTGAACTTGGATTCGGGAACACCGGGCTTCAATTCCGCAGAGTCGCCCGTAACGCTCTGATAGTTGTCCGCGAAGTGGGTGTGCTTTGCCTTCCAACGATTCATGTTGAGGGGCAGACGGAAGATCGCATAGATGAAGATGGTCACGATCGAGAGCAATATCCAAAGAAGCCATTTGCCAAGCAGTTGTCCGCCGTTGCCGTCAAATGCGAGCTTTCTGCCATCGATATAGGTGTTATCCGCCTCCCAGCGCAGCTTCCAGCACAGCATGAACGGATAAGCGATACCGACGGTGATGAGGGACACAAGCGCGACTGCCAGATTTCTGCCAAAGTTCGCAAATGCGCCGCCTGTGAAACGAGAGGGCGATACCTCTTTGGGCGTGTTGTTTGATTTTGCCATTTCAATTCTCCTTTTGTTTTTTTCGTGCATGTATGCACATATGCAATAATACCCCCCCCCAGTAATTTGTCAACATTTTTAATAATTGTCAAAAAAATTTTTCGTCGGCGTCATATTGCGGGGATCTCGTCCGCCGTCCACGTCCATACGCTTTGCCATGCTGCTCTACTCTTTTTTTGCTATTTCTGATGTTTATCATGTCAAACAACACGCATAAAACTCGAATTTGCGCAACATAAAAAAGCGGAGGAAAGTCCCTCCGCTTGCGGCGCGCATATGTCCCAAAGTTTTGCGCGCATTACGTTTTACAGGTAGCGATCGTTTTCGTGCGCCGCCGCTTTTGCGTCTTTTAGGCTACGGAGCAGCTGGTTGTAGTGGTACTCCCCAAGATAATAACGCATATTGGGAGAAGCCATCAGCGCGTCCGAGGCTATGTCAGGCGACAGCGAGCTGTAAAATTGATAGGCTATCTCGTAGCGTTTGGCGTAGTTCTCCCGCTTTTCGCCCGTGTAGCCCACGGTGTTTTCCAACTCCTCGCGCTTTCTTTGCGTCTCCTGTTTTTCCTTGTCCCTCTCGCGCAGATATTCGGCGATATCGCGTTCGCGTTTGGCGGCGTAGGCGGCGTTTTTGCGACGCACGTCCCAATTGTACTCCTCGTACTTTTCCACCTGCTTGTCCCTGTCCGCCTTGAGCTTGTCTATCCTTTGCGCAAGCTCCGCGGCGTAAGCGATGTCCAGCTGTTCAAGCGCGGAGTCCTTGTCCGCCTGCAATTGCTTGAGTTTGCGGTCTATGTCGTTGACGCTGTCCATATAGCTCTGCCTTGCCTGCGCGCGGTCGCCCGTCAATTCGTTTTCAAGCCCCTCTATCTGCGAGGACGCTATGCTGCCCCTTGCCACGCCGCGTTTGAGTGCGTCGTCGCGGGTGCGTTGCTTAAGCTCGTCGTACAGTTTTTCAAGCTCCGCATAGCTGTCCTTGAGGCTCTTGTCGGAGCTGTCCTTGCTGCCCTCCAATTTTTGTTTGTCGCTTTCAAAGCGGCGTTGCAACTCCTCCGTATCCTGCTGTTTTGCAGCGTCGCCTTCCGCCTTTGCCTGCTGTTCTATCTGTTCGTCCGTCTGCGCGGAGTACTCCTTTTCCCTGTAGCCCGAATCTGACGGAAACAGCTTTTCAAGTTCCTCGGTCAAGTCCTCGTCCTCCTCGTCCGCTATGCTTTCGCGGTACTGCCTGTCCAGCTCGTCAAGCTGTTCCACCACGTCGCGTTCGCGCTCGAGAGCGTCGTCAAGTTCCTTTTGTCTTTCCTCCGCCTTTTCGTCGTCGCTTTTGAACAGATCTTTGATTTCATCCCAAACAGATTTTGCCATATGCCCTCCTGCTCATTCCGATTTTTGGGTGTTTGCCGCAATTATGGCGGCCAACTTCACTTCAAGTGCTCTGACGCGCACCGTCAACTCCTCGACGGTGGCGACAAGTTCGTTTATGTTCATACTTCCTCCATCATCCCCACGTGAAGTCCAGCTCCACCGTGAAGGGCGCGACGTAGGCGTCCGCGCTGTCGCTTTCAAGCTCGAAGCCCACGCGTCTGCCGCTGCGCTCCACCGCAACGGATTGCAGCTTTTCGCTGCCTCCCAGCTTGTAGCTGTACACTTTGCCGTCCAGCTTCACCTTGAGGGTCAGCGGATGGCGGGTGAGCAAATTTACGCGGCGTATGACCTTGTGCGCGGGCGTGGACAGCGTGTTGTACGGCGATACGTAACGCTTGAGCGTAGCGCCGCCCATTATGCTGCCGCTTTTGGCCATGACGCCCATCCTGTGACGGTCGGACTCCCTGAACACGCAATACACGTCCGCTCCCGCCGAAGCGCGCACGGTGCGCATCTGCGCCACGTCAGTGCCGCATAGGTATGATATGGTGTTTTCGGGCAGATTTACCGCCACAACGCTGTCGTTTTTGCCACCTGTATCGTGAATATTGCACGCAAGGTAGTATATCCCGTCCAGATACGCGCCGCTCATCGCGTCCGTTCTGTTTACGCCCGCAAGCTGTTTGGCGATGGGCGTGATGTCGTAGCCGTCAAAGCTGTACAGCCCCTTTTCGGCGTAAAAGATTATCCTGTCGCCGCACACCTCAATTGAGCCCGCGACTATCTTGCCCGTGTCCACAAACACCTTTTTTAGCATAAACTCGCTCTGCGGGCCGTAGGCGGTCAGTCTGAATATGCCAAACTCCCTGAAAATGTACAAAAAGTTGAGGAATGACACCACCTTGATGACGTCGCCGCACTCGTCGTTGAAGCTGATATAGCCCGCCTCGTCCTCGCTGACGCGCCAATTGGACGGATTGAAGTCGGCGGAAAACCACACCTGCCTGAAGTTGCCGTTTATGCTGCCATATACGCGCTCGTTGTAGACTGCGATGGACGTAAAATGCGGCGCCTCGCTGCACACCAGCGGCATATCCCCCGTGATGGCGTACAGTCCGTCCTCGCCGGAGGAGAGCAACAGCATGTCGTCGCCGTTGTAGTTGTAGTTCACTCCGCTCAGCTCTCCCTTCAGCAACATTGGGTCCAGCGCGTGCCAGCCGTCCGTCTTGCCGATGGACGTATACATCAACCTGCCGTTGTCAAGGTGTATGACCAGCCTGTCGTCGGTGACTCCGTCCTTGCGGTATCTGTACAAAAATACGTTGCGTATGCGCTGATCGTCCTCGGTGGCGGGGTACTCGCCTGCGCCCGCCGGATCGTAGTTTTTGGCAACGTCTATGCCTATCGCGCCCGTCAGCACTCCCTTTTCGAAGCAGAAGTTGCGACAGTCCACGGCGTATGACATATCCAGCACGCTTGTGTCCGTCGTACCCGACACGCCCTTGAAGCCTACGTTGAATTTGTGTCTTTCCGCTCTCACCTGTTTCATGCCTGCCACCTCCGCTCGGGGAGCACAACGGACCTGCCCTTGCTGCCCGCAAGGCTCATCTTACCGCGAAAATCGGAATCGAAACTCGCCGCGAGGTCAAACATCTTCTGCGACAGATAAAACTGCGCGAGGATCCCGTCCGAAAACGCCTCCGCGGTAAGCCCGGCAAGCTCCACCTCGTCCTCCGCCTTAAGCTCGGCTATGGGCAGATAAGCGTAGCGGAGCGTCGCCTTGCCCGAAAAGTTGCTCTCCAGCCTGTCGGGATAGCCGTGAAACTTGCGCGGCTCCCCCTCAAAATACAGTTTTTTGGGATACAGGATGCACTTTTGCAAATTTTTGTAGCTCAGCGCGCCCTTTTCAAGCGTCACTTCCTCGTCCGTCGTGAGCGGCAGATAGCGCGCCACGATCTCCCTGTACACGCAGTTGAGCACGCTCAGCAAGCGGTCGAACAGCGCTGCCTGTTGGTCGTCGTAGCGTTCGTTTGAAACAAAGTTTTCCTCTCCCATCTTCACAAGGCACTCAGCCAAAATATCCTTTACCTTCATAGACCTCCTCCGCTGCGGCAAGCAGCATATCCCTCTTTTTGTGCAGTTCGTCGCGCTCAAGGCGGGCGTTGTCGCAGTCCAGCTCCTCCATAAGGCGGCTCACGTTTTCCACACGGGTGCGCCTTATAAGTTCCACCGTGCGGGCGTCCAGCCTGTCGAAGGGCACTGCGAGTTGCAGCGCCCCGTCGGCATGTATTTCAAAGCGGTGCAGCAGCGTGTTGCGAAACACCCTGTACCTTTCGTCCACCTCCCTGAGCCTGTCGGCGATACAGTAGAGGTCGTCCTCTATGGGGATAAGACAGCCTTTCATATCACAGCCACTTTGCCACGAGGGTCAAGTCCTCGTTGACGGGGGTGTTGAAGTTGTACTGTTCACTGCCCTTCATCCAGTTTTTGAATGTCATGCTGCTCTTGGTAGGCACGGGAGGCTGAGTAGCGCAGGTGCCGGGCAACACTATCTGATCCTGGACCGTAGAACCGCCTTGCTCGTCAAATGTCACGGTGTAGTAATCGCGAGGCTCCTTGCCGGAGAAGGTCAGTTTTGCCTGTCCCATGGGACGCTCGCACAACAGATCCGCGTACTTGACAAGCGTCGCGCTGTAGCACGCCTTGCCCGCGACCTGATGGAGCACGCTGCCGCTCTCGCCCTCAAGCCAGCGCCAATCGCACAGTTGATGCAGTTTGAAGTCGCCGCTGTTGAGCAGATACATATCGCCGTCCGCCACAAATCTGTCCGCGACGAAGGGGATGCCGGAATAGCTCAGCGCCTTGTAGCCGCCGTCAAGAGTGAGGTAGTCCACGTTCATGCGCGTCTTTGTAAGCGTGTCCACATACTGCTTGCGCACGTTGTACGCCGCGACTATAAAGTCTATTGCGCCGCCCGCGGTCTCCTCTACCGCGTCGATGGCGTCCTGCATCGCCCGGATCGTGACCGTGGAATCCACAAATTGCTTATATGGGGTCAAAAACGAGAAGTCTTTTCTGTTAAGCCCGTATATCTGCTCGCTGTCGCCGAATATCGCCTCGAGGCCGGTGATCTCATTGTCCTTGCTGCCCTGCACGTACACCTTGTAGCCCGCCTCTATCTTTGCGGAAGCGGCGTTGGACAGCGTGACCACCTTCTTGGCGCGGTCGATGGCGACTATGCGGGAGCCGGAGGCGTTGTTGTCCTTGGTGCCGCCGCCGTTATAGATGTCCACCGTCATGCCCTCCATCAGCGCCTTTACGCTGTCGACGGTGATCTGGTTGTTGGACTCGCCCACGTTTGCAACGGTAGTCGCGATGAGGCCGCTGCCGTCGCCGTACAACATACGCCCGAAGTTGAATTTGCTCGCCTTGAGCAGACCCTCCATCTCGGCGTTGAGCAGGTTGACAAACGCGCCCGCGCTGTTGCGGGAAGCGCGGATTGCCTTGTCGGACAGTTCTATCTTGCCAAACAGGTTTTTCAGCGTCAGCGTAAACTGCGCGTAGTTGTTGGAGCCGCTTTGAGGCAGGTTGTCCGTCTCCGCGCCCGAACCTATGCCGCCGTTGATGCCGTAGGGCGCAAGTTTTTTGATCTCCTTGCCCCACACGTCCGCGGTTGTCTGCTCTATCTTTGCCAGAAGGGGGTTGACGCCCACGTTGAGCTGATCTGCCAAAACGCCGAGGTAGTATGTTTTCAGCGCTTTATCGGCATTGGAAAGTGTAACCATACAAAATTCTCCTTACTTGTTATTTTTCAAAAACATAAGTCCGGCCTCCTCGATGCTCCCCGGCTTCTTTGCGGGCGCTACGATTTGCATGCCGCCGTTTGCCATGGTGTGAGGCGGCTGTCCGTTGCGCAGCGAGCTGAGGTACTCAGCGATGACCGTGTCCCTCACCACCGGAGAGTTGAAGACGTACTCCTTCAAAAATTGTCCGTCCGACATCAGCTGTTCGGGCGTGCGGAACTTGTCTATAAGCACGTGAGTGAGCGCGATGTTGAAGCAGTCGCGGCTGCGCTTAAGCTCGGGATGCGCGATTATCTCGTTTGCGATATCCTTTGCGAAGGCGCGCGCAGATGGGGTTTGCTCAAAAAACTTGTCCACTGCGCCCTTCCACTCTTTTTCGCTCTTGAAGGGAGCGGCGCCCTCCTCCAGCTCCTTGAGACGCTGGGAGCGGCGTGTAAACTCCTTTTCAAGTTGGCCGTATGCCTTAAGCAGTTCGGTCGGGTTTTTGAATTTGCCGTACTTTGTATCTTTGCCGTTATATTTGTCGACGTCGGCGCGCTCCGTTAAGCCGCCGCCCGCCGTATTGTCGTAGTCACGCGCCGCGTCTTGCGTGGCGTCTGTTTGCTCGTCTTTTGGGGCAAAATGCGTACCTGTATCGGGTTTTTCCGCGTATGGATAAAAATCCACGTCCTGAACGTCGATGCCTTTTCCTTCGCCGTCGTTTATGCTTATATCCACAATATCCTCATTCATTTGCGCCGTCCTCCATAAATTGTCTCTCAAGCTGCTCCACGCCTCCGCCGAGGTTCATCAGTTCGTTGTGGCTGGCGATGTGCCTTGCCACTCTGTCGCGGAACTCCCTGTCGCGGGTGCACTTTGAGGATACGCACAGTTTGACGTGTTCCTCGATGTGCAGCGCGTGGTCGTCGTACACGTCGGGAGTCACGTCGCCGCGCTCAAGCTCGATGTTTTCTTTGAGCGCCTTCTTGCGGTGGACGTCGTCCGAGTCCCTGCCGCTCTCCCAATTGCCGAAGCCGAGTATCTCAAACAGCTTCGCCTTTGTGCCGCTGTCCATCTTGCCGTCCTCATCGGAGAACAGTCCCAACTTGAGTAGGTCGTAGACCATCGCGCGGCGGGCGGAAAGCGTGTCCTCGATGTCGTTGATGGTGTCAAACACAATGTCCTCGCTTCCCAGATTGCCCGAAGAGAACGCGGCTATCTCCACGTCTCCGTTTTCGCCCGTGATGCGCTTTAGTCTGGGCACTTTGGCGTATTGGCGGTACAATCTGATTATCTGCTTGCTCATCTGCTTGACGCACTCCCTGAGGCTGTCCGCGGTGAGGGATATGCGCGTGTCGTCCTGCTCAAGCAGCAGCGATATCGCCACGCCCGACGCAATGTTGGATGGCACCTGCGAATAGGTGGTGACCTCGCTTACGCCGCTTATCATCACAAATTCGTTGAGCAGCTTTTCCTCCTCTCTGGCAAACTCCACGGGCACCTGTCCCGTGTTCATCATGACGGGCGGAGCGCTGCCCTGTCTGTAAACAAGTACTTTTCCGGGCGGCAGTCCCTCCTCCTCCAGACTGTCCGTATCCACCGAGCCGTCCTCTACCGCCAGCACGCCCAACGCGAGCCTGTTCATATACTCATGCTTCCTGTTTTTGACGGCGTTGTAGGCGCGCTGCACGGGGATGATGCGCTCCACCACCGACGTGCCGAAAAAGTTGGTGAGGTTCTCGATGCACACCTGCCTGACAAAGGGATATGTGCGGCTGCCGTCGTCGCCGTTGACGTAGGGCAAGTCGCCGTAGTACAACAGCTCGTCCTCAGCCACGATTATCAACCTGCCTGCGGGAAATTCCGCCGTAGGCAGCTCGTATTTTTCAATGACGGTGACGCTGTCCTCCTTCTTTTCGCTAACTATCTTGGGCAGTGTCGCGGTATATCCCAATCCCCCCGCCACCTGCGCGTTGTCAAAGGAGAACACGTTGACGTCCCCTCCCTTCAGCTGCTTGCCCCATATGCGTTTGACTTCGGCGGTGGTAAGCACTTTGGCGTGGATTATGGAGGGCTGCCGCTCTATCGCCGTGACGGCGAGGTCCTCCGGAAAGATCTCGAAGGGCGGGCACAGACTTATGGAAACGTCGCCCTCACGCACGACGCCCTCGGCGTCAAGCGCGCGGCCGCGGTCGCTGTCCCACAGCACCTTGAAAAACGCGCTGCCCGTTATCTCGCTCCAGGCGTTTGCCACCGAAAGCAGAGCGGAAAAGTTGTTCTCCTTGCACACGGCGTCCAGCAAATGCGTGGTGAGCAGCGCGCTGGCAACGTCCTCGTCGTCGGATGTGGCGGGGCGTACGGTCGCTCTCGCTTTGACGCGCGACAGCTTTGCAAGACGGGTCTCCACGATGGGCGCGATGTGGTTGTACACCTCGCGCTGTTGCCAGAAGTACTGCTTGCCGCCGTCCTCTATATCGCCCTTTGGCGATATCTGCGCGAACTGATTGCCTATGACAAAATTCATGTTCAGTCGCCAATTCAGCTCGATGGGGCGCCTCAGCTCCTGCCTCTTTTTGAAGTCGGCGGTCACTTCGGACACGATTTTCTGTTCAAATTCAGACATGTTGTTCTCCTTGTTGTTTTATGGTATTGTTCAAAATCCGTCAAAAAAACACAATACATATCGCAAATTGCGCACCTGTATTGCGTTTTTTCAAAAAATTGTCACTCTCTTTTACGCGGGCGGGTCGTCCTTTTGGGGCTTGCCCGCATTTTTTAGGTACTCCTCTATTATCCTGTCGCGCTCGCGCACAAGTTCCTCGTCGGAGTAGTCGGCAAGGCTTCTGCTGCTTGTAAGCTCCAGATACGCGCGCAAGGCGTTGCTGTCGGGCGGGCAGTACTTTTTTGCTATCTTGCGCTTGACAAGCGCTATCTCGCCGTCGTCGCGCACGGCAAACTCCTCCTGCACCTCGTCGTAGGTGTAGCCTTTTGCCCTCTTGAGCAGGGCGTCCATCAATTCCTCATCCATCCTCTATCCCTTCTTATATTTCGCATCATTCTGTCCTTGTCGCGCTCTATCACCGTCTTTTCCCTCACGGGCGGCAGCGCGGGGCGGGGCTGAGTCATCACAAAATACCTCAACTCGTCCAGAGCGTGATCGTCCACCTTTTTGGGGCGGTCGTTGCTCCCCCACCAATAGCTTTTGAGCTCGCGTATGAGGTTCACGCAGTTTGAAAATATGTATATGGCGGGCGGTCTTTGCTCAAACAGCGACTTTACGCGCTGGATCCCGCTGTACAAGTCCTTGTTTACGTTGCAATTGACCAATATTCCCCTTTCGGCAAACAGTTCCGCCACGCTCTTGGAACTGGCAAGCGTATGCTGATTGGCGGAGCTGTCTATCAGCGCGCTCAGCCTCCCTTTTGCGTCCCTCTTCCAGCCTAGGCGGTCGGCTATCTCAAACAGTTTCGCCGCGTGGTAGTCCACGTTTTTGTTGCCCTCGAAGTGCTCCGCCACCACGTATATGACGCCATCGTAGTCCACCGCGTAAAAGTGGCAGCTGGTGGGATTGGTAAGCCCGGGGTCTATGGAGATCTCCGCCTGCCACTCCTTTGGCACGTCGAAGGGCGGTATGACGTGTACGTTGGCGTCGAATTCGGGGTAAACAAGCCCCTCGCCGCTAAAAAATTTGCCAAATCTGCGCGACTGCTGCTCGCTTGATGGTATGACTTTTTCCATCGCCGCTATCTCGTCCGCGTCAAGGTAGGGATTGTCCCGCCACTCGATGTATTCACACCACACTTCGGGGTCGTCGTTGCAATTCAGCTCTATCTCGTCATACACCCAGGTCAGCCCCTTCAGCGGAGTCATCGTGCCGAATATGTCCCCTCTGCGGTCGAACACGCGCATGCGACACTCGTCGTAGATGTCCTTGGGCGGCTCCTCGTCAAACCACACAAAATCGAGGGATGTCCCCTGAAATTTCTCCCTGCCCTGATCGCAGGACCTGAACCCGATGCGGCTTTCTCCGCCGAACGCGTTGCGCAGGACGATGTAGTCTATCACGCCGTATTCGGGCGCGCTCTGCCTGCCCTCGCGCATGACTATGTCCAGGATGCAGCGCCGCGGCAGGTATTTGAGCACCTTTGCCTGCGCCACGTCGCGCTGTACCTGCTGAGTGAGGCTGACAACCCAGCCGTTTACGTTTTCGCGGTTGGGTCTGAAGGGATGCGTGCCCCTCGCCAGCCATACGCACTCCACCGCGCCGCACTCCGTCTTGCCCGTGCGGTTGCCGCCAAACACCCATCTGTTGCGCTTGAGGCAGCGGTGAAATAGCATCTGCTTGAGATGCACGCGGTCGCGATTGTAGCCCGCAAGCGCGTCCTGTCCGCGCGCCTTGATTTCATTGTCAATGTCTATCAGCGTTCTTACGCTGTCACGGTCGTCCATGCCACAAGCATAAAGCCCAAAATCGCGATTTGACAAAGAATTATGACGCACAATTTGCATATCTTTCAAAATTTTCCGCTGAAAATTGCTTCAAAGCCTTTCAATTTGGCGGCAATTGTTGTATGATATAAAAAGTATGAAAACATATAAGGTAAAAATTGTCTGTCTGCTTGTCGCATTGACGGCGCTGCTCATATTGTGCGGCGCGGTTGCCCTGTGCGCTCCGACGAGGGAGATAGCCTCCGCCGCTGAGGTGACCAGGACGGTACTGAAGGCGCCCACAAGCAACCTCGTCGAAAATCGGTACGCGGGCAAGTCCGGCGTGAAGGTGCTGCACAACGACGACACTTTCTATATTCCCGAAAGCTATTTTATAGAGATAGAAGGCAAGCTGTTTGGCAACTACTACTCCGCAAAGTACGGCGACATCGAAGTTTTTTACGAGAGCGCTTCCGCGCCGCAGACTCAGGAGATGATCTTTGAGGAAAACGAAAAACTTCATCCCGAACAGAGACTGTACCTCGCCGAGGGCGCGACCGCAAACGTGGGCGGCAGGGACGTTGTCGACAGCGACATAATCAAACTGCTCGGCTTTGACGAGGACGATACGGAGATATATTGCTCCGTGACGGACTCTTCCAATGTGACGACGTACGGTTTTATCCCGCGCGAAAGCTTGCAACCGTTCAACCTTCCCTACCAGGCAAAGACGGAGGCGGAGCGCCAACTGCTGATCGCCGAACAAGCCAAACCCGAAGAGGAAGGCAGCGGCATCACAGAGGGCGGCAACATAGCGCCCAACACCTCGCTTGCGCTGAGGATAGTGCTTATCATCGGCATATGCGTCCCCGCGGCGCTCATAATGGTGTTGCTGTTCAAGCCCTCCAAGGAGCAAAGCGGCAAGCGCAACGCGCGTCGCAAGAACGCGGGCGACGAGATAGACTATGACGATTCGCGCTCGTTCAAACGCAACGATTGAAATATCGCGTATATGGAAAAAATCACCCGATGGGGTGATTTTTTTTTGCAAAATTGCGACCTGTATTGAGTTTTTACGCTTTAAGCCTGCGGCAATATCCTCTTTAAGAACTGCCCTGTGTAGCTGCCTTCGACCCGCGCGACCTGTTCGGGCGTGCCCGTCGCCACCACTCTGCCTCCCCTGTCGCCGCCGTCGGGGCCGAGGTCTATGATGTAGTCCGCCACCTTGATGACGTCCAGATTGTGCTCTATGACAATGACCGTGTTGCCCTGCTCCACCAGCCTTTGCAGTATGCCGATGAGCTTGCTGACGTCGTGGGAGTGGAGTCCCGTCGTGGGCTCGTCAAGGATGTACACGGTCTTGCCCGTGGAGCGCTTGGACAGCTCCGTCGCCAGCTTGACGCGCTGCGCCTCGCCGCCGGACAGCGTGGTTGAGGACTGTCCCAGCTTGACGTAGCCAAGTCCGACGTCGTTGAGCGTCTTTATCTTGTTGCGTATCTTCGGGATATTTTCGAAAAATTCCACCGCTTCCTCGATGGTCATCTCAAGCACGTCGTTTATATTTTTGCCCTTGTATTGCACTTCCAGCGTTTCGCGGTTGTATCTTGCGCCCTTACACACCTCGCAGGGCACATACACGTCGGGCAAGAAGTGCATCTCTATCTTGATTATGCCGTCGCCGGAGCAATGCTCGCAGCGGCCGCCGCTGACGTTGAAGGAGAAGCGCCCCGCCGTATATCCCCTCATCTTCGCGTCGGGAAGGGATGCGAACAGCTCGCGGATGGGGGTGAACACCCCCGTGTATGTGGCGGGATTGGAGCGCGGCGTCTTGCCGATGGGGCTTTGGTCTATGCCGATGACCTTGTCCACAAACTCTATGCCCTCTATGCCGTCGCAATCGGGCTCGACTTTGCGGCTGTTCATCAGTTTGTGGGACAGCACGGGGTACAATATGTCGTTTATGAGGCTGGATTTGCCGCTGCCCGACACGCCCGTTACGCAAGTGAACGCGCCGAGGGGTATGCTTACGTCGATATTTTGAAGGTTGTTGCGACGCGCGCCGCGTATCGTGAGGCAGTTGCCGTTGCCCTGCCGCCTCGCAAGCGGCACCTCTATCTTATATTCTCCGCTGAGATACTTGCCTGTGATGGAATCGGGGCTGGCTATGATGTCGTCTATGCCGCCCGCCGCCACCACTTTGCCGCCGTGCAGACCTGCGCCGGGACCTATGTCCACGATGAAGTCCGCGTTGCGCATGGTCTCCTCGTCGTGCTCCACGACAATAAGCGTGTTGCCAAGGTCGCGCAGGTTTTTGAGGGAGGCAAGCAGCCTCTCGTTGTCCTTTTGATGCAGGCCTATGCTTGGCTCGTCAAGTATATACAGCACGCCGGTCAGCCCGCTGCCTATCTGCGTGGCAAGCCTTATGCGTTGCGACTCGCCGCCGGACAGTGTGGAAGCGGAGCGGGACAGCGTGAGGTAATCCAGCCCCACGTTGACCAAAAACTCCAGGCGCGCGCAAATCTCCTTGAGGATGCGGTCGGCGATGAGCCGCTGCGTGGGGGTAAGCTCCAGCGCCTGCAAAAACGCCCTGAGATTGCCCACGGACATCTCGGTCATCTCAAATATATTTTTGCCTCCCACGGTGACCGCAAGCGCCTCGGGCTTAAGCCTCTTGCCGTGGCACTTGGAGCACGGGACTTCCTTCATATACTTGACGATCTCCGCCTTGATGAGGTCGGATTCCGTCTCGTTGTAGCGACGCATCAGATTGCGCGCTATCCCCTCGAATCCGCTCATATAAAAGCCGCTGAACCCGCGCGAATTGTACTCCACGGGGTATTTGTCGCCGTATGTCCCGTAAAAAATCAGCTGTTGCACGTCGTCGGAAAGCTGATTGAAGGGCGTGTCCAGCGAAAAGCCGTACGCCTTTGCCAGCGCCTTGAACTCGTACAGTCTGCCCGACGTCTTTATGTCCCAGCCGCTCGCCTCTATGGCGCCCTGCATGATGCTCTTGCCCCAATCGCCGATCAGCAGATTGGTGTCTATCTCCTGCCTGAAGCCTATGCCGCCGCACTCGGGACACGCGCCGTAGGGATTGTTGAAGGAAAACAGCCTTGGGGTAAGCTCCTCGAAGGACAGCCCGCAGTCCGGACAGGCATATTTTGTGGAAAACAGCACCTCATCCCCATCAAAATCGGCGATGACAAGTCCTTCGGCAAGTTTGATGGCGGTCTCTATTGCCTCCGTCAATCTGCTCTCTACGCCCTCCTTGACGACTATCCTGTCCACGACGACGCTTATGTTGTGCTTGACGTTTTTGTCAAGCTCTATGCTCTCGTCCAGCGTGTAGTTGATGCCGTCCACCCTGACGCGCACGTAGCCCGCGCGCTTAAGTTGTTCAAGCTCCTTGCGGTACTCGCCTTTACGGCCGCGCACCATGGGCGCAAGCACCTGCAATTTGCTGCCCTTGCGTTGCAAGATCCTGTCCGCTATCTGGTCCACGGTCTGCCGCTCTATCGCCCTGCCGCATTTTGGGCAGTGAGGAGTGCCTATCCTGGCATAGAGCAGCCTGAGATAGTCGTATATTTCAGTCACGGTGCCCACCGTGGAGCGCGGATTGTGCGAAGTGGTCTTCTGGTCAATGGAAACGGCGGGCGAAAGCCCCTCGATGTAGTCCACATCGGGTTTTTGCATCTGCCCCAAAAACATGCGCGCGTAGCTTGACAGGCTCTCCACGTACCTGCGCTGACCCTCGGCGAATATGGTGTCGAACGCCAACGAAGACTTGCCGCTGCCAGACAGCCCCGTGAATACGACCAACTTGTCGCGCGGGATCTCAAGATCCACGTTTTTCAGATTGTTTTCTCTTGCTCCCTTGATATAAATTTTGTCCATGTCGTCCTCACGGCAAATATTTTTGCCGATACATATTCTTTTTTTTCAAAAATGCGCACCTGTATTGCGCTTTTGCTCAGCTCAGCTTGCGCAGTTGGCGTTTAAGCTCCTCCATGCGGTCGCGCAGAACTATCGCCTTTTCAAAGTCAAGCTCCGACGCCGCCACCTTCATCATGCCCTTCACGCGCTCTATCTCAGCGCTTATATCCTTATATGACAGCAGCTCGTTCTTCTTTGCCTTCTTGGTGATCTCCAACGCGTTTTTGATGGTGCTGACCACCGTCTTTGGCACGATGCCGTGCGCCTTGTTGTACTCGTCCTGTATGCGGCGACGGCGGTTGGTCTCGTCTATGGCGCGCTTCATGCTGTCCGTCATGTTGTCGGCGTACATCACAACTCTGCCCTTGTCGTTTCTCGCCGCCCTGCCTATAGTCTGGATGAGGGCGCTCTCGCTGCGCAAAAAGCCTTCCTTGTCCGCGTCGAGGATGGCGACAAGCATAACTTCGGGGAGGTCGAGACCCTCGCGCAACAGGTTGATGCCCACCAGCACGTCAAACTCGCCCTCTCTCAGCCCGCGCACGATCTCCATGCGCTCAAGCGTGTCTATGTCGGAGTGCATGTACTTCACTCGCACGCCAACCTCCTTGAGGTAGTCGGTGAGGTTTTCCGCCATCTTTTTGGTGAGCGTAGTGACAAGCACCCTGCCCTTTTGCTCCACCACGCGGCGGATCTCCTCGATGAGGTCGTCTATCTGCCCCTGTATGGGCTTCACTGTAACCTCGGGATCCAGCAGTCCCGTCGGGCGGATGATCTGTTCCGCCACGTCGTCCGCCCTGTCCAGCTCGTACTTGGCGGGAGTTGCGGACATGCACACCATCTGGCGTATGCGGCTGTCAAATTCTTCAAATGTGAGCGGGCGGTTGTCGTACGCGGAGGGCAGCCTGAAGCCGTACTCCACAAGGTTGAACTTGCGCGCCCTGTCGCCGTTGTACATGCCGTGTATCTGCGGGATGGTCATGTGGCTTTCGTCTATAAAGGTGATGAAATCTTTGGGGAAAAAGTCAAGCAGCGTGTACGGCGCCTGCCCGGGCTGTCTGCCGTCGAAATAGCGCGAGTAGTTTTCTATGCCGCTGCAATATCCCACCTCGCGTATCATCTCCACGTCGTAGTTGACGCGCTCGTCTATGCGCTGCGCCTCGATAAGTTTGCCGTTGTCCTGAAAATACTGCACGCGCTTCTGCTTGTCCTGCATGATGCGCCTCAGTATCCCCTCCTTGTCGCCGCTTATGACGTACTGCGTCGCGGGGAAGATCAGGGTGTGCTCAAGCTCATTGACCACCTTGCCCGTCACGCCGTCTATCTCGCATATCCTGTCCACCGTGTCGCCGAAAAATTCCACCCTGACGGCGATCTCCGAGCTGGTGGACGGGAAGATGTCCACCGTGTCCCCCCTCATGCGGAAGGTGGAGCGCACAAAGTCGAAGTCTGCGCGCTTGTACTGTATATCCACAAGCCTGCGGGCTAGGGCGTTGCGGTCTATCTCGTCCCCCTCGCGAATGGATATCGCCTGCTCGAAGTAGTCCGTGGGCGCGCCCAGACCGTATATGCAGGACACACTTGCCACAACTATGGTGTCCTCGCGCTCGCACAGCGACGCGGTGGCGCTGTTGCGCAGCTTGTCTATCTCGTCGTTGACGGCAAGATCCTTTTCGATGTAGGTGTCCGTGCGCGGGATGTACGCTTCGGGCTGGTAGTAGTCGTAGTAGGACACAAAAAATTCCACGCGGTTTTTTGGGAAAAATTCCTTAAGTTCGTTGCACAGCTGCGCGGCCAACGTCTTGTTGTGCGCGATGACCAGCGTGGGTTTTTGCATGCGCGCGATGATGTTTGCCATAGTAAAAGTTTTGCCCGAGCCGGTAACGCCCAGCAAAACTTCGGTGTTGAACCCGCTTTGCAGCCCCTCGACTATCCTGTCGATCGCCTGAGGTTGATCGCCCGTAGGCTGATATTTGCTTACAAGCTCAAATTTCATAGCATTATCGCGTTATTTTCAATACAGGTATAACTTTCAGCGCTTATCCTCGCTCTTTGTCACTATGCCTATCACGTTGTCCACGGGCATGCAGAACGCGATGCCCTGCCCCGGAGTGTTTAGACCAACTTTGTTGTAAAGCGCGTGCAGCACCGCCGCGCGCAATTCGGAAGGTATGAGGATCATCACCAGCTCCTTTTCGGGCTGGATGTTTATCTTGAACAGCTTTTCCGCCTCCTTGTTGGCGGTGCCGCGGGCGTTTATGATTGTGCCGCCCGTTGCGCCCGCTTCCTTTGCCGCGTCCATGACCGCGTCGGAAAATCCCGCGTTGACTATGCATATCACCAACTCGTGTTCGTACTCTTTCATATTCACTCCTTTGCGGCCATGCCCTTATTGTTGCTCAAAAAGCCGTATAGCGCCACGCCTATGACGCTTGTAAGCGGCACCGTGTAGGCGATGCCTTTCCCGTTTTTTATTGTGCCGAAGCGACGCTTGAGTGCGGCAAGCGCGTCCTGCACACGGTCCTCCCTTATGACGGAGAATATGACCGCCTTGCTGTTGTCCTGCAAGCCCAACATCTCCAACGTCTTGGCGTTGGCGGTGCCGCGGGCGCGCACAAGCATCTGCATATTGACGTCAAACGTCTGTATCACGTCGGCGTAAAACTCACCCTTTTGCCTCTCGACGATGGTTATAAGCAGCTCCAGCCTGTTGCTTTCGATGCGGCTGGTCTTTACGCCCTCCTCCTGCGCGAGCGAAGAGACGTCCGCCGTTGCCTCGGTGGGCAAATTTTCGCATACAGGTAGGTTTTTGCCCTCCTCGGAAGGCAATTTGCCCTTTGTCCGCGCCTGTCTGTCGGCGGCGTTTTTGCGAGGCTTTGTCGGCCCTGTTTTTTTCTTTACGTCAGACGGCATATGCACCTCACATAAATTCTATGATCTGCTCGTCCTCGGCGCCGACTATGCGGCGGATGGCAAGCTTTTCCTTGACGCGCGCCTTCATGATAGCCCTGAAACCAAGCAGTTGTATGGTGATGAGCGGCGTCATTGCCACCATCGCCACGATGCCGAACGCACAGCTGAGCACCTCGCTGTCCCCCTGCAACACGCTGCAGGCGCCTATCGCCATGGGCAGTATAAAGCTTGCCGTAAGCGGTCCGCTTGCCACGCCGCCCGAATCGAACGCGATCGCCGTGTACAGCTTGGGCACAAAGAAACTGAGTCCAATCGAAATTATGTAGCCTGGGATGAGGTAGTACAGTATTGAGAAGTTGTAAATGATGCGTATCACGGACAGTCCCACGGACAGTCCCACGCCTATGGACAGCGCGATGAGCATGGAGCGCTTGGACACGCTGCCCTCGGTGATCTGTTCCACTTGGTTGTTGAGCACGTGTATGGCAGGCTCCGCAAACACCACCACGAAGCCTATCACAAAGCTGAACGCGATGAGAGCCGGCTTGCTGAGGTTGGCGAGCGACTGTCCTATCTTGAATCCGATGGGCAAAAAGCCCACGTGCACCGCCGTAAAGAATATCAACAATCCGACGAATGTATATACTATACCTATGCCCATCTGCACTATTTTGCGAAGCGGCAGCTTGAGCACAAACAGTTGCAGCGCGGCAAAAAACACCACGATAAGCCCCAACGACAGCGCCACGTTGACGGCGTTCTCCTTAAGCGTGGAGGCTATCTGCGCGCCTATATTTTCGCTTATGGAATAGTCGGGCAAGGCAAAGTCCGGAGTACCCTTCATAAACAGGGACAACAGCAGCACCGCCAACACGGGTCCAAGCGAACAAAGTGCGATAAGGCCGAAGCTGTTCTCGCGGGCTTTGCTGCCGCTGACCGTCGTCGCAACGCCCACGCCCAGCGCCATGATAAAGGGCACTGTTATGGGTCCCGTGGTGACGCCGCCCGCGTCAAAGCCAAGGGGCAACAGGCTGCCGCCGCCGTTTTCGGACAGCAGCGCCGCAAGCGCAAACACCACAAGGTAGAAGAAGCACAAAAAGGGCGACAAATTCTTTTTGAAGACCACCTTTATCACCGCAAGCACAAGGAACAGTCCCACGCCCACGCCCACAACGGCTATCAGCAGCGTGTTGCTCATCAGCGCCTTGACCTGCTCCGCAAGCACAGACAGGTCCGGCTCCGCCACGGTTATAAGCACGCCCATCACAAAGCACACCGCAAGCAACAGCACAAGGTTGCGCGACTTGGTAAGTCCCGCGCCCACGTGCTCTCCCATAGGGGTCATTGCCATATCCGCGCCCATATTGAAAAGTCCGACGCCTATGATGAGCACAAACGCGGAGAGCGCAAATATCACCGTCTCGCGCGCGGTGGTGTCGATAAGCGGCGTGGAGCAGAATATCAGCACGATAAGGGTAACGGGCAAAACGGCGACCAGCGCCTCCTTAAACTTTATAAGCAAGCTCTTGCCCAGTACGCGCAAGTCCTCGCTCTTCACAAGGCGATTGCCGCCCGCCGCCGCGTTGTCCTGCGCAACGGGCTGTGCGTCCGCCCCGTCCTTTTTGCGTGTAAATTTGCTCACCGCTCACCTTACATAGTTTATACATATAGTATGGCATATAAAGCGCGCGTATGTCAAATGCCAAGCGCTTAAAAAAACAAATTTTCAGCGACCATAACGCCCGCTATTCGCCGCGTTTTGACCCACGATGGCGAGGGTTTCGGATTTTAACGTAACATTTTATAATAAAATGTTGAAAATTGCTTGACTTTTGCCGCAATTGTTTTTATCTTATGCGTAAAGCAGTTTTGCGGGCTACAAAGTCCGCAAGCGGCACGGCGGCAATAAACCGCCGCACGGAGAACGCTATGCAGGACATCAACGATGATTCGCAAATAACAGTGGACGGCGCCGAAGCGACGTCCGACGACAATACCCGGGCTTGCAAGACGGATATGGAAACCGACTCACAGGCAAAAGACGCACCTGAGGCGGGAAAAACCGACAAACGCCTCGCCCACAAGCCCTTCAAACTGACCAAGGATTACGCCAAAGAATTTGTAAAGATCGCGGCGATCCTGATATTCCTGGCGTTTTTGCGCGCGTTGTCCAACCACGTATTTATCGTTCCCAATGGCTTTGCGCCGGGCGGCATAGGCGGTATATCCTCCATCATTTACAACGCCGTAAATCCCACCTCCGAAGTCGCAAGAGCGCTGCTCAACACAGGTCTCACCACGTTTTTGATGAACATACCCGTGCTGGTGCTCGCTTTCTTCTTTTTGGACAAAAAGTTTGCCATACGCACGCTGTTTGTCATCATATTCTACACTGTTTTTATGCTCATATTCGACTCCGAACATGCAAACGGGGAAAAATATATCCCTCAGTTCATCGCGGGCGACGAGCCGGGGCTGAAGATACTTGCGGCGATCGCCGGAGGCGCGATAATGGGCTTCTGCCTCGGAGTGATGCTACGCACAAATATGAGCATGGGCGGCACGGACATCATAGGCAAATTTATCTACAAGCACAACCCTTCCGCTGGCGCGCAGTGGTGGATACTTATTTGCGACTGCATGGTGGCAATGTGCTCGGGCGTGCTGGGCATACTCAAGCTGAAGGACACCCCCGACATCACAGCTTCCGCCGCGCTCACGCAGGTGATATCCCCCATACTGTACTCTTTCCTGTCCCTTATTGTGTCCTCCATAACGGCGGACGTGCTGCAATCGGGCTTCCAATCCTCGCTGGTATTCAACATAATCACGGACAAACCCGACGAGATAGCCGAAGCCATCAGCCAACATCTCCACCGCGGCGTGACGATATCCAAGGCGACGGGCTACTATACGGGCACGGAGCACGAGGTGCTTATATGCGTGGTCAGCAAAAAACAGATAAACGTCGTCAAGGACCTTGTGCATTCCATAGACCCTATGTCCTTCACCTACATAACCAAAGCGCGCGAGGTCGCGGGCAAGGGCTTCAGATCGGGCACGTGACGCAGATCATACGGAGGCAAAACGCCTCCTTTTTTTATGACAAATATCACAAAACCAATGCTTAAAATATGGATATTTACGGCGTAAAATCCCCGTTTTGAAAATATTACGTACAAAAAGGAGCGGCAAAAACCGCTCCTTTTTTTGTCTATATTTGCGCGTTTACGGCAGTTTGTCGTACTCCTCGTCGGCGACGGGTTCAAGCCATTCGTTGGAGCCGTTTTCGCCTGGCACCTCTATGGCGAGGTGGGAAAACCAGCTGTCCTTTGCCGCGCCGTGCCAATGTTTGACTCCCGCAGGGATGTTGACGCAGTCGCCGGGATTCAGCTCGATCGCGGGCTTGCCCCACTCCTGATAGTAACCGCGCCCCGCAACGCATACGAGTATCTGTCCGCCGCCCTTGTCCGCGCGGTGAACGTGCCAATTGTTGCGGCACCCCGGCTCGAACGTGACGTTAAAGATGCCCACCTGTTCCTTGGAAACGGGCGCAAGATAACTGTTGCCACTGAAATATTGTTTGAATGCGTCGTTGGGCGCGCCTATGGGGAACACCATCTGCGCCGCGTGCGCCGCCTTGGCGTCCTCAACGCCGTCCGATTGCCAAACGTCCTTTGCCATGTTGAACACAGCCCAAGCCTTTGGCCAGCCCGCGTAGAAACCCACGTGCGTAACTATGGCAGCTATCTCCTTTCTGCTCACCCCCGCCTTTTTGGCGTTTTGGAGGTGGTATTTGAGCGAGCTGTCCGTCACTCCCGACGCCATAAGCGCCACCACCGTGATGATGCAACGCGTCTTGTGGTCGAGGTCGCGTATGTTCCAATCCTCACCGAAAAGAACGTCGTCGTTGAAGTGCGCGAAGTCGGGAGCGAACTCCCCCAACGCCTTTCTGCCTGCGTCCTGAGTTATCTTATCCATAAAAAATACCTCCGTTCACTTATAAATTATAATTTGTTTTTACCCTTTGTCAAGTTAAAACATCGCTGTAAAAAACGGGTTCTGACGCAGTTATTCGCTGCTATACCACACAAAAACACCATTCGCTACCATTAAACCGCTCCGGACAGATGAAGAGCAAGGAAGAGACATCCGCGGCGACCCAATACTTTGTGTACATAGTCGACAGTGCGGGTGCCCCTGACGCAGTTATTCGCTGTCCGATGCGGTTTAACTAAGCAAAACTGCAAGCATAAAAATAATTTGCTTGCAGTCCTGCCGCTAAAAGAGAGAGTATTTTCCTTCCGCAGTTGCGGGAGTTTGTTATCCTTATTGGCCTTCCTTTGCGGGGTCGTCCGCATGCGAAGCGCAATTGCCCGCGTGCTTGCAATCCTTTGCGTAGGGACAGCCGCAGCAATCCGAGCCAAGAGAAGGTTTGCCCTTCACCTTGCGCCATATCGCCGCGCCCGCCACCGCCGCCACGATAAGCACCGCGACGACTATCACCACAATTTCAAGTGCGCTCATATTTTCCGCCCCCATCAGGCCTTTTTGCGCTTGAAGCTGCCCTTCAGCTTCTCAAAAAACGCCTTGATGTCTATCTTGCCTTTGTTGTTGAGTACTATCAGCGCTATCACCGCTGCCCACACGGCGAGGAAGATGAACAGCGTCCACCACCAGCTGCCTATGATGTATATCATTGCCGACACCACGTACGACGTCACCACCCAGAACAGCAGCGTAAATCTGAACGAACGCTTGTTTGGCGACTCCGCCTTTGCCGTGGCGACCGCCGCGAAGCAAGGTATTGTGAGCATGTTGAACGCTATAAACGCTATGAGAGCCGGCACGGTTATGCCCGTTGCGGATATCATCTCCACCACAGAATCCACGCCCTCCAGCGCCTCGTTTGCGACAAATCCGCTGGTTATGCACGCGGCAAGAGTGCCAAACGTCGCAATGACGTTCTCTTTTGCGATGAGTCCCGTAATTGCCGCCACAACAAACACCCAACCCCACCTTGCGCTGAGCTGGCTGCCAAAGCCGAGCGGCGTGAACAACGGTCTTATTATGCCGCCTATGCCCGCAAGTATGCTCTGATCCATGCTCTCATCGGGCAGATACTGCCAATTCCAACTGAAGTGGCTGATGAACCATATCACGATAGTGGACGCAAGGATGATGGTAAACGCCTTCTTGACGAAGTGTTTTGTCTTGTCCCACAGGTGCAGCATGAGATTTTTGAACTGCGGCGCATGGTAGGCAGGCAGCTCCATAATGAACGGAGGCACCTCGCCCTTCATAGTAGTGTTGCGCATCAGCAGCACCGCGCATATCGCCACCACGATGCCCAGCAGGTACATGCCGTAGGTGATAAGATCCGCGTTGCCTATGCCCGTCAGCTGTATTATGCCGCCCGCGATAGCCGTAAGGATGGGCAGCTTTGCGCCGCAGCTGAAAAACGGGATGACTCTTATCGTCGCCGTGCGCTCGTTCTGGTCGGCAAGCGTACGCGTGTTTATCATTGCGGGCACGGAGCATCCGAAGCCCATTATCATGGGCATAAACGCCCTGCCGCTGAGGCCGAAGCGGCGGAATATCCTGTCCAGAATGAACGCGACGCGCGCCATATATCCGCTGTCCTCAAGTATGCTGAAGAAGAGGAACAACAGCAGTATCTGAGGCAGGAAGCTGAGTATCGCAAACAAGCCTCCGAACACGCCGTCCACCACCAGGCCGCCCACCCAGGCAGGCGCCGTAGACAGTCCCTGCGTAAGGCATGCGGTGAGAAAGCCCATAAACGTGTCCAGCGTGTTGAACAGTATCACGCCCGGCGAGAATATGCCGTCCTCATAACCGAAGAAGGTGTGAGCGTCAACTCCCGCGCAGAACTCGTCTATCGCGCTGACAAACTCGACGTCCTCAAAATGCCCTTCCTCGTCCGTCACGATTGCCGCCTCATAGCCGTCCGCAGTGTAAAATTTGCCATACAGGTTGCCATTTTGATCGTACAGGGGCAGCAATTCGCCCTTGTCGTCCGTCAAAATATCTATGGGGTTTTTGTCCTTGTCGTAAAACTGTTTTATCTTTTCGCCGTGCTGGTCGTAGGCGTAAGGCACGACCGCCATCTCGCTTATCGCGCCGTCCTCGTCCACGACAAGCTCCGCCTCGTTGCCGTCCTCATCATAGAACTCGTCGCTGAGCGCGTCGCCGACCTTGTAGAATATGCCCTCGAGCTGATTGCCCTCGGCGTCCACAAGCGACTGCAGCATATTGCCGTTTTCATCGTAGAACGTCTCTATCGCCTTGCCCGTCGCATCGTATGCGCGCACTTCCTTGTCGAACACGCCGCCCGCGCCCAGATAGAGGAAGTCCTCCGAGAATGTCAGGTGGAATATCAAAAACAGTATGACGATAAATATCGGGATGCCCCACACCTTGTGGGTAAGCACGCGGTCCACCTTGTCGGATACGGACATCTTTTGCCTGTCCGCGCCTTTTTTGCGCTCCAACACGGCGGAGTAGTGCTTGCTTATGTATTTATATCTGCTGTCGGCGACTATCGCCTCGAAATCGCTCCCGAACGTATCGTCGTTGAAGGTGTGCTTAAATTCCTCCACCATCTTGGCGGATTCGGGATGCATCTGCACCTCTATCTCGTCCAGCTCCACCAGCTTGATGGCGTGGAACAGCGTGTTGTCAACCTTCTGTCCCTCAAGCGCTATCCTGCAATCGCCGATGAGGTGCATCAGCTTTGTATCGGCAAGCACGGTAGTGCCCTTGCGGGGCTTTTGGCTGACCTCGTAGGCGCGCTTCATCAGCTCGTCAAGGCCCTTTTCCTTAAGCGCGGAGATCGCCACCACGGGCAGACCTATCTTTTCCTCCAGCTTGCCCGCGTCTATTCTGTCGCCGTTTTTTTCGACGGCGTCCATCATATTCAGCGCGATGACCATGGGCACGTCTATCTCCATGATCTGAGTGGTCAGATACAGGTTGCGCTCAAGGTTTGTAGCGTCCACTATGTTTATGATGCAATCCGGCTTTTCGTCCAGGATGAAGTTTCTTGAGATGACCTCTTCGGGGGTGTATGGGGACAGCGAATATATGCCGGGCAAGTCAACAATGGAGATGGGCTCGGCGCACTTTTTGTACACGCCCTCCTTTTTGTCCACGGTGACGCCGGGCCAGTTGCCCACGTGCGCGGTGGAGCCGGTGAGGGTGTTGAACAGCGTGGTCTTGCCGGAGTTGGGGTTGCCCGCCAGCGCGAATTTTTTCATTTTCGCACCTCCTTGTCAAGTTCGACCATGATGACCTCCGCCTCTGACTTACGCAGCGTAAGCTCGTAATTTCTCAGCGTGACCTCGAGAGGATCGCCCAAAGGGGCTCTCTTTCTGAGATAGACGTCCGCGCCGGGCGTCACGCCCATATCGAACAAGCGACGCCTTATCCTGCCGTCGCCGCCGACCTGTCTTATGACTCCCGATTGTCCCACTTCAAATTGGTTGAGCGCCACAAGCGCCCTTTCATTTTCAGCAGTTTGCATTTAAGCCTCCTTTTATGCTACAAGTATTTTCGTTGCAAGGTTTCTGTCCAGCGCGAGGCGTCCGTCCTTGATGGAACAAATGGTGCTGCCTCCGCTCTGCGAGATGATGGTTATGACGGACGAAATGGTGATGCCAAGATTTTCAAGATGTTTTTTTGTCTTGTCGTCGGTCATGATCTTCACAACTCTCAACTCTCTTCCTATCGGCGCAACTACAAGCGGCATACTCTCTCCTCTCACACGCATTATATGCGATAATGTGAAATTTATTTCATATTTCAGCATAATGATAATATCATTTTGCAAAGACAATGTCAACCGTTTTTCGTCAAAAAGATGAAACTTTTTTCATATTCACATTTTCCCCTTGCAAAATCCCGTCTTTGGGTATATAATCATATTGTAAAAAGGCGCGTACAATTTGTATTTATATATTGTAAACTTCTTAGATGGTATAAAAACATACAATACTGCGCGCACGTCGCGAAAAGCCGCGCGCATATGTGCAAAATCAAGCGAAAAACGCAATACAGGTATCACTTTTACCAAGGGGGACAATATGAGCCAGACCATACGCCAACCTCAGCAGGAGCGTTCCATCGAAAAGAAAAACAAGATAGTCAAAGCGGGCTACGAGCTGTTCAGCGAAGTGGGCTACTACGCCACCAACACCGCGCAGATAGCTAAGCGCGCCGGCGTGTCCACGGGCATAGTTTACGGCTACTTCAAGGACAAGCGCGACATCTTGCTGGAAGTGCTTTCCATATATGTGGAAAGGGCGTTTTCGCCCGTGCTGGACTTGATGGACAGCCTTGTCGCGCCCATAGACTACCCCGCGCTGGCAAAGCAGGTACTTGCAAAGGCGATCGCCATCCACGGACAGAACGCCAACATACATGAGGCGCTGCACTCCATGTCCCACTCCGACGCGCAGGTCAACGCCAAGTTTATAGAGCTGGAGGACGCCATCACGCTGCAAATTGCGGGCAAACTTGCGTCGCTGGGCGTCAACTCGCCCAACCTCAACGAGCGCATCCACTTCGCGATGGACATCGTGCAATCCTTCTCGCACGAGTTTATATTCGACCACCACACCTACATCGACTACGCCGCCATGCGCGAGATCGTGGAGAGCATGCTGGTGTCGCTGTTTGAATGAGGGCGGCCATGTTTTCGCAACGCACGCTGGATTTTTTATATTTCAACCATCGTTACAACTCCCCCGATTGGTACAAGCAGCACAAGGCGGACTTTGACGAATATATCTTTAAGCCCTTTAAGGAGCTTGTGGAGCAGCTTGCGCCCACTATGCTGTCCATAGACGACAGATTCATCGTGGAGGCAAAGACGGACAGGTGCATATCCCGCATATATAAGGACATGCGCTACAGTCTTGACGGATTCCGTTACCGCGACAGGATGTGGTGCGTATTCATCCGCGACAAAAAGCTGTACAACGGACTGCCCGGCTACTTCTTCGAGGTATCCCCCTACGGCTTCCGTTACGGGTGCGGCTACTATCAGGCGGATCCCGTCTCGATCGCCAATTACAGGCAGCTTATCGCCGAGGATTCGGCGGAGTTCAAAAGCGCCCTGAAATGCGTAAAAAAGCAACATGTATTCGATTTTTACGGCAACACGGTCAAACTTCCGCACAAATACGACGCCCTTTCGGACGAGCAAAAACGCTGGCTGAGTTATGAGGAGATAGGGCTGCTTACCGAAAGCCGCGACTACGACCTGTTGATGAGCCCCGACCTCGCCGCCACCGTCGCCAAGCAGTTTGTATCCATAAAGCCATACTATCTGCTGATGCTCAAGGCGGAGTTGTCGCGTGCAGACAGGTGAGCCGTTTACAAAATTTTCTTGATTTTGCGCGCCTAAATTATAATTTTTATATTTACAAGTCTCATATAATGTGTTAATATTATAATAAGTATTGTGGCAGAGGGGCGTTTTGGCTCCCGCGCGACAATTTTATGAATATCATTGGCGGGCAACCGCCTCTAAGGAGGAAGATATGGCACAAACCAATTCTGAGGCTGAAGTCAAAGCAGCAGAAGCGATCGCAGAGGCAGTCGAGGACGCAGTGGAGGATCAGGTCGAGGAAAAAGTCGAGCAAAAGGTCACCGAGCTCGAGCTGCTCAGGCAGGAATTGGCTGCGTACAAGGAGGCTTTGGATCAGTATAAGGCTGAGATAGAGCTTTCGCACAGCAGGATCGACGAGCAAAAGCAGGAGATCCACGACAGCTATGAGGCGATCGGCAAGTACAAGAACGATCTGGCCCAGAGCAACGACAAGATCGCCGAGCAGATCAAGGAGATCGAGGCGCGCAACAAGGAAGTCGCCAAATATCAGAGCGACCTTGAAAACAGCCGCAACAGACTCGATGAGCAGAGGCAGTCTTTTGCTGAGGAAAGAAAGAGCTTCGCTGAGGAAAGACAAAACCTCGAGGCTCGCCTCGCCGACAGACAGCAGGAGTTGGGCACCTACAAAGAGCGCCTCAGCCACAGGGATGAGAGCCTAGCCGAGCAGACCGCCGCCATCGCGGAGCAGAACGCCGCGCTTGCTGAGCAGACTGCCGCATTTATGGCAAACAAGCAGGAGAACGCCGCCCTCAGAAACGAGATCGCTTCCTACAGGAATGCTCTTGAAAGCTACAGGGACGAGATCGAGGCCCTTAATGCCAAGGTCATGGAGAACGCCAAGGAGAACGAGGCGCTCAGGGATTACATCCAGAAGACCGCTCCCGCACAGCGTTTGCTCAACAGCATCCTCAGCTGATCGTAAACGTACAATAACAGCAACGCCATCGGCAATGCCGATGGTTTTGTGGTATTAAAAAAGCATATCCCCCGCGAGGCATACCGCTTGCGCGGGGATTTTTTTGTCGCCTTCTCCGCTCCCCCGCTATCAATATAATATATAATGATTTATAATAAAAAAGCGGCGCTTTCGCCGCTTCTGCTTTATGTTGTCATACGATCAGCCCACAAGTATGTGCATATTTCTCAGCTCCGCAGACCTTATGCGCTTTTGCACCGCATAGGCGTACGGCTCAAGATAGTTTCCCTCGCAATCGGCAAGCCCCTGAGCGCGTATCTCATTGGCGACGGCAAGCGCCACGTCCTCGATTATCTCCGACTTCACCTTTATGCCCGCCGCGTCGTTGTCGGACGTCAGCAGAAATTCCAGCGGCGCCGCAAGCTCGCTCAGCTTGTTCAGCTCACTCATCGCCCTGAACATCCATTTGTAGTACGGACAGTGCCTTTTGTTTATCAAAAATGCCATCTGTATCGCGTTTTTCACAAATTCGGCAAGCGCGATACCCGCAGCGCCCTCCTCGCCGTGGGCAAGGCAGCGCCTGAAGTTGTACTGTCCCGTCTGCGCCATCCTTATTGCGCATGCGGCTATCTTTTTGAGTCTGACGTCCTCGGGCATGTCGTTCAAAATGGCGTTGCGCACCGCGCTGAACTGCCCAAGATCGTCCCTGAACACTTCGCCGTTGGTCGCCTCCGCAAAGTATTCGCTGTCCGTAAACAGCCACTCGCGCAAGGTGACCGGCGCGCCGCCGCTACCCGTATACGGTCTGTAAAAATCGGCTATCCTTATCACGCCCTGCGAGGTGGAGCCCGCCACGCTGAGGTGCGCGGACTTGGAGGCGCCGTGCTCCCTCTTTATTCTGTCATACGCGCGCGTGAGCGCAAAGCCTATTTTAGCCTCGTCCTCATCTGTGAGCCACATGCAGAAGCCCGTTTCGAAGTCGTGGTCTCTGGAGATGTCGTCGTCGTAGCCGAAACACTCCGAGCCGTGCCCCACAAGCCCCACGGCTATGCGACCCTCGTACTCGGCAAATTCGTGCGCTATCATCGGCGCGCCCGCTTCCAAATAAAACTTTTTTGCCTCTTCTATGCCCTTCATAATTATTTGCGCGTATTGGCGCGGTATATGGCGTCAGCCCACTTTTCCAGCTCGCTTTTTTGCATAAAATACCCAAAAAATCCAAATACAGGTGCGCATTTTGCACATACGCTTGCAAAATTGCCATCCCTTTGCGCAGCCGCCTCGAGATGCGCGTACGCGTCGTCAAGACAGCTTTCCACAGCCTGTTCGGTCGCGTCGTCAAGCGCCTCATCGTCGGGGTGCGCTTTCATATAGCAGTCGTACTTGAGCTGCGCGATATTGACGTAGGATATTGCCGCCTCGGGGTGGTAATCCTCCGACTTGAGCACTGCTATCGCCTTGCGGTAACAGTCCTCCGCCTCCTGCTGTCTGCCAAGATCCGCCAGCGCGGTGGCGTAGTTGTTGTAAAAGCCCGCCAGTTTGTAGTCGGTGGGCGGCAGCAATCTCTCGTACACGCTCCTCGCCTTTTCGTACAGCCCCATCGCCTCGTCAAGTCGGCGGAACGCCTTCAATGTGGTGGCACAGTTGAGGTATATGGTGGCGTTTGGCACGCTCTCCTCCTCAAACTCCTCTTCCAGCAGTTGCAGCGCCTCGTGTACGGCGGCAAGTCCCTTCTGCTCCTCGTCGGAGCGCCTGTACAGCCCTATCTGCTCGCTGAGTATCTCAAGCAAGCCCTTGTCGTCGCCAAGCGTGCGAGCCTCCTTTTCCCAATAGGACAACACGCGCTCAATGCCTTCGCGATCGTTTTGCGCGGCGAGCGCGTCTACTTTTTCCAGAACTCTGCCTATGGGCACGTAGCCGGTAGGCTCCTTTGAGCAACAGCACTGTTTGTCGATTGCCATACTATACCTCCGCGCGATCATCGCTTATTTGTAAAGAGGGAGAAAGCCTCTCCCCCCTTGCCGTATTTGTGCGTTATATGCCGCCTGTATTACTTAAAAACGCAATACAGGTGCGATTTTTATTGTTTATCCTGTTCGCCAAGCATCTTGTCGAAGTTTTCAAGCGCCTTTACTGACACCGCAAAGCAGTCCGCAAGACAGTCGTGATCGAGGTTGTCGGCGGTGTCGCGCAGCGTGTGATAGTAGTTGGGCAACACGTGGTTCATCGCGGTGATACCCGTGGACTTAAAGCCGTACTTGTTGAACGCCGCGTTGTCCGTTGCTCCGCCAAGCGGGGGCACCCACGTCTTGGAGCACTTGACACCCAGCTCCTTTGCCGCTGCCATAAAGCTGTCGCATACTTCCTTATCCGACTTGACCGTGCCGTTGAGGTCGCGGTAATTGACGCCCAAGAACTCGCTCTCATGAATGGTGTCGTAGGAGTATATCCAGGTGGGCACGTCGTCAAACTCGCCCTGATGTTTCTTTGCCCATGCCAGCGCGCCCCTGAGGCCCGCCTCCTCACTGCCGGAGATGATGACGCCCACCTCGGTGTGCTCAAGCTCGACGCCCTGCTCCTGCATAGCCTTGAGGATGGCGATGCCCATATAGCAGCCCGTGAGATTGTCGTTGGCGCCGTCGGTTATCTTGCGCTCGTCCCACATGAAGTACAGCAGTATGAGCGGCACCGCAAACACCAGCGCGGCAAGCGCCACCGCCGTCAGCGGAGTGCCGTAGATAAGCCCGGTCAGGTCCGCGAAACTGTAGCCATAGATGGGCTGACAGCCCGTCTTTACGGCAGCTATGATGTCAAGCGTCAGCCAAACCAGCGCGCCGATTATACCTGACGCCTGTATGCCCATATGCACCTTGCTGCCAAAGTAGTGATGGAAGGGCCAGTACCACACCGCGTCGGGATGGCCGTTGAAGAACACCCTGCCCTTCACCTCGCCCGTACACTTTTTGATGGCGGTGACGTTGTGCCCGGTCGCCTTCTTGAAGAATACGTCTATCACCTTTTTGTAAAAGCCGAATTGCACCACAAGCAGCGCCAGTCCCAGCACTATGGAAACCACGCCGAGGATAGGCAGAACAAAGAAGGACGCGATGCCTATGAGAGCAAACGTGACCGTGAAGTACAAAAATCCGAAAAACGCGTTGGGATTTTCCTCAAATGACTCCACGTCGGCGCGCTCCGCACCGCACTCGTTCTTCATAAAGTCCGCCATATATTGACACGCCATCAGTTCGCCTTCGCTTCCGGGAGGGCGTTTTGGCATGGTGGAGCAAATGTGCGAGATCTCATTGCAGATAAAATCGGCGCTGTGGGCCTTGTTGTCTATAAGTTTTTGAAGTTTGCCCATAAAATTCCTCTGATTCAATATTTATAATATGATTATACTATACGCCAAAGTTTTTTTCAAGCCCCGAATCCGCAAATTTGTCAAGCGCGTTTGCCGTCGGACAGCGCGTCAAGCAATTTGTAGAGCAGCTTGTACAGTTGCGTCCCGTCTTCCTCGTCAAAGGATATGCTTTGAGACATACCCGTCGGGACCTTAAGCGCGGCTTCCTTCATATCGTCGCCCTGCTCGGTGAGCGCGACGTTGACCATGCGCTCGTCGTCTCTGCAGCGCGCACGCACCAGCAGTCCCTTTGCCTCCAAGCTTTTCAGCACGGGAGTCAGCGTTCCGGAATCCAGGAACAGTTTGCTGCCAAGCTCTTTCACGCCTATGCGCTTGTGCTCCCACAGCACCATCATCACAAGGTACTGCGTGTAGGTGAGGCCAAGCTCATCAAGATAGGGATGATAAAGCTTGATGACCTCGCGCGAGCACGCGTAAAGCGGGAAACAGATCTGATTGTCCAGCTTGAGTGAGTCAAAATTGTGTTGATCGTTTTGTTTGTTGTTCATATCCACCTTCCGGGTTTTTGTTGCCTGCAAATTATGTCGTTTCTGCCGGCCGGTCTTGCGTATATTTTATGTCGCCTTGTTTTTTCCTCTTACGCAAAAACCCTTAAATTTATGCAAAATTGCGACCTGTATCGCAAATTCGCCCGTTTTTTAGGAGTTTCTCTCCTGTTCATACGCCGCCTGCACCGCCCTTGCCAGCTGGTCGCCGCATGAGGTGCCCTTGCTGCCGCAGCACACGCCGCCGATCTTGTTTACCACCTCGTCCACGCTCATGCCCTCGACCAATCTGGGGATCGCCTTGAGGTTCCCGTCACAACCGCCGTAAAACTTGACGTTGTGCACTATGTCACCGTCAAGATCCAGCGTGATGAGACGGGAGCAGGTGTTCTGCGTCCTATATTCGTAGTGAGTCATATCAAGTCCTCCGATGACTTTTTTTGACTATCTCAAAAGAGCACTGTTTGGGCAAAGAGTACTACCTTTGCCACTCTCTGTCAATATCAAATTGTCTTAATTTTTATTTATCTTTGCACAATATGCGCAATATCCGCATATAAAGTGTGTCTTTTGAGCGGTTTACACGCTCTCTTTTTCGGATTTTTGTACGTCCTCTTCCGCCGCTGCGGGGATCTGTGCAGGCTTTTGAGCCACCTCCGCCGCGTGAACGACGATCTGATTGAAGGGTATCTCGATGCCGTTTTGATCGAACATGGTCTTTATCTTGGCGTTGAGCGCGCGCTGTACGTCGTAGATGATGGACTCGTGGCACTGCGTTGAAAATCTAACCGTCACACCCGACGCACCCAACTCCGTCACGCCGTCGTAAACGATGTCGCTGACGGTGCCGTCTATCTTTATCTCCGGCAAATGTTCCTTGATGATGCTCTCCACCCTCGACAGATCCTCGCTGTAGCTTATGCTGACGTAGGAGAACACCGTTGAGGGCATAATGGTCTGATTGAGCACGCCGTGGATGGCGCTGTTGTTTAATATCTTGATGTTGCCAAGCTGCTCCAGCTTTGTCGTGCGTATGCCTATTGACACCACCGTGCCGCGGAAGCCGTCCACGGTTATAATGTCTCCCACGTTGAATTCGTTTTCAAAGATTATAAACAATCCCGCCACAACGTCCGCGATGAGCGACTGCAAGCCAAGGCCTATGACCAGCGTCAGCACTCCCGCGCTTGCTATTATAGCCGTGGTATCCACTCCCCACACGGCGAGCACCACTATGACAAGCACTATCGCCGTCACCCAGCGGATGAGGCTGCATATAAGCCCGCCCACCGTGATGCCGCGCGGCGTCTTGCGAAACACGTGCTTGACGCTCCAAAGCAGCACCGTGATGACGATGAGCGCGATGGTGACTATCTGTACGCTGCGGATGAGGCGTGGCATGATCTCGCACAGGTCGCTGACAAATTTTGAATCGCCGTTGTATATTTCAAACACATTATTTTCGCCAAACAGCTTGTTATAAAATATAAACGTCAGCGCCGTGCAAACTGCGAGTAAGGCAAGAAGCGCCATCTTCACCTTACCCATACTCATAAATTTGGTCTTTACGCTGTCGACCTCTTTTTTGAGTTCCTGCTCGGTCTGTTTCAATTCATCCGAAATCATACGCCACCTCAAACGGTTTATACCATTATAGCAAGTCAAACGGTTTAAGTCAAACATATGAGTAGGTAAATCACATATCGGCGTTTTTGTTCGCCGGCAGGGATCCCGCGCCTCGTCACTGCGCGCGATTTGTACACGATACGTGTACAAATAGATACACTTATCGTATTTTCAAAAATCAAAATATCCCGATATTTCCGTCTGAACGCTCAAAATTGCCATTTTACAATACGATACGTGTTTTTACAAAATTTGATTTTTAGCAAAAAAAGCGGCTGCCATACGCGTTTATATGACAGCCGCCATCATCAAAAATTTTACAGTTTGCTCTTCAACTTTTTAAGTTTATCCAACTCTTCTTCCGTTACGCACACCTTTGTGAAGGTGGGCTTGCTTGGATCCAACATCAATTTTCCGCTTGTCATCAGCGCGTCGTGCAGCCTTGCCGCCTTGGCAAAGCTGACCCCGAGGTGCATCTGTATCGCCATAGTGCCAAAGCGCTTGCCCATCATGTCGTACTGGTACGCAATGTCCAGCGCGTCGATGACCTCGCGCACGTCAAGCCCCATGCTTGAGTAAGTGCCGACGATTTTGCGCTCCTCGCGGGTGAGCCCCTTCTTTTTGAGGCGCTCATCCTCCTCCTCGTTGTATGTGGAGTGTTTTTGAATGCTCTCGCGCAATTTGACGATGTGTTGGCGCAATTTTTCCTCCTCGGATTCCTCCTCTTTGAGATACTTGTCCAAGGCGCCCTCGACCATCTTGTACTCAAGCCCGCCGGCGTACTTGTACACACCCTTTTCCTCGAGGGTGGTCATCAGCCGACGCGCTGCGAAGTAGCTTTCCTTGAAGATGACCTGCAGCTGAGGCACGGTGATGACTTCCTTGTCGCTCAAAAATTTTGCCGCGTCGATAAAACGTATTGCCATATTTCCTCCTCTCTCACAGCCTGATGTTGTACGTATAGTCGTACTTGTCGTCGAAGATGTCGATTTTTGTCTGCGGCGCGCGCTTGACCGGGATGGGCGTAAACTCCTTGCACTTGTAGCACCTCTCCAGCCTCGACCACATGACGTAGCCCGAATTTGCCTCGGTCACTATACACTCGCCCTCGTCGAACTTGCTGAGTTTGCTGATGGGCATCAGCGGGATAGTTTCGAATTGGTAGTTGTTGATGACCTCCTTGTTGCCGTTGAGCGCGCTGAGCGGCGAGATGCGGGTATATTTGCCGCACTCGTTGGAAAACTCCGCCAGGGTCTGAGGGTTGTTGCTGCCCATAAAGATGTGGACGTTGAGGTTGTCCTTTATGATATCCGCCGTGTTTTTGCCGTACACGCCCTCCAGCTGCGCGTAGCTTTGTATGATGAGGCTGAAATAGATGTTGCGCCCGCGGCACGCGCTGATGACCGTGTCAAAGTCCGCCATGCGCGGAAAATTGCCGAATTCGTCAAGCAAAAAGTACCACGGCCTCTCCAGCCTTCCGTTCTCCGTCTTGTTCGCCTCGCCGATGAGGTGTATGTACAGGCTCTGCACAAACAGGGATATGAGTTCGTAGTTTAACTTGACCTCATCCCTATAATTTACAAATATTGCGACCGGTCCGTCGTTGAGGTCGGCAAAGTCGAATGAGTTGCAGGAAGTGACAAGTTTGGTGGCGCTCTCCTTAAAAACGTTTATCTGCACGTCGAACACGCTGAGATAGCTCGCTCTGGTGTTCTTTGCGGGGCCGATCAGCACGTTGGCGGCGTAGTAGCACGCCCTGGAGTCGGGGTGTTTGCGCGCCCTCATGCTGAAATAGCCGCCGTCAAAGCGCATGTAGTCCTCCTCGGAGCACACAATGGAGTTTGCCAACTTGATCATGGTGGCAAACGAGTAGGTGTTTTCGGTGATCAGCTGCTGCGAATGGGCGGTCCTGGGGTGGCTGTCCTCCAGCATAGCCCACAAAAACGCCTTTATGATGTCGCGCGCGCCGTCCTCCCACATCTTGTCGTCCGCCGCGCCGGTGCCGGGCGCGACTATAAGCGCCATCCTGTCTATGTCCGTGCCCACGTCCTCAAGGATTATGCGGCGCATGCGCCCGATGTCGTGATCCAGCTTTTTCTGGTCGGTGTATATCTTGCCGATAAACTTGTTCCTCGGACCGTCGGGAGTTTGCAAAAGTTCCACCTCATCCTCCAATTTCATGGCTTTTTGGTACTTGCGGAAGATGGGAGTCAGCGGGTTCCAATACGCACTGTTCTGCGGGTCGCGGAAGTCAAAGCATATCACCTTGTAGCCCTCCTTTTTCAGCTTGCCCTCCGTCCACTTGCGCACCTCCCCCTTGGGGTCGGACACAAATATGCTCTTTTTGAGCTTCTGCGAGGCAAACGAAAAGATCGTGGGTATCACCAACTGGGTGGTCTTGCCCATGCCCGTCGCCGCCACCACCACGCTGTGGCTGTCCTGCTGCGAGTATATCTGGCGCAGTCTGCCGTCAACATAGAAGTTTGCCTTTAGTACGCCGTCCACCTTTAGCCCGGACAGCTCGTCAAACCACACAGCCTTCATGTTTCCGTCGTCTTTATATGACCTGAGTTGCATATTTTCGTAATCTTTTACAAGTTCTTTCTGTTCCATGCCTTTTCTCACCCCCTTCCGAATCCGAACGATTTTGTGCCGAACATTGCCGTGCAGCAATCGCTTACGGCCTCGCCCGTTATGCTGCGGGCGTCCTCAAAATATGCCTGTTGCGCCGCGAGGCTCACAACGCGCAGCGCGTCGATAATATCTATCATGCCCAACCTCTGCGCGGCTCCGTCGTCAAAGCTGACTCCCCACTTTGCCTCCTCGGAGGATATAGCGTCCCCCAACACCTTTTGCCTTTCCGCCTCGCTTACCTCGGCAAGCCGTACGGCGAATATGCCCGATTGCAGATACTTGACGGCGGATCCGTGACAGAACAGCACAAACGTCACGCCGGACAAGTCCAGCTCCACATTGCAGGGCGCCACCGAAAAATGCGCGCGCTTGCTGTCGTCAAGCACGTCTTTGAGCGCTTCCACCTCAGCCCTGCCCAAGGTGGGCGCTATCTCGATGAGGAACAAGTTGGGCTTGCACTCGTCGACGGCGCGCAACAGCACGTTCATCTCGGAGGGTTCCGCCAACTTGGCCGCGATGTCCTCCAGCTTGAAACATTTGACGTTACACCCGCTCGCGGCGTCCTCGATCGCCTGCATATACGCCCTGAGCACATACATATCGTCGCAGCGGAAGCACACCTTGTCCGCCGCCGTCACCGCTATCGATGAGGCGACTTTGCGCACCTTTGCCTGCTCCGCCTTTCTGCCCAGAGGCGTGACTATGTCGCCAAGCGCGGGCGCAGTTGCCTTTGCGGACAGCTTTAGGGGCAGCGAACTCACCGCCTTGACAAACTCGCCGTCGGACGAAAACAGTGCCTTGTGCTTGTCTTTGTCCGCCAACACCTCGCTGAACGCTATGCGCGCAAGCTGCGAGCGGTAGGTATCCTGCCTTGCGAGGTCGCCCTTGCCGATGGCCTTTTTGAGTATCTGCATATTGGCGTCCGGAACGTCGGCGCTGACGCCGTACCTCTTTTTTGCGGCGGCGTATATAAACGCCTCGGACAGCCCGTAGGTTGCCGTGTACAGCTTGGACATATCCTCCTTGACGTTGTGCGCGCCGTAGCGCAGGCTCAAAAGCAGCCCGTCCGCATTGGGCCAACGGGACAATCTGTCCAAAAATTTGCGCCCCATGTCGACATTTTGCGGCGCAAGGTAGCCCTCCATGTTGAGCACCGCCGCCATAAACATCGCTGTGATCCTGCCGTCGTCCGCCGCGCGCATCAGCTTGCCCACGCGGTCGCGGTCGGTCGACTCCATACCCTCTTCGAGGACGCCCGCGTCGCGCAACGCGTACAGCGCCCTGCCCTTGGCGTCCACGATCTCCATGACGTCCTTGGGCATGCGCTCCCCCGCGCGCTCCTCTTTGAAAAACTGATCCAGCCTTTTCAACCGCTTAAACTTTTCCTCGTCGGTGACGGCAGCTACGGTCTTGTCCTCGCACATTGAAAACAGCTCCGTGCCGTCAAGCATATACGTCTCCGAGAGCAGCTTGAACAGGCTGCGTTTTTTGTCGCTGTCGAACTCACGGCTGAGCAGCGTGAATTCGAAATACTTCTCTACACATCTTTGTTGCAAAATTGTCATAGTTTTGTCTCCTTTACTTCGCCTCCAAAATTATTTTTTTTGTTTCAAGATTCCAGAATTTGTCTTTTGTACTTTCGGCGCAGATACATCTCTTCATACGTACTTCAAGTCTTATGTGAATTGATGTTTTTCATATATCTACGCCGGTTTGTCTTTTGCGTATACTTGTTATAGCGCGCGGACGCGGGCTTTTTGTCGCTAAAAATGCGACAAAAAAAGACGGACCATGGATCCGCCTTTCAAAAAAAGACCGATATCCACGAAACTATGCCATATTGTCCCCTGCGCCCTTGAACGTAGAGGGCGCGCAAAGCGGCTTTTTGCATACGACAAAAAGCGTCCTGTCCATCTGGGACCTGTTGAAGTCAAAGCCAAAAAGCGTTTTTTGTACCTTTTTCATAAAATTGCTCCTTCAATATGTCACTGTGCTGTCCGTGGACATACCATATCCGCGGCCCTTGCCGAGCGTATTTTGCCGCGCGCACGCCCCCTTAAAAGAGCGGTCGCAAAAATTTGCGCCGCAAAAACTTTGCGTCCCACGCTAAGGCGGACGCAAGGCTTAAGGCGCCGATGCACGCGTCAAGTTGTTTTAGGCTGTTGCGGCGTATGCCGCGCAATGGTCCGCCAACTTGGCGGACAGGTTGAAATGCTATACCGACAAAAAGCGGTCGGCACGCGGCTTCACTTCTCGTAGCGAAGCAGTTTGTTGTACTCCAATTTCCAATACAGATACTTGATGGGCGGGCATATTGCAAACAGAACGCGCGCGAAGGAGAACAGCTTGCAGGGGTTGACCGTCTTGCGCTTCTTCTCAATGCCCTTCACCATGCACTTTGCGACGTGCGCAGGCTTCTGGACGGGGAAAGGTCTCTGGGTGATGGGCTTGGATTTGCCCTCCACCGCCTTCGCGAAAAATCCGGTGTCCGTGGCGACGGGATACAGGCAGGTCAGCTTGAGATTTTTGGGCATCTCGCGGCGGATACCTTCCTGAAAGCCGTTCATCGCAAATTTGCTTGCCGAATACAGAGCGTAACCGGGCATTGCCATCTTGCCAATTGCGGACACGGTGATCGCCAACTGACCCTCTCTGCCGCCCAGGTACTCGAGGTACTTCTGATAGGTATAGATGGGCGAATACACATTGACCTTGAAGATGTTGTCGATGCGATCCCAATCCACATAGTTCACCCTCTCGTAGTACGGGAAGCCCGCGTTGGCGTAGAAGATGTCTATGGAGCCCAGCTTCTCGATGGCGGTCGCGAATATAAGATCCACGTTTTCCTTTGTGGAAACGTCGCAAACCATGGGGATGACCTTCGCGCTGTCAAACGCCTCTATCTTGTCGGTTTTGAGGTCCACCGCAAGGATCTTGTTGTCGCCCTTTACAAGCAACTTGAGCGTTTCAAGCCCAATGCCGCTGTTTGCGCCGGTAAGCACAATGTTTTTGTTGGTTATCATAATTCCCCCTCCATCTAGGCGCTTTTCGCGCGCCGTGCATTATATACTACGCCTTTTCAAAATTCTACGCAAGCGTTTTTACTATTATTTTTTTACAAATTTTGCACAATTTTTATGGATTTTCACTTGACATCTCCTGCGCGCATGTCCTTAAGAATATCCTCCACATTCTTTTCAAGCGCGGCAATATCCCCGTCGTTGTCCACAACAACAGTGGCGACGCCCTCCAGCAAGCGCGTGGGCGGCTGGCTTTTTATGCGCCTTAGCGCGTCAAAAAGCCTCATCCCCCTGCCCCGCAAAAACTTTATACGCCTGATCAATGGCGTGCGCACAAGCAATATCTCGTCAAACATATCCTGCGCGGCGCACTCGATTATCACGGGCATTTCCACCACCGCCGTATCGTAAGGAAATTGCGCGATTTTTTGCAAAATGATGGGATGAGCTATCGAATTTAGCTTTTCAAGTTGCTTTTTGTGCGAAAACACCAGTTTTGCCAGCTTCGCTTTGTCAAGTTTACCGTCCGTCTGCGCAGCGGGAAAAGCCTCAATAAGCCTTGCCGTATAGTCCTCGTCCTCAAGCATGCGCGCGTTCACCTCGTCCGCGCTGAGCGTGGCAAAGCCCAGTCGTTTTGCGACTTTGAGCGCCGTACTTTTGCCGCTGCCTATTCCACCGACTATAGCGATCCTCATAACTCTCCTATTTAAGCAAACTCCAATTTTCCGCGCAGGTCGCCTCCGCGATGAGGGGGACGCGCAGTTTGGCGGCGTTTTGCATCTCTTCGCTCAGCAGCCGCTTGACCTGTTCCATCTCGTCGGGCGCGGTATCTATTATAAGCTCGTCGTGGATCTGCAATATCATCTTGGACTTCATGCCCTCCAGCCTCTTTTCCACGCCTAGCATAGCCAGCTTGATGATGTCCGCCGCGGTGCCCTGAAGGGGCGTGTTCATTGCCATGCGCTCCGCCGCGGTGCGGATGTTGTAATTGGATGATTTGAGGTCGCTGAGATTGCGCCGCCTGCCAAACAGCGTGAGAGCATACCCGCGCTCGCGCGCGTCCGTCACGCACGCGTCCATAAATTGCCTGACCTTGGGATGGTTAAAAAAGTAGTTGTCAATAAATTCCGTCGCCTTGTATCTGGGTATGGACAGGTTTTCGGCAAGCCCGAATCCGCTTATGCCGTAAATTATGCCGAAGTTGACCGCCTTTGCGTCCCTGCGTTGCGCCGCGGTGACCTGTTCCACTGGGATGCCCAATATCTGCGACGCGGTGACGGCGTGGATATCTATATCATTGTTGAATGCGTCTATCAGCTGGTCGTCCTCGCTCATATGCGCAAGCAGCCTCAGCTCTATCTGCGAATAGTCCGCCGACACCAGCATATTGCCCTCGGATGGCAAAAACGCGCGTTTGACGTCCTTTGCCTCCTCGCTGCGGGTGGGCAGGTTCTGCAGATTGGGATTGGTGGAGGACAGCCTGCCAGTGGAGGTGACGCACTGGTTGTACACAGTGTGTATGCGCCCCCTGTTGACAAGCGGCTGCAGCCCCACAACATATGTGGATTGCAGTTTGGTATAATGTCTGTACTCGCGCACAAGCCCCACGATGGGATGCCTGTTTTGCAAACTTTCCAGCACGTCGTCGCTGACGGAGTAGCCCGTCTTTGTCCTCTTGGTGAGTGTCAGCCCAAGCTTGTCGAACAGCACCTCGCCCAGCTGTTTTGGCGAGGCTATGTTGAACGTACAACCCGCAAGCGCGTATATCTGTTTTTCGAGGTCGTCTATGATGGCGCGGTACTTCTCCTCCGTCTGCTTCAACGCCTCGACGGATACGCGCACGCCGCGCTCCTCCATCTTGCGCAAAACGACGCAAAGCGGCTGTTCAATGTCGTAAAACAGTTTGTCAAGTCCTTTTTGCGTCAATTGCAGCTTCAATTGCTCGCTTTCGGCAAACAGTTCCGCAGCGCCCGTTTCGTAGCCGTCGGCGCCCAGCACCTGCTCCACGCTCTTTATGGGGGCGCTCTCGCGCGCGAGATGTGCGGCGATCATCACGTCGAAAAACTCCGCCGCCTCTATGTCGTACTGCTTGGACAGGCTCTTATAGTCGTAGCAAATAAGTTTCCTTTTTGCCGCCTGCTCGCGTATTACGGCGATGCCCTCGTCAAAGGTCAGGCCCGTGCTGAACAAGTCCTCGGCGCATTTGACGACGTACTCCGTGCCCGCGTCGGTGGCAAAGCGTATCTCCGCGTCCGTGTACAGGGCGAACGTCTCCGCGCCGTCCAGCGCCTTGCGCATAGCGTCCGCGCTGTCAAGCTCCACGACTTTTTTGTCCAATGTCCTGACTTCGGGCGTTGCGGTCCCCTCCTCGAACTGCATGCGCGCGGCGAGAGAGGTTATTTCAAGCTCGGCAAGTTTTTGTTTTACGGACGCGTGGTAGACGGGCGTGAATGCGATATCGGCAAGCGTACATTCCACGGGCACGTCCGTATCTATGACGGCAAGCCGGCGGCTGAGCAGCGCAATGTCGCGGTGGGTGGCGATGGTCTCGCCCAATTTGCCCTTTATGTTGCCCGCGTTTTGAAGCACGCTGTCCAGCGAACCGAACTGTTCTATAAGCTGCTTGGCGGTCTTTTCTCCCACGCCGGGAATGCCCGGGATGTTGTCGGACGTATCGCCGCGCAACGCCTTGTAGTCTATATATTGCGAGGTGGTGAAGCCGTCCTCAAGCAGGCGCGCCTCGTCGTACACTTCTATCTCCGTCACGCCGCGCTTTGTCCAGAACACCTTGGTGGTGGGGCTGACCAGCTGGAAGCTGTCGCGGTCCCCGGTGACGATTATGCACTCCTCGTTGAAGCGCTTTGCCAGCGTGCCCAGGATGTCGTCGCCCTCGTAGCCCTGCATGCTGACGATTTTGATGCCCATATCCGTGATCAGTTCTTTAAGCGGCTCCACCTGTTGGCGCAGTTCCTCGTCCATAGGCTTGCGCGTCGCCTTGTAACCGTCGTACATCTTGTGGCGGAAGGTGGGCCCGTGCAGGTCGAACGCGGCGGCGATATGCGTGGGGCGCTGCTCCTTGATGAGGCGCAGCAAAATGTTGAGAAATCCGAAAATAGCCCCCGTATAAAGCCCCTTTGTGGTCTTGAGGTTGGGCAGCGCGTGATATGCGCGATGCATAAGGCTGTTGGAATCCAATAACAATATTTTAGTTGCCATAAACCACCGTATAAAGTTGTTTTATTGCAAAATGAACTGCTCAAGTCCCTCGTCCAGCGCGCGCCGTGCCGCCTCGATCCCAAGGCCGTACATGCGCCGCGCGTTGTCTGATGAAAACGCCATTGCGGGGCCAAGCGGCTCAGGCGGAAGTATGTAGAACACCTCCGCGCCGTCGTGGGATATTTTGTCCGCCCTGCGCCCGTGCTTGTCGGGAAGGTTGGTGCGCACGGTGACTATGCGATCAAATCCGCGCGAGGCGAGCAAGCCGATGGGCATGTTGTCGTACACGCCGCCGTCTATATAGCGTTTGCCCTCGATGACCTTTGGCGGAAACAGCGGATAAGTTGCGCTTGCAACGATGAAGTCCACAAGGCGCCCTTCCTCGATATCCTCGCTCATGGTCTCGATGGGTTTGAAGTTGCTGAGGTTGTAGGTGACAAGCCCGTACATTACGCCGCTGTTCCTCAGCTTGTCCTCGTCCACAAACTGCCTCAAAAACCTCTCCGCCTTCTGCCCGGACTGCTTTAACAGTGTGCGCAATTTCAGCACTTTTTTGCCCACGTACACTATTGTGTCAAGCGTGAGGTCGTGATTTTTGAGTTGCAAGAGCACCTCGTCGTCAAAATTGAGTATGGAGCCTGTGGTTATATGCCTCCACATATTAAGCATATCCTCCACGCCGCCCTGCGCGTACAGCGCGCCGTTGACCGCGCCGATGGACGTGCCCGTCACGCCCGCAAAGCGTATGCCGTTGTCGTCCAGCGTTTTAAGCACGCCCGCCTCGAACGCGCCCTTGACGCCTCCTCCTTCCAGGACAAGTCCCAGATCGCCCATATTTATCCTCCGTACGGTAAAGCTATCCGTAAATCGTTGTATTTATATAATTATAACATCTCGCCGCCGCATTTTCAACATATAAAAAAAATACCCGCCGCAATTGCTCACGACGGGCAAAAATTACTTTTGTTTGCTCAGCCTTCGCTGTGCAGGCTGTTGATGAAGTCGTAGTCGAGGGTGTAGGTCGAGGCGGGCGTCAGCTTTGACGTGCCGTCGTAGCCGTATATCCTGAACTCCAGACTGGATATCAACTGCTCCGCGACGGAAGTGAGTCCAAGTCCCTTTCTGGGCACCAACTCTTTGGCGTACAGCGAGTAGAAGCTCTTGTCCTCCATGTTCATCGTGGGATAGGTCGGCTCCTCGTAGATGAACAGGTTGCCCCTCATCATTATGCCGCTGACAAAGAAGCCCATGTGGAACCATATCTCGTCGTTGTACTCATACAGCACGTCTTTGAAGAAATCGTTGCCTTTGAGGATGGGCTCGATCAGCGTCTGGATCATCTGGTTGTATTCCTCTTTCTGCAGCTCTATGAGTCTCGCGTTGGCGGCGTTCTGCCAGTTGTAGATGTTCAGGAATCCCGTCTGGTCAAACTGATAGCCGTAGCCCTTGTCCACAAAGTTCTGCACGTAAAACTCCGCGTTGCGCGCGTCGTCCTCGTAGAAGCGGTTGTAGTGTCCGTCCTTTGCCGCCTCGTCGTATATCCACGTCACTTCCTCGTAGTTGCAGTTGCCAAAGAAGCCCAACATGTTTGAAGACGTCACGTTGTGCATCTCAATATGATTGTACTGCACGTAGCCTTCGGTAAATATTCTCTTACTGGAGTCGGTGGGGTCGACGGGATTGACGATGTGTTGCGGGCAGTACACGCCGCTGCTCTTTGTGTTGCGCATCACACAGCCGTCAAAGGTGGTGTCGGAGTTGTAACAACGTATGCCGAAACCGCCGTTTTCCACAATGGTATACTCTACCCTGTTGTCGGTCATGTGGATGGGTTGCTTGTCGTCACTGTTGCGCGTTACGCCAAACCATAGCGGCGTGCCGCCGAAAGTTATCGCTTCCTCAGCGTCGATGACGCCGTCCTCGGGCACCTCGTTGGATCTGATGATAACGTTGCTTAGCGTGACGCCGCTGGTGCCTACGCCTATCATGCCGTAACTCCAGTTGCAGTTGGCGGTGGTGGAGCTTATCATATGTGAGTTGCCGTACACGTCGCCCTTAAAGTTGTTTATGGGGTTGGCGCTGTGCGTCTCGCCCACCTTGAATGCGCAGTCCGCGTCCAGCACTATCGCCAATTGGGCGCTGCTTGTTTCGGCGTGTTTGATGTAGTAGTTGTTGCCGTTGAGGGAAGCGATAAGCTCCGTGCTTTCGGGGATGAAGTTGCCCTCGCGGCGCATATATTCGTCCTGTGCGTTCGCCGCGGCGCGCAGCTGGTCTATGTTGACCACGCTTATGCCGTACACAACGCTCAGCTTCACCGTCTTGACGTAATCGCGGGTGTAAAGGTAGGATTTGGGATACTTAGCGCGCACTTCCACGGTGATGATCTGTTTCTCCTTGCCCTCCAGCGCGTACACGCCATCCTTGTTTGTAAAGTGCATCACATTGCTGCCGTCCTCGAAGTAGGCGTACTCGCCGCCATCTATCACGGAGAATGCGTAATCCTCATAAAATTTCTGCTGTCCTGCGGCGTCCGCGGGTGCATCCATCAACTCGACGGCGACGGTGTTTTCCACCACTTCCATAGCGTCGTTGTACTTGTTGGTGGCAAACACGGTCTCCCTTGCAAGACCTATAGCGAGGCTTGCCTCGGTGGTCTTGAGCAGCAACACGCTCACCTTTTTGCGCACGTTGAGTCTGACGGAAGCCACGCTGTCCGCGGCGCGCGCCGCGCTTGCTATTTTGGCGGAGATGGTGACAATTCCGCTGCCTACCGTTGTGACAATGCCGTCGCCGTTGACTGTGGCGACCTGCTCGTTGTCGGACTGCCACACAAGCTGCGCGGGACTGTCGGCCTTCAGCTGATCCCTCCACACAACGGAGAGTTTAAGCGGCTCCTCATCGATGCCCAGCACGTAGTTCCTCTCGCTATCCTCGTCGTAGCCGTAAAGCTCCGCGCCGGATATGGCGATGTCCTCCTGCTCGCACTTCTCGACGTTGAGCGTGCCGTTTGAGGTCTTTAATGTGGCGGTTTGTGCGGTAAACGTGACGGTGTTGCCCTCTATCTGCACGCCTTCGCTGCCCGCGATATCTATGTCGGCGGCGCTTATGCCCAACTCCTCAAGCGTGACGGAGTTTCTGCTGGTGGTGAGGCTGTTGCCGAATTTGGCGCTTGCGCCCGCCTTTACGGTGATGGTAAGCGGTTCGCTCATGACGTTGTGCTCCTCGCCCTCGGAGTCCTCGAAGTAGGAGTACACGGTTATATCCGCCGTGCCCGGCGCCAATGCCTTGACCACGCCGCCATCAACAGTGGCGACGGAGGGATCGCTGCTTATCCACTGAGTCCTCTTTGCGTCGTTGATGGGCGGATCGTAGGAAGCCTCCAATATGGCGCTTTCGCCCACAGTCAGCTCGGTATCGCCCTTAAGCACATTCAGCTCCGCCTTGTCGGGCACTTCGCCCGTAGCCTGCACCCAGATGGTCTTTTGCAAATGCTCGATAACGACGCCCACGCTGAACGCGCAGACGGTGTTTATCTTGAATTTGCCCGTAGTGTTGACGTTGTTGACGTTTGCCTCGCCGCTATCGACGATGGCGTATGCTCCCGGCTCCGTATAGGCGTCGCTATCGCCGTTTATGTAGTCGATATACGCCTGCTCATAGCCGTGATTGAAGTATTCCACGTCGCCCACGACGGTGTACTGAATGGTGTAAGCGTTTGCCCTTGTGGGCATTATATCGATGTCGATATATTCGGTTATATCCAGTATCTCGCCTTCCGACCACTTGATATCCAGCCTTTCAAACGGCTCTTCGCTGCCCTTTGCCTTTATGGAAAAATCATCGACTGCGATCCATGCCTGCATGGAGACTATCTGCGAGACAGCCGCCACCACAAGCACGATCACGATGGGTATGATGATCAATATCCCTATCATAACTTTTTTCATAGCTAACTCCCGAATCTGGTTGATTATAAACGCAAGTATTTTGGGTTATGTTTTTACTCTTCGCCGTGCAGATGGTTTATCAGCTTGGCGTTTACCGTGTAAGATGACGCCGGCGTCAGCGTGGATTGATTGTTGTAGCCGTACAGCCATATGGACATGTTGCCCAGCAGCCTCGCCGCCACCCTTGCGCCCGCATATTGCGAGCCGGACGGAACGCGCGGTTCGCCGTTTTCATCCACCAGGTCGCGGGCGTACTTGCATATGAAGCGGTTGTCCTCAAACGTAGTCTCAAGGTATATCGCCTCGTCAAAGATGCCCTGTCCCGTGCTTATGCCGCTTACGAAGAAGCCGAGGTGGTAGTAATAATCATCGTTATACATATACCTCGCGTCATCAAACGCGTCGCAGTATTTAAGCATATCGCCGCCCAGCGTGGCAATGACGTTGTCCACTTCGGACATGCCCGTCCTTATCAGCTTGGCGCCGTTGACGTTCATCCAATTGTATATATCAAGAAAGCCCGTCTGCTTTATCTTGCCCGTGTAACCTTTGTCCGCAACGTTCTCCTGATACCACTGCTCGCTCTCTTGCTTGGTCGCGCCGAATCTGGGAGACTGGTCGTTCTTCAAAGTAACTCTTTGATAGGAGAATCCGAACGACGTGCCCATATTGTTGGACGCGATGAGGTTGTTGAGGGTCGCTTCGACATGCAGCAGATATATTGCGTCGCTGTGATCCTCCACGCCCTCGGAGTTGTATATGGCGCATGAGGTGCAGTTGCGCAGTATGCTGCCGTCCACCGTATAGCTGGCGTTGACCGGACGTATGGCGGTGTGCGCGTTTTCCAATATGCAGAACTCTATGCGGTCGTTGTTGAGGTGCTTATACCCCTCGTTGTGCGCCGACCCGTCGCCGTAGGTTTCTATATTGATACCGCTGATCTTGATATAATCGACGTTGTCCTCTGTAAGGGTGCCGTCCTGCAACACGTGAGCGCGCACAGTGGCGTTGCTTATCATCAGTCCGCCTCTGCCCATTGTGAGCAGGTTGGCGTCCCAATAACAGCTTGTCAATCCATCTGACAGCGTGGCTTGACTCCAGACCATGTGTCCGTTGCCGTAAAAGTCGCCGAACAGGTAGATGAGGTCGTCGTACTGTATCACCATACCTTCGGGATACACGACGTCGCCCACAAGGCATATTGCGTAGTTGTTGATTATCTCGACGCCGTCGTACACCTTGACAGTCTTGTTGTCCTTGGGATTGGGCGCGGACTCAAACACCAGCTTTTCGGGCAGGAAGTTGCCCTCGCGCTCGGAGTACTCTCTCTGTATGACGGTTGCAGCCTTCACTTGCTCGTAGTTTTGCGCCTCCACACCGTATACGCACCTGATGTGCACATATGCGGTGGTCATCTTCAGCGCCTCTTCCGTCTCGTACTTGGGGAACTTTGCGGTGACCTTGATCGTGAGCGTCTGCTTGCCCTTGCCCTCGAGCGCCGCGCTGTCGAAGTACAGCCTGTTGGGGGTCGCGATGTCCGAGAATGCGGCAAACTGTCCGCCCTCTATCACCTCGAAGTTGAAGGAGTTGTAAAACGCCTTTACCGCCTCGGCATGATCGCTATCCGTAGCGTAATCCGCCCTCTTGGGCTCCCCTCTGACGAGGATGTCCGCGCTGTTGGGCACGCGCTGCGTATTGCCCGCCGCAAAGTCCGCAAATTTTTCGGAGGCGAACACGGTCTCTCTTGCAAGCCCCACCTGCAAAGAGGCGTCGTCCGTCCTGAGCAGCACGCTGTCCAGCTTCTGCTGAACGTTCAGCCTTATGCTCGCTATGCTTTCCGATACCCCCCCCCGTACGGTGGGTCGATCTGCTGCCGCAGAGGCGCCTGCCGAAAGCTGCGCGCTTATCGTGACAACGCCGTTGCCAAGCGGCGTTACTACGCCGTTTTGGTCCACGCTTGCGATGTGCGGATTGCTTGACGTCCACACGACGCCTGCGGGCGCGCCGCTCTTAAGTCTGTCCTGCCAACGCACGCCCAGATCCAGCTTCAGCGGACCCACTTCCAACACGTATCCGCTGTCCAGATCGTAGTTTGCCGCGTTGTCTATCTCTATGGCGTCCTCATCGCAGAAGTCGATGTTCAAGTCGCCTTTTGAGGTTTTCAAAGTTGCGTTTTCGCCGGTAAACACCAGCTTGCCGTCGCCGTCCAAAGTTACGCCGTCGGACTGCTCCATCAGCAGATCCTCCACGTTCAGGCCCAGCTCTTCGGGAGAAACCGTGCGCTTGGATGTGGTCAGCCTGTCGCCGTATTTGCTTACGGAAGCGAACACGGTTATCGCAAATTTGTTGGAGGTCACCACCTTGTCGTCATCGCGCAAAGTGCTCACTGTAATTTCCGCGCTGCCCTCCGATATCGCAGTCAGGGTGCCGTTGGCGTCGACAGTCGCGACGGACGGATCGCTGCTTGTCCAGCTTGTGTTGTTGACTACGCTGCCAAGCGGGTCGTAGGTGACATTCAGCCTCATGCTTTCGCCCACGCCAAGGGAATCCTTTGCGCCCGTAAGCATTATGGCGTTTGGCACATGCCCCTCGAAGGACACGGAGAATGTGCGCGACACGCTCTCAGCCCTGACCATGACGGTGAAGCGGCAGAAACTGTTGACCTTCAGTTTGCCGTTGCTGCCCGACAGACCGTCCTCGCCTATGGGAGAGAGGAAGGTGACGACGGGCTCCACGGGGACGATGTCTTCCTCGTGATTTTCAAGACTGTCGAGATATTGCTGGTAACGCGCGGCATAAGCCAGATCCGTGCACTGCACGTCTCCGACGATGCTCCATTCCAGCGTATACATATTTGCTCTTGTGGGAAGCACGGTAAGATCCACGTAGTCGCCAAGGTCAAATTCCTTTTGCGGGCCTTCGTAGTCGATGACAAGCATATCCGCCGCCTCGTTCGTGCCGCGATAGGTCACAAGAAGGTCGTCGACGGCGATCCATGCCTGCACCGATACAATGGTGGACACCGCCGCCATTACCAACAGTATTATGACGGGAATGAGTACCAAAATACCCACCATTACTTTTTTCATTGTTTAAGATTCTCCTTGCTCCTTACGGAACTATGTTCAGGTACCTCTTGTTGAGGTTGATGAACAGACCCGACACGCTGCCTATCAGCAATGCGCCCGACAGCGCGGCAAGTATCAGATATATGTTTTCCATATGCCCCGGAGTAGATATGCTTACCGAACCTATTGTCAGCGGCAGGAAGTTGAATATCATCGCGAACAGGCCGTACGCGATCGCCACAACTATGCCGACCACCATTGCCAGCGCGACGTTCTTGTTGGCGCTGACCAGCTCGCCGTCGCCCGACACGTTGAAGGTGGGCGACTTGATGTCCGAAATTATGCTGAGGCTGGTGAGGCTGAGCACAAGCAGCTCGGATATGCCGAATATCGCGCCGACATCCACCGCGCTGAGCACCTTGCCGCCCTCCTCCGACGTGTAATACAGACCGGACAGCAGGCAGCACAGAGCCACCGATATCGTAGCCACCACCGCGTACAGGCAGAACTTGATGACCACCTGCTTGGTGAAACTGACGGGGATTATCTTGGTATGGTAGAAGCAATCGCCCTCCCTTGATATGCACGTGGAGGCAAAGGACACCGTGATGGTGATGAATATGATGATGACCATCAGCGTAAGTCCGGGCATGATGTCCGCGCCGACGCTCTCCGTGCCCATCGTAGCCGCCAAGCGGTTGCAGAAGAACACCATCACCGGCGCCGCGCATGCCATGGCGAGATATTGGAAGGAGTAGTTGAAGCTCCTCAGTATCAGGCTGAACTCGCGCTTGAACAGCGCGTGGGAGACGCTGCGCTTCTTGTCCTTCATCTTCTTCTTGAAGGAAGCCTTTTGCGTCTCGATGCCGTACAGGATGGTCTTATAGTACTCGTGGCTTGTGATTATCGCAGCCACCGCGCCAAGCACAAGGTTGATTGCCGTGATGTACAGGAAGCGCAGACCCATCTGAGCCGCCGCCTGGTTTACCACAGTCGCGCTGGCGCAATCCTTTGCGCGCTCGTTGCACATCACCGAGAAGAAATGCACAAACTCCGCATACCACTTGAAGGGATAGGCGTTGTTGGCAAACTGTCTGTATCTTGCCACCATCGCGCCCGAAAATACGCTCTGGTTGTTGTCCTTCATGTAGGTCAACACGTTGCCCAGCAGCACCAGGTACACGATGAACACCACGCACACAATGATTATGGTGAATATCAGCACCAACACAAACTTGTTTTTGACCGCGTTGATTATCTTCATGACCGGCACCGCGATTATGTTGGCGATGAAAAACGGCAGGAAGGAACTGAGCAGCACTATGATGACGTACGCCACATAGTCCGTAGCCGTCGCCTGCATCACCACGCCGTAGGTGATGTACATCGGCAGCATTATAAGCAGGCACACGATAAGGTTGTGCAAAAAGCAATATATGGATTTTGACACCAATATCTCCTGTCCGCTCACCGGGAAGCGCAACAGCATCTCGTTGTCGCCGCTTTGATACAGGTTTTTTATCACCGTGCTTGTCGCCACAATGGTCGCAAGCAACATGGTCGCGGTGGTCACTATCACCAGATACTCCACGTCAAGGCCGGAGCGCATGACAAATATCTGACCCAAGAAATACATGCCCGCGACAAGTATGCCGTATACCACAATGTACAGCAGGTAGTTGAATATCTGCAATATCCTCTGCCTCACGCTCAGCTTCTGCGCGGAGCCAAAGCGCGAGCGGAGGTCAAGTTTGAACAGTGTGTGAACACTGCGCATTGAAAATTCGCGTTTCATTCGCACACCTCTCAGTCGTTATTGTTCAAAACTGCGGCGGGACGCATATCCGCGCTCTCCTGCGCGATGTAGTCCTCAAACAGCCTGTCCTCATATGTGCCGGTGAGACGGAAGAATCTCTCCTCCAGATTCGCCTTGTTCTGCTCGTTGCCCGCAAGGTCGAACATATCTATTATCTTGCCCTCGTTGATTATCGCCACCCTGTGGCACAGCTTCTTGACGAGGTCGAGGTTGTGGCTGGAGAAGAACACCGTGTTGCCGTTTGCGCAATGCTCGCGCATATGCGCGATTATCTCCGCCGTTGACTGCGGGTCAAGACCCATCATGGGCTCGTCAAGCACCCACAGCTTCGGCTCGTGTATGAGGGCGGCGATGATGCATATCTTCTGCTTCATGCCGTGCGAGTAGGACTTTATCTGCCTGTCTATTGCAAATTCCAGCTTGAACAGCTTTGCAAAGCGGTCCAGCCTCTCGCGCCTGAGGTCGGTGGGGACCTTGTAGAGGTCGGCGACGTAGTTGACGTACTCCCTGCCCGTCAGCTTCTCGTAGACGGAGTGGTTGTCGGGCACATAACCCATGCACATCTTCGCCTTGATGGGATCCTTGACTATGTCGTGTCCGCATATCTTTATCTCGCCGCTGTCAAAGGGCAGTATGCCGGTCAGGCACTTTATAGTGGTGGATTTGCCCGCGCCGTTTTGTCCCAAAAAACCGAATATCTCGCCCGGTCGCACGGAAAATGAGATGTTGTCCACCGCCACGCGGTCGCTCTTGGGATACGTCTTGACCAGCTTGCGCACGATTAGCATGGAACCGGGATCGGGATTTTCCTCAAGCTGAGGATTGTAGCCGGAACCTATAAACTCCAGCCCGCCCTGTATCTCTTGCTTGGATAAGGTCAGTTCGACGTTGTCTTTGTCCACTCCCTCGTAAAATCTGTTCGAATATTTCTTGCCGCAATTGGGGCACACCAAAACCTTTTTGTTGACGTCGATCACATTGAGAGTACCGCAGTCGACGCATTTGAACTTCTTTGACATAGTTTACTCCTTATTGTTTATACTTAGTATTTATTGAAAATGATAATATAATCCATAAAATCGGCGCCGAGCGCTGCTTGCGCCTGCCAAGACAAATTCACTGCAACAGTCGCTGCCCCACGTTTGCCATACGCGTCACGCGGCCGACATTGCCGCGCGCAACGCACGCCGTGGCGGACAGGGTCTCGCCTGCGCCCGCAAAACGGTTTACGCAATATCCGGGCGTGACCTGATGAGCGTCAAAGCTCATGCACTGATAAATTACAAACATTGCGTACATCGCGACGAAGCCCACTATCCCTCTGAGCAAGTTGAGGAATGTATTGGTCATCATATCCGTGCGAAGCACCGCAATAAAAATAGCCCACAGCGCAAGTAGCGCCAGCGTGGAAGATCTGTCGGGACGCTTATTGCGCTTGCAACACAGCAAGGTCAATCCCGCGCCAAGCAAAAACAGTACAAGCGTGGCGTAGCCGACAAAGCCGATATTGAATATCTCCGACAAAAGTTTCAACGCTGAGTCTCCTTTATGCTATGAGCATCTTGTCGGATAACATTTTACCAAGTTCACATTTTGTTGTCAAGAAAATCCGTCGTTTTAGCCCCTTTCAAGCCTTTCAAGACAGCCACAAAGCACATTTTTGACAGCCATTGACCGCAAAAAATCTTGCAATTCCATATGTTTATCACATCATTTTGAACAAATCAAACGTCAATCGTGCAATTTGGGCTGTACTTTTGATATAACCGCAAAAATTTTTGAACAAATGGCTGATTTCGGGCAAAAGTCGCGCGTAAACGCCATTTTTATCCATATTTTCGCTCTTCGCGCCGCGCGCTTTTGCGCCGCATCGTCCGCGACGTCCACCGCCGCGCGAGGCGAAATATGTCGCCGCTTCCCCTGCCGCCGAACGCGTGCCAAGCGTGCGGAATATTTTTATATGCAATGATATTTAATCGCTTGACTGCCATCAAAAAAAAGAGTATAACCTACCATCGGAGGCAGGTATGTCCGCTCAGATAGTTTCCGCAATAGAATATTTTGAAATTCTCCTCCCCTTGGCACTCATACTGTTAAGTACCAAATTTTGCGCGTTGGTAGGCAAAAGATTGGGACTGCCGCAGGTGGTGGGCATGCTGATCGCGGGCATATTGCTGGGGCTTATAAGGCTTATCCCCAACCAGACTGTTTTTACGGAGTCCACGCTTGAAGGGCTCAGTTTCCTCGCCAAAATAGGCGTTATACTCATCATGTTTTCGGCGGGTCTTGAGACGGACATCCGTCAATTCAAGTCCTGCGGTCTGCCATCGGTGCTGATAACTTTCGGCGGAGTTATATTGCCGCTGGGATTGGGCTTTATCGTTGCCGCCGCCTTCAACGGCGGATTTGCGGGCATGACCTCCCATCAGGCGATAGTCAACCTGTTTTACGGCACGATACTTGCCGCCACGTCCGTCAGCGTCACCGTCGCCGCCCTGAAGGAACTGGGCAGGCTGAACACAAAGGTGGGCGCGTCCATAATAGAAGCGGCGATACTTGACGACATCATCGGCGTCATACTGCTGTCGCTGTTCATCAGCCTCAACGGCGGCGAAGGCGCAAGCAACATAGGCATTGTCATCGGCAAGATGGTAGGCTTCTTTGCGGCGGCAGCGGTGGTGGGCTTTGCGCTACACTTCCTGCTGAACCTCATCGAAAAAAAGCATCCGCACACCCGCAGACTGCCCATACTCGGTTTTGCGATATGTTTCCTGTTTGCGTACGCCGCCGAGGAGTGGTTCGGCGTTGCGGACATCACGGGCGCCTATGTGGCGGGAATAATCATATCCACTGTGCGCGAGCACGAGTATATAGACCGCAAGGTGGAAGTCAGCAGCTACATGATCTTCGTGCCCGTGTTCTTTGCAAACATAGGCATCACGGCGGACTTTTCGGGCATAGACGCCGCTATGGTGGGCTTCGGCTTCGCGTTTATAGCGGTGGGCTTGCTGGGCAAGGTGCTGGGCTGCGGATTGACTGCGCTGGCATGCAAATACAGCTTTAAGGACAGCCTGCGCGTGGGCATAGGCATGATGGTGCGCGCCGAAGTGGTGCTGGTCTGCACCCAGCGCGGCGTGGAAAACGGCATGATCAACCCAAGCATAATGCCCTTTGTGCTTATCCTCATCATACTTTCCGCCCTGCTTGCGCCGCTGCTTTTGAAGTTGTCCTATCGTCACGAGCCGCTTGAGCCCGCTCCCGCCCTCGAAGCGGTGACTCCTTCCGAAGAAACGCCCGCGTCTGCCGACGGGTCCGCTCAAAATTGATATTTCCTTTTTGCTCTGCAACTGTTTCATATAAAATTAGAGATATGTTTTATATATTTACATTCAAATTCATTTGCTTTTTTTCCTCTCAATATTTATACTAAAAGCCGTCATTTTCCGACATCAAGAGGAACATCATGGCATCTGAGACGCTGCAATCGGACAAACTTGGCACAACGCCCATTGGCAAACTCATCTTTCAGATGAGCGGTCCCGCCATACTTTCCATGCTTGTTCAAGCGCTGTACAACATCGTGGACAGCATATTTATAGGCGCCTACGACGCGGCCAACGGCGTGTTGGCGCTGTCCTATGCCCTGCCCATGCAACTGCTGGTCAACGCGTTTGCGATAGGCCTTGCGGTGGGCACCGGCTCGCTTATATCAAGACTTTTGGGAGAAGGCAAAAATGCGGACGCAAGCCTCGCCTCGCAGACGGGCGTACTGCTGTCGCTGGCGGCAAGCGTGATGTTTGCGGCGTGCGGCTACTTTGTGTCGGAGGCGTTTGTGCGCGCGTACACGCTGGGCGGCGCGGTGGCGGGCGACTCGGCGGACATGCATGTGGTGTACGAGATGTCCTACAAGTACCTCAGCATCTGCACCTGCTGCAGCTTCGGCATGATGATAGAGATCATGCTCAACCGCATCTTGCAATCCATGGGCAACATGATCATCCCCATGGTATCGCAGCTGGTGGGCGCGATCACCAACATAGTGCTTGACCCCATCTTCATCAGCGTGATAGGGCTTGGCTCCATAGGCGCGGCAATAGCGACCGTTGCGGGGCAGATAATCGCGATGTGCGTGCCCATCGCGGTCATATTCATCCGCCGCGGCAAGTGGGACATAGACATATTCTTCAAGCGCGGCTTCAGGCTGAAAAAGCGCATCCTTGCCGACATAATGCGCGTGGGACTGCCCACCGTTGTTATGAACTCGATCGGCTCGGTGATGTACATGGTCGCCAACGTCATCCTCAACCGCTTTGCGGAGGCGGTGTGGGCGTTTGGCGTGTACTTCAAGCTGCAATCCTTCGCGTTTATGCCCATATTCGGCCTCAATCAAGGCTGCATCCCCATCATGGGCTACAACTACGGCGCGGGCGACCGCAAGCGCTTTGACAAGACCTTCCGCCTCGCCATGCTGATAGCGTTCTGCTATATGACCTTTGCGCTGATCATATTCCACACGCTGCCGGGGCCGCTGATGCAGCTGTTCTCCGCCGGCGACAACGCCGCGAGACTTGCCGTGGGCAGCGAGGCTTTGCGCCTGTGCTCGGTGGCATTCCTGCCCGCCGCCTTCGGCGTGATAATGATAGCCATGTTCAACGCCGTGGGACACGGAGTCAAGGCAATGCTCATCTCCATATTAAGGCAGATAGGGCTGCTCATTCCGCTGGGCTACGTATTGGCGTTCTACTCCCCCTTGGGGCTTACGGGCTTCTGGACGGCGTTCCCGATAGCGGAAGCAGTCTCGGTGCTTATCTTCATCCCCATCGCCATCCGCACGATAAACACCATCTTCCGCTACAAGCTGAGCACAAAGGAGTACGTTCGTATTTCCGCTGAGGATTCCCCCACCATAAGCGCCTCAAAAACCGCTTTATCATGATATTTTGACACATTAAACTGTTGTTTTTATCAAAAAATCCCGCAATCGCGGGATTTTTCTTTGCTTGGTATTGCGCCCTGTGGGGAGGCTGTTTACATCTTGACGATGGGCTCGTCCCAATGCGCGTTGCCCTTCACGCCCATCAGCTTGGTGACAGTCGCCGCCACGTTGGACAGCCCGAATTCGCCCTCGGCAATGCTGCAATCCGCATTGTACACGATGAATGGCACGGGATTGAGCGAATGCGCTGTGCGCACGGTGATGACGCCCTTCTTGTTCTTTTCAAGCATCTCGTCGGCGTTGCCGTGGTCGGCGGTGACGATCAGCGCGTAGTCGTGTTTTTTGACCACGGGCATCAATCTCGCCAGCCCCAAGTCCACCGCTTCCACGCCTATTATGGTCGCGTCGAGGTTGCCGGTGTGCCCCACCATGTCGCCGTTTGGATAGTTACAGCGGATAAAGTCGTACTTTTCGCTCTCTATCGCCTCTATCACCTTGTCCGTAACCTCGGCGGCCTTCATCCAGGGGCGCTGGTCGAAGGAGACCTTGTCGCTGGGGACCTCCTCCCAGGTTTCAAGCTGCTCATCAAAGCGCTCGGAGCGGTTGCCGTTCCAGAAATAAGTCACATGCCCGTACTTTTGCGTCTCGGACACCGCGTAGGAGCGTATGCCCTGCGCCACAAGTTGCTCGCTTAGCGTGTACTTGATCGCGGGCGGCTCCACCAAAAAGCGCTTGGGCAGGTGCAGATCGCCGTCGTATTGTAACATACCCGCGTACAGCACGTCGGGCATTGCTCCCCTGTCGAACTTATCGAAGTCGGCGTTGTCAAACGCCATGGATATCTCTATCGCCCTGTCGCCGCGGAAGTTGTAAAGTATCACGCTGTCGCCGTCGTGCATCGCTCCGACGGGCTTGCCGTCGCTTGCGATCACAAACGCGGGCAGATCCTGGTCGATGACGCCGGGGATCTCCTCACGGTAGGTCTCTATTGCCTGTTTTGCGCTTGCAAATTGCCTGCCTTGCCCGTAGACGTGGGTATAGAATCCCTCCTTGACCATGTCCCAATTGGCAAAATACCTGTCCATGGTTATCTTCATACGTCCGCCGCCCGAGGCAATGCGCGCGTCGAAGGCGTTGTCGTTGAGCTGCGCCATCGCCTCTTCCAGCATAGCCACGTAGGTCAGCGCGGAGGTGGCGGGCACGTCCCTGCCGTCAAGCAAAACATGCACGCGCACGCGGGCAATTCCCTCCGCCTTTGCTTGCCTTATGAGCGCAAGCAGGTGGGATATGTTGCTGTGCACGTTGCCGTCTGACAGCAAGCCCATAAAGTGCATGGCGCCGCCGTGCGCAATGCAGTTGTTTTTAAGCTGTTGCCAAGCGGCGGACTTGAATATATCGCCGCTCTCTATCGCTTCCTCAACCAGCTTTGCGCCCTGCGAGTACACCTGTCCGCAGCCCAGCGCGTTGTGACCCACTTCGCTGTTGCCCATATCGTCGTCGCTTGGCAGCCCCACCGCCGTGCCGTGCGCCTTTATATATGTAAAGGGGCACTCCTTCATCAACCTGTCCAGCGTGGGAGTATTTGCCATGGTCACGGCGTCGCCCAGCCCCGTTTTGGACTTGCCTACGCCGTCCATTACCACAAGAACGAGTTTTCTCATAATCGCATCCTCAAAAATGTTTATTACAGCAAAAACGGGATATTGCCTGCACAAAAGTCAGGCATAAACACCCGTTTCTGCATTTATACGCTATAGCTTATCAAAAATGAACGACCTTTGAAAAGTCCTCCGCTTTCAGCGAAGCGCCGCCTATCAAGCCGCCGTCTATCTGCTCCATCGCCATCAGCTCGGACGCGTTCTTGGCGTTCATGCTGCCGCCGTATTGGATGCGCACTCTGTTCTCGGCGCACTTGGGGCAATACAGTTTTGCCATGGTGTCCCTGATGATCTTGATGGTGTCGTTTGCGACCTCTGCGGTGGCGGTCCTGCCGGTGCCTATCGCCCACACGGGCTCGTAGGCGATGACGATGTTGTCAAGCGCTTCCTTCTCGATGCCCTCGAACGCCGCGGTGGTCTGGCGCACAAGCACTTCCTCCACCTTGCCCGCTTCTCTCTCCTCGAGAGTTTCGCCGACGCAGATGATGGGTTTCAATCCCGCCGCCAAAGCCGCCTTTGCCCTCATGTTGACGGTCTGATCCGTCTCGCCGAAGTACTGACGACGCTCGCTGTGGCCGATGATGACGTACTCAACGCCAAGCTCCACAAGCATGTTTGCGGATATCTCGCCCGTGAAAGCGCCTTTTTCCGCCCAATGCACATTCTCGGCGCCGACCTTGATGTTGGTGCCGCGGGTCAGTTCCACTGCGGTTGCCAAGTCGGTGTAGGGGGTGCAGATGACGACGTCGCATTCAGCGTCTTTTACGAGGGGGATGAGCGCGGTGACCAGCTCTTTGGTTTGAGCGATGGTGTTGTTCATCTTCCAGTTGCCGGCAATGATAGCTTTTCTAGACATATTGTCACCTCTGAAATTTTTTTAACATTATACCACATTGATATCTCAAATGCAACATAGCTGCCAAAATATAAAAAAATATTGCCGCTTTGCGGCAAATTTGACGGTCATTGCTCATCCTTCTGCGCCTTGACGTATTTGCGTAGTATCAGATTGATGTACTGCGACAGCGAGCGGTCGTCCGCCTCCGCCATATCCTTCAACTCCCCCACAAGATCGGAATCCAGTGTAACGCTTATCTTTTCCTTCAACGGCTTCATATGCCCTCCTACGCAAAACATTATAAATGCCGTCCTATAAATTCTTGACTTATCGGATAAAGTAGGATAAAATAAGATAAATTCCAAATGTTTGAAAGGAGGCGGACAATGCAGAAGATCGTCAACATACGCTCCTCGCAATTCGGGCTGAAAGAGGGTCTGGAAAGGTTTGCCGCAAAGGGCTGGAGGGTCGTGAACGTCTCAAAGGGTTCGGAGCTTACGCGTCTTGCGTTTTCTTTGAGGTGGACGATTATCCTTGAAAATGACTCCGCCGACGCCAATGTCGAAGAGCTGTATCGCATTGCGGACAGCATAACCGGCGAAAGCTGGAAATGCCAGCTGCTCATACTTGTCGGAATATTGCTTGGCAGCGGTATAGTGTGTATGCTTGTCATTTTGCCAACCCTGTGGCACCATTGATAATTTTCAAATTATACATCAAAACAGCCGCTTTATGCGGCTGTTTTGATGTTATAAATCATTGTTTTTTGCACATTTATTGCCAAATCAGGTTCAGTCGTTGAGGCAAGCGATGCCCGGCAAAACTTTGCCCTCGAGAAATTCCAAAGAAGCGCCGCCGCCCGTGGAGATGTGGGTCATCTTGTCCGCAAAGCCCATCTGCGTGACTGCCGCCGCGCTGTCGCCGCCGCCGATTATGGTGGTTGCGTCCGTGTCCGCCATTGCCTGCGCCACCGCTATGGTGCCCGCCGCGCAAGTGGGGTTTTCAAACACGCCCATAGGCCCGTTCCACACGACGGTCTTTGCGCTCTTTACCGCGTCCGCAAACAGCTGCTGGGTCTTGGGGCCGATGTCAAGACCCATCTTGTTGTACGGGATGGAGAAGCTGTCCACGTACTCCACGCTTATGGGCGAATCGATGGGATCGGGGAAGGACGTCGCCACCGCGGTGTCGATGGGCAGGTATATCTGCTTGCCGAGGGACTTTGCTTTCTCAAGCATGGTCTTGCAATATTCTATCTTCTCGTCGTCCACCAGTGAGGTGCCGATGTTGCCGCCCTGCGCCTTGATGAAGGTGTACGCCATGCCGCCGCCGATTATAAGCGTGTCGCACTTGTTGAGCAGATTGTCGATGACGTTCAGCTTATCGGCGACCTTTGCGCCGCCCAGGATAGCCACAAAGGGACGCACGGGATTTTCCACCGCGTTGCCCAAAAACTTCAATTCCTTCTCGATGAGGAAGCCGCTGACGGCGACCTTTGCAAAGCCGTATTGCACGATGCCCGCGGTAGTTGCGTGCGCGCGGTGCGCGGTGCCGAACGCGTCGTTGACGTACACGTCGCAGAATTCCGCAAGTTTGCGGCACAGCTCCTCGCTGTTCTTCTCCTCGCCTGCCTCGAAGCGGGTGTTTTCAAGCAGCACGATCTCGCCGTCCTTCAGCGCCGCCACCTTGGCGTGAGCGTCGGGACCCACCACGTCGCTTGCAAACGTCACTTTGCCCGGGAAATGCTGAGCCAGCCTGTCCGCAACGGGCTTGAGCGTGTACTTTTTGATGTCGTTCTTCAGCGCCTTTGCGATGAGGCCCGCTTTTGCGGCGGCCTGCTCCTGCTCGGGCAGCTCCTCGACGGTCTTTTTCTCCTTCTTGTTGAGGGAGAAGTTTTCGGTGAAGATGTTGTGCGGCTTGCCCATATGCGAGCAAAGTATCACCTTTGCGCCGTGCTCCACAAGATAGCTGATAGTGGGCAGAGCGCCGTTGATGCGGTTTTCGTCAGTGATGACGCCGTCCACCATGGGGACGTTGAAGTCGACGCGCACCAGGCACTTTTTGCCTGCTACGTCAATGTCGCGAATAGTCTTTTTTGCCATAAGATATTCTCCTTGCAAATTTATTTCATTTAAGGCGGCAGTATGCCGCATTTGTTTATAATATCATATCATATTACGGCAGTATTTACAATAAAAAATTTGCATTGCGCCCTTCAAATTGCAATTTAACTTAAAATTTGGTGAGTTTTCCGTGTTCAAGCAGACCCTCAAAGCCCTGCTGACGCATGCCCTCATACACCACTATCGCCACCGAGTTGGACAAATTGAGTGATCTCGCCTCGGCGATCATGGGTATGCGCAACGTCATCGCGTAGTTGGCCCTCAGCAGCTCCTCCGGCAAGCCCTTGGTCTCCTTGCCAAACAGCAGGTAGTCCCCGTCCTCAAACTTCGCCTCGTCATATCTGCGCTGCGCCTTTGTAGACATAAAGTAAAAGTGCGGCTTGCCGTCCGCAATGCGCATATCTGCGTCCGCTCTGCCCGCCGCCGTCCTCTCAAAGAAGTCCATTAGGCTGTCGTACACGGTAAAATCCGTCAGGTGCCAGTAGTCCAGCCCCGCGCGCTTCAGCGCTCTGTCGCTTATGTCAAAGCCCAACGGTTTGACAAGATGCACTTTGCAGCCTGTCGCGGCGGCAGTGCGCACTATGTTGCCGGTGTTTTGCGGGATCTCCGGCTCCACCAAAACTATGTTGAACATCTCTATCCTCTCAAAGCGTAACGCCCTTTCGCAATCATTGCGGTTTCATCTTTTGGCAAATGCGTCAGCTATTGCAAAGATATCCTCGACGCACTTCGCCTCGCCCGCCGCCACGCGCACCTGTTTGGCGCAATTTTCGCCCTTGAAGTAGTAGCACATATGCATTTTCATCAAATTTGCCACCACTCTGTCCGACATGACTTCGCGCATGACGCGCACCTGCGTGCGCACCGCCTCGCGCACGTCGAACTCATACGGCTTGCCCGCCAATTCGCTGAATATGTACGGCCTGCCCAGCGCGCCCCTCGCTACCATAAACGCGTCCGCGCCCGACTGCGCCCTGACCGCCTCCAGCGAAGAGGCGTCCACGATGTCGCCGTTGGCTATCACGGGGATGGACACCGCCGCCTTGACCGCGCGCGTCACGCTGTGGTCTGCGCGTCCGCTGTAAAATTGCTCCCTGTAGCGCGGATGCACGGTCACCGCCGCCGCTCCGCCTCTCTGGGCAGCCACGGCGCACTCCACGGCAAGCGGGATCCCGGCGACGCCCGCGCGCATCTTGACGGTGACGGGCTTTTTGCTGCCCTCCGCCGCCGCCTGCACCAGCTCCGTGACCAGCGAGGGATATTGCATCACCGCGCAGCCGTCCCCGTTTGAAAACACTTTTTTCACGGGACAGCCCATATTGATGTCCACGATGTCAAACTTAGCCAGCCTCTCGTCGCTTGCCGCCCTGTACATATACTCGGGATCGCTTCCAAACAATTGCACCGCGCAGGGCGTCTCGATGTCCGTTGTGGCTATAAGCTCGTCCGTGCCCTTGTTGCCGTACACCAGCCCCTTTGCGCTGACAAGCTCGGTATAGGTGACGCCCGCGCCATAGCGCGCGCACAAATGTCTGAAGCCCACGTCGGAAAATCCCGCGATGGGCGCAAACAATATTTCGCTTTTAAGTTGAACGTCACCTATTTTCATAATCGATATTTTATGTTGCAAAAATATATACTTTATGTGCCTGTTATATTGTATTTTGAGATTTTTGCATTCGTCAAAAACGCACCTCAATCATTCGCCTTTTCGGCGGCTTTCACCTTATTCCACAGCGCGTCAAGCTGCTCAAGCGTGAAGTCCGTCATGGGTTTGCCCGTCTTAGCGACCATCCTTTCCACGCCCTCGAAACGCCTCATAAATTTTGCGGAAGCTTCCCTCAGCGCCATCTCGGGCTCGACGTGATAAAACCTAAGCACATTGACCGCCGCAAACAGCAAGTCGCCCGCCTCCTCAAAGGTGTGATCACCGTCCGCCGCCCTCAGCTCCTTCAATTCCTCCGCCAGCTTGTCTTCTGCGCCCGCGGCGGAATCCCAATCGAAGCCGCTCTTTTTCGCCAGCTTCTGCACCTTTTCGGCGTACAGCAGCGCGGGCAGGTTTTTGGGCACTCTGTCCATGGCGTCCGCAGTGGACTTGTACTTCTTTTCCTTCTTTTTCGCCTCGTTCCAGAACGCCAGCGCCTCGTCGGGATTGTTGGCGTGGTTGGCGCCGAAGATGTGCGTGTGGCGGTCTATGAGCTTGCGGCACAGCTCGGTGAGCATATCGTAGCTGTCAAATTCGCCGTTCTTTTCGGCGATGAGCGTGTGGAAAACCGCCTGCATCAGCACGTCGCCGCACTCCTCGCGCATCATCTCCGCGTTTGCCAGATCTATCGCCTCCACAAGCTCGTACGCCTCCTCTATGAGGTTGATGCGTATGCTCTCGTGCGTCTGCGCCCTATCCCATTCGCAGCCGTCGTCCGCGCGCAGCCTGCGCATTATCTGCACAAAGTCCGCAAAGCCGAAGCGCTTGCACTCGGTAAGCGCGCAGCCGTCGATTATAAGCAGATTGCCCTCATTTTCTATCTCCTCGCCAAGCTCCACCGCGCGCGTTTGTCTCTCTGTATCGCCCGCGATCAGCGTGACTTCCACGTCGCCGAAGCAGTCCGCTATCTTTGTCTTCAACGCATATGCCGAAACGCCGCCGCACTGTACTATAAGCGGATGGCGCCTGTCAAAAAATTCCGTGGACAAAAAATCCGCGGCTATGTAACGCTGGTAACTTCCCAAAAGCGCTTGTTGCAATTTGGACATAACTCACCTCAAACATGTTTTTCCGCCTCGCCGTATTCCCAAAAGCGGATAACTCTGTGCAGCCCGCGCAACAGTTTGCGCATGGGCAGGTACTCTATCTCCTCCCTGCTTATCAGCCCGAAGAGAAACACGGTCCACACGTACGCCGCCGCGCACACCGCTATGCCCGCAAGCGTCGCCGCAATATGACTGCTTACAAGCGCGCTGACCATCATGCCGCACAATGCCATTATAACACCGCAAAGCGCATTTAGAAAAATGTTTTTTTCAAGATGTAGCCCACATATTTTGTAATATGTCACATTTGTGCCTATAAGCGCCGCCGCAGCCATCGCGACCGACGCCGCCATCGAGCCGTAAACGCCCACAAACCGCGTCAAAACAAGGCTGAGCATCACCTTGAGGACTATCGCCGCGCTAAGGCAGACGATCACCGACTTTGTCCTGTCCAACGCCTGCAAAAGTGACACATATATCTGCATGGCGCTCAAAAACACCACGTTGAAGGAGGCTATCCTCAACAGATCCGCCGCTATGCGCAACTGAGCGGGGCTGAGGCTTGGATATATTACGGGCATCAGCCGCGGCGCAAACACCGCGAAATACAGCGCGCAAGGTATGCCGATGAGATACGCCAGCTTTATGGACAGGCGGCTTTTGAGCATAACTCCGCCTATGTCGCGCTTCACGCGGGACACGCTGACGGCGGGCACTACGACCACCGCGAGCGACATTATGATCACCACGGGCATGTTTATAAGCGAATTGACGGGCCCGGACAACAACCCGTACTGCGCCGTCGCATCCGTATAGGACAGCCCGGAAAGTTTAAGCATATTTACAATTATCAAACTGTCAAAAAAGTTGGAAAGCGGCATAAGCAGCGCCACAATGGCAATGGGAAACGCAATGGAAAACATCTCTCTGGCCTCGCTCCCGCTAAGTTTTACCCTCTGCGCGCCTGATTTTCTGCCCCTGACAAGGTAGGTTATAAGCAAATAAACAAGCGCGCACACCTCGGACGCGGTAACGCCCAACAGCGCGCCCATCGCCGCCGCCGTCACTCCCCTCGGCTTTAACGCGACGGACAGCCCGATGCCCACCGCAAGCTTCACCGCCTGCTCTATCATGTTGGATATAGCCGTGGGCAGCATATACATCTCACCCTGAAACCAGCCCCTAAAGCCCGCTATCGCGCTTACAAAGATTATGGTGGGCGCAATTATCATATATCCGTACCTCGTCTGCTCGTTGCCCTGCCAGCGCGCGATGTATCCGGACAGCCCGAACACTATTATGCCAAGCGCCGCGCCCAGCGCCGTCAACACAAGCATAGCGGACGTAAGATACTTCTTTGTGGGCTCCCCCAGCGCATTCTTCTCGGCTACAATGCGGGAAAGCGCGGTGGGAATGCCTGCCGTGCCCAGCACAATGAACAGCGCGAACACCGGAAAAACTAGCTGGTACATGCCCATGCCCTCCGCGCCCAGAATGTTGGTCAACGGAACGCGGTACAGCGCTCCCAGCAGTTTTGCGACGACGCTGCCCACCGCAAGCACCGCCGCGCCGGACAGCATACGTCCCTTCAGTTTTTCCTTTGCGCGCTCAGCCAAGCGACGCCTCGATCATTTCCACGCAAAAATGCAGATACGCGCGCGAGATGTCGCTGGGCAGGCTGTCAAGCAGCATGAGAGCCGCGCCTATTAGGTCGCCTCCCACAATGACAGGCTCCTCCACAACGTAACAGCAGGAACATTCGCCCTCGGCAAATAGATCCTTCAGCGCGTCGCCGTGCAGTATGTCGGGCTTGCGACGGCGCATATCCTCCGCAAATTTGTCGGACAGCCTGCGCCCCGCGTACATCCGCTTGTTTTTACCCTCCGCAACTTCCACGCTCTGAGAGGTAACAAACAACACGTCGGAATCCGTTTCCTTCGCCAACAGCCCCGATACCGCGCGCACAAGAGCGCGCACGCTTTCAAAGCCGCTGTACTTGCGCAGCGTTATGTTGCCGCCGTCCACGCAAATCTCCATCTCGTCGCCCTCGTTGAGGCGCATCGTACGCCTCAACTCCTTGGGTATAACTATCCTGCCAAGCTCGTCTATTCTTCTTACAATTCCTGCAGACGTCATATTTCCTCCGTTTGCACTTAGTATTTTTCAAACTTCAGAGAATATGCAAGGCCATATCCACCGCTTTTCACCGCAAAATCATACAAAAATCAGCGGCGCGGGCAAGGGCGCAGTCGCACAATATTTCCAACACCAAAACATATACCGCTACAATCGTCACGCGACGCGCAAAAAAATGGCTGTCCCCGTTTAAGCCAAAAAAACTTCTTTGCTTTTGGGGACAGCACATCCATTTTCAGTCGCATAAACGGCACTTTATAACATCAAAACGCAAGATAAACGCCATTTTTGAAAATTAACACCGTAAATTAAAAAATTTTTGAATTTATTTGAGATAATTTTTCAGCCTTTTATCCTCAACCACGCGCTCAAGTATAAGGTCAAAATCCACCTCTTCCACAAAATCTCTCGGGGTATATTTCACGCGGTTGAACCTCTCAAAATGCTTGAGGTGGGAGGGTAAGCTGATGGGCGTGGCGATGTCCAACTTGTATGCGATGTTCTGAAGCGCCGCGATATACTTATCCGAGCGCAACGTAAAATCGTCCTCATAAATTATGTCCTTCAACATCTTGTCGCCCTTCATCAATTTTGCCCAGATTTTCATTCTTTCACCTCGCGGCAGACTGCCAACGGTTATGATAGCATATGCCGCGCGCAAAGTCAACGCGCTTGAAAGGCACAATTCGCTTTAAGTAGACTTCTCCGGTACGGTTTGCTACAAGGGCGTAATATGAGCGCGGCTGTCTATGGTCAATACGTCGAGGGGGCGTTTGTTAAAAAAAACGTCAATGGCGCAAGCGGAGGCATTTTGCAAGAGAATATCTCTTCACCATTCTGTTCGCCCACCGAATGCACAATTTGGAATGTGCAACGGCGCTTGACAATATGAGCGCGAAGCGGCGGCAGATACCAAATGTAGTATCTGACAAAAATTTTGCCGTCAAGATTTGCCCGCGGCGGAAAGGTGTGGTATGCTGTTGTTCCCCAACATCGCTCAAACACATATGTGCGCGCGTTTGGGGCAAAAGGAGTACGGCGTGAGCTTTGCAAAATTTTCAAGCGATTTTTTGATGGAAACATTCACCCTCGTTGACAATCTGTTCATCAACGAGCATCTTCCCGGCTGCGACGAAAAGCAGATCAAGGTATATCTGTTCGGGCTGTACCTGTGCAACAATCCCGCCGAGGACAACAGCCTTGACGCACTCTGCGCGCGCCTTGACATGACGGAGGGCGAGATCCTGTCCGTCTACTCCTATTTTGAGGACATGGGGCTGGTGCGCATACTTTCGCGCGAGCCGCTGGAGGTCAGCTATCTCAGCCTCAAAAAGGCCAATCAGCCGCCCAAAAAGTACCGCGGCGAAAAATGGAACGATTTCAACGTACAGCTTCAGCAGCTCTTTCCGGAGCGCATGATCACGCCCAACGAATACAACGAGTACTACATGTTCCTTGACGAGAGCAAGCTTGAACAGGACGCCATGCTGATGATCGTGCAATACTGCATCAACCTCAAGGGCATGAGCGTGCGCTACCCTTACATACTGACGGTGGCGCGCAACTGGGTGGCGGACGGCGTGCGCACCGCCAAGGACGTCGAGGACAAGCTCAACGAATACGACCAACAATCCGACGATATGCGCCAGGTGCTGGCGGCGCTTAACCGCAAGGGCGGCGCGGAGCTTGAGGACAAGCAGATGCTGCAGAAGTGGACGCGCAGCTGGGGCTATCAGCTTGACGCCATACTTGCGGCGGCAAAGACGCTCAAGGGCGGCAAGAGCATAGGCAAGCTGGACGCGCGTCTGGACGAATTTTATCGGCTGTCCATCTTCACCGCCGAGGAGATGGCGGATTGGCAGGCGCGTCGCGAGCAGCTGAAAGCGCTGGCTATAGCGGTCAACAAAAACCTTGGCGTCTACTACGAGTCCTTCGACCACGAGATAGAGATATACATCGCGCCCTGGACGGCGAAAGGTTTCAGCGACGAGGCGCTGAAAAAGATAGCTCATCACTGTTTTGTCAGCAACATCCGCACGCTGGACGGCATGAACGCGGCGGTGGGCAAGTTTTACGCGCAGGGTCTGCTTACGGCGTCCAGCATAGACGAATATCTGCGCCTGCAATCCGAGCAGGACGCCAGGATCCGCGCCATCATCGAGCGCAGCGGACGTTCGCGCAGCGTGACGGCGGCGGACAGGGAGATATACCGCACCTGGACGGCGGATTGGGGCTTTGACGATGAGCTTATACTGTTTGCGGCGGCGCAGGCGGTGGACAAAACGTACGCCACGCCCTACATCAACAGGCTGCTGTCGGAGTACCGCAAAAACGGCATAACCACGGTGGTGGGCGCGCTGAAGGTGACGCCCAACGCCGTACAGCTCACGGAGGCGCAGCAAGCGGCAGCGGCGCAACAAGCCGAAAAGCGCAAGCAGGCGGACGCCCAAAAACAGGCGGCAGAGGCGCGTATAGCGGCGGCGTTTGCCATACCCGAGATCGCCTCCGCGCACGAGGCGTACATCAAAGCCAGCTTTGTCGCGGGCATGAACGACTCCCCCGACGACGAGGCGGTGAAGGCGGCGCACGACGCGTACGTGGCGCAGCTGGCAAAGCACGGCTACTCGGAGGACGACCTCCGCTGACCGCTCCCCTCTGAGCGCAAAACTTCGACTTTACGCATGCACAACGCGACATTCAACCCGCGCATGCGCAAAATAACGCCGATTTTGTAAATATGCAAAAACGGCGCGACGATATACTCGCCGCGCCGTTTTTTTTGTTCAAAATGCGCTATCGCTCCTCTCTGAAATACGACGTACCCAGCGCCGCCGGCGGCTGCGTTTCTCTCTTGTTGATTATACTCGTGATAACAAGCACAATTACTGTAACAACATAAGGCAAAGTTTTGATAAGCCCCTTGTTTAGAATCTGCATGGCATCTGCAGCATTAAGAAGAATACCAAACAACAATGAACCTACAATTGCCAAATCGGGTTTCCATATCGAGAATATAACAAGAGCGACTGCTATCCAACCGAATGCCTCAACCTCATAGTCGATTGTGCCGAGAAGAGAGTCCATGATGTAACATAGACCACCAAGTCCTGCTATCCCCGCGCCCGTCAATGTAGCAAAATATCTGTATTTTCCTACGCTTATACCTGCGGCGTCCGCGGTGGCGGGATTTTCGCCCACAGCGCGCAAATTTAGACCTGTACGCGTCTTTTTAAGCACTATAGCCGCAATAATTGCAATTGCTATCGCCAAATAAACAAGCGTGCCGTAATTGAGGAACAGCGTACTGAACCAATCGAGATCCTGACCATTCACAAATCCCATTCTAAAATATTCGCTTGCTTCGCTGAATCCTGTTTGGTCTATACTGCTTAGCACAAAGCTCATGAGCCCTGCGCCGAATGTTGTAAGCGTAAGACCGGTAACGTTTTGATTGCAACGCAGCGTGACTGTGAGGAAACTGTATATAAGTCCGCCAAGCATACCAAACAAGAATGCGCATATTATGCCTATCAAGACGACGGCAAAACCATTCATCTGAGCAAGCGAACTCAACGTCCCCACATAGGCACGTACACCTAAGCATCCGCCTATTGCACCCATACACATAATACCGGGTGTTCCAAGGTTGAGGTGACCTGATTTTTCGGTGAGGATTTCACCGGTTGCACCATATAAATATATGGCGCTTAATCTAACAGCTTTTCTCAAAAAAATCCACATCAGTCAGTCACCTCCTCATCCATATTCGATTCGGTCGCATCATTGTTTTTATTATCATCTTCAGCTTGAACATCGATTACATCGTCTGCTACGCATTCATTTTGGTTCTTTTCTTTTCTCAAATGCTCAAAATTGAATTTCAATTTATAATTTACAAAAAACTCGCAAGCAATGAAAATGAAGAAGAAAATGCCCGTCATAATTTTAGGGAAAGAACCGCCAAAATTATAGGTCGACGCAAGCTGTGAGCCGCCCTTGGTGAGGAATGCGACAAGGAAAGCTACTACAACCATAGCGAATGGATTAAACTGTCCCAGCCAACTTACCAGAATCGCCGTAAAACCTCTGCCGCCTACGGTTTCTGTGGTTATGGAGAAACTTGCGCCGTTGACAAGCAGCCATCCTGCCACGCCGCACAGCATGCCCGAAAGCAACATCGTACGGATGATGACTTTGGGCACGCTAACTCCGATATATCTTGCGGTATTTACCGATTCACCCACAACGGATATTTCATAGCCATGTTTTGAAAATCTGAGATAAACCCACACAAGCACAACTAAAATTGCAACTACAATTATATTTATAATATATGGATATCCGCCTACATTTGGCAAATGTCCTTGCGGCAAAATGCCAAGGGTAAATGAACCTGCGGGGACCCAAGCTACGATTGAAAACGCAACAATACCTGTTGCAATATAGTTCATCATCAGTGTAAACAGCGTTTCGTTTGTGTTCCACTTTGCCTTGAATATCGCGGGGATTACCGCCCAACCAGCGCCGCCAACTATTGCAGCGATGAGGCATATAAATATCAAACCGCCGTCGCTCATTGAGCCGTTAGTGACATATGTCCCAAGATATTTGATACATACAACACTCATCAGCGCGCCCATGAGCACTTGCCCTTCAGCGCCGATATTCCAGAACTTCATTTTGAAGGCGGGAGTCACCGCAAGCGCAATCAACAACAAAATTGCAATTTCCTGCAACAAATTGACAACCCTTCTTCCCGTAGAAAATGAAGCTCTGAACAGTTCCGTAAAGAAACCGCCAAAAGACCCGCCTTCACCAACGCAAACAATGGCGCAAACAAAGATTGCAACAATCACAGCTGAAACCCTGACCACCCAAGGCAGCCATTTGGGCGCGTCCATACGCTTTGCAATATGTATCGGGGATTCTTTTTTGAGCTTATCGACAAAGGCGTCGAATTTGCTGGGCTTACCTGTCACAGATTTCATTGCTCCTCCCCTCCTTGTTCGGTTTCCTGCTTTATTGTCAGCTCGTCAATGGAAATTTGATTTTCATCAACATCGGTCTTTGTCATCAACAAGCCGAGCTGTTCCTTGATGGCGCGTCTGCCCTCCACAATGCCGGTGACCTGTCCCGCGCAGATGACCAATATGCGGTCGCAAAGTTCTATGAGCACGTCCAGATCTTCGCCTACGAAGATGACCGCGACGCCCTTTTCCTTTTGCTCGTTGAGCAAATTATAGATCGTATACGACGAGTTGATGTCAAGGCCTCTGACGGGATACGCCGCCATCAGCACGGTGGGCGAAGCGGCGATCTCTCTGCCGACCAGCACCTTTTGCACATTGCCGCCCGACAGCTTTCTGACCGCGGTGTGAGTGCTGGGTGTGACCACTTCCAATTCCTCAACTATCTTGTCCGCAAGTATCTTGGGCGCCTTTCTGTCAAGGAATATAGATTTGCCCTTGCGATAGCTGCGCAGCATCATGTTGTCCACAAGGTCCATGTTGCCTACAAGTCCCATGCCGAGCCTGTCCTCGGGCACAAATGACAACCTGACTCCCAATTCTCTTATCTGCACGGGAGTCTTAGATCGCAGATCCACTTTTTCATTGTTGTTGAATGGGTCTATATAACTTATTTCGCCCTCGTTGACCTTGTAAAGACCTGCGATAGCTTCCAGCAATTGCCTCTGGCCGCTGCCCGCTATGCCCGCGATACCCAATATCTCGCCCGAACGCGCCTCGAAGCTGATGTTGTTGAGCACCTTTACGCCCTCGTGGTCCACGGCGGTGAGGTTTTTTACAATAAGTCTGTCCACCACGTCGTGCGGCAGGGTGCGGTCTATGTTGAGGGACACCTTTTTGCCCACCATCATCTCGGTGAGCTCCTGCTCGTTGGTTTCCGCAGTGTTGACGGTGGCGATATGTTCGCCCTTTCTGAGCACCGCCACCCTGTCCGAGATCTCCATAACCTCGTTGAGCTTGTGCGTGATGATGATTATGGACTTGCCGCTGTCGCGCATATTGCGGATGACGTCAAACAGCTTTTCTATCTCCTGCGGGGTCAGCACCGCGGTGGGTTCGTCAAGGATGAGGATATCCGCGCCGCGATACAGCACTTTTATTATCTCGACAGTCTGCTTTTCACTGACAGACATATCGTAAATTTTCTTTTTAAGGTCTATCTGAAATCCAAATCTGTTGGCTATGCTCTGCACCGCCTTGACGCGATTGCGGCTGAGCCAATTGAATTTGATTTTTCTGCCTATCTCCTCAAAGGGCAGACTCATCAGCTTGAGGTTTAGCTGAGCGTTGCTGTGATACTTTGGCTTTTGTAGGTAGGCAAGCGCGCCGGGATGCTCGCTTTCGTCATACTCCTCAAAACGCTTGTTTTCCTCGGCATACTCGTCTTTCACGCGCTGAACTTCCGCGCGCATATCAAAACGAGGCGCCTTTTCACCCAAGATTATATTGTCTGCCGCGCTGAACACGTCCACCAGTTTGAAGTGCTGGTGTATCATGCCGATTTTATGAGCAAATGCGTCCTTGGGCGATTTGATGACAACCTCTTTGCCGTCAATAAAAATCTGACCCTCGTCGGGGAAATAAATGCCGGCAATCATATTCATAAGCGTAGTCTTGCCGCTTCCGTTTTCCCCCAAAATTGAAAGAACCTCGCCCCTGTACACGTCGAGATTTACATCCTTATTGGCGACCACCTCACCAAAGGTTTTGGTGATGCCTTTAAGCTCGATAGCAACGGTTTTTTCCACGTTGTTACCTCCGTCGCAAAATAGATTTTTAAGTCATAAATCGGTTAGACGGAGCGGCGCTCCGTCTAACCTCTGTTTTATTCGTTCGTTTATTAGGCTTGGGGAAGTGTGATTCCGTCAATGTCAAGATCAAAGTAAGGTGCAGAACGAAGAGTTGATTCCTCGATATAGCCCTTAGAAAGATCTACTGCCGTCTCATGCACATACTCGGCATCGGAATCAATGTCAGCGGGGAATGATGTGAGTTTCACACCACCAACCGTGAAAGTGTCGAGGTCAAACACATGCAACGTCCCATCAATGAGTTTAGCCTTCACTGCATCGAGCTTCTCCTTTGTTCCGGGGGCAGCAGCGGTGCCGATTTCAAGCAGTTCAACGGAACCTGTTGCAAGCGTGCCCGTCCAATCTGCCGCTATCTGTTCGCCATTCTGCAACGCCTTAATAGCATACACATAGTAAGGAGTCCAATTGATTCTGGAGCCTGCAATGTATGTACCAGAGCAACTGCTCTCTGTGCTCACATTATAAGTGACATTGGGAACACTGTGCTCTTTGCAAGAGTTAGGAGCGCCCATGGAGTCAGCATGCTGGGAAATAAGCACGCAACCTGCACTGATGAGAGTTTCTGCTGCGGTATGCTCAGCGACCTGGTCATACCAAGAACTTGTAAACGTAACATCCATGGTTGCTCCGCTTATGATAGAGCGAACGCCAAGGAACCAGCTGGTGTAACCGGACTTAACTTCCGCATTGGGGAATGCGCCGACATAACCTACCTTGGGTGCATTGCCCAAAGTGGTGCCCTCGCCGTAACCCATTTCCTGGAGCTTCAGACCTGCGGCAACGCCTGCAAGGTATCTGCCCTCATATATGGAAGCAAATGCATTGTGGTAGTTGGCAAGATTTTCGGTATGTGCCTTGGTGCCTGTAGCATGGCAGAACTGAACATCCTTATACTCTTTGGCGGCGCGGATTATATGATCTTCATGACCGAAGCTGTCCGCAAAGATGATGTCGCAACCGTCTTCGACGAGCTCAACTGCGGCGTCATAGCATTCGGGGCCTTCGGGTATGTTCTTCTTGATGACGATTTGGGCTTTGGAAAAACCAAGCTCAACTCTTGCGCGCTCCATAGCATCGATGAAGTTGAGGTCGTAGGTGGAGTTTTCATCATGCAAGCAGATAAGACCCACTTTGAGAGTATCATCGTTATTGTTGCAGGCCGCAAGACCAAGCACCAAACCGACGCTGAGTGCTGCCACAAGTGCTACGCACAGCACAAGTGCCAAAATTCTCTTTTTCATTGTTACATCTCCTTTTTAGCCGTAAGGCTTTATTTTTTGCTTTTCAATTTTGGTGGCGTATGACCAGGCTGTCGTCCGTCATACTGTCGATGATGGCAAGGCTCTCCACGCGTACGCCCTCGGCTCTTAGCTGCGCGCCTCCGGGCTGGAAGCCCTTTTCGATGGCGATGGCGCAACCGACCAGCTCCGCTCCCGCCTGTTCGACGAGGCTCTTCAGCCCCCTGACAGCCTCGCCGCGCGCAAGGAAGTCGTCCACAATCAGCACGCGGTCGCTTGAGGATAGAAACTCCTTGTCGACGCAGACCTTGCTGAGGGTGCCGTGCGTGTAGGACATCACGTCCGCGCAATAGCAGTCCGCGGATATGTTGTTGGTCTTGCTCTTTTTAGCAAAAAGCACCGGCGCATGCAGATAGTGTGCCGCCGCACATGCTATCGCTATACCCGATGCCTCAATGGTCAGAATTTTCGTCACATTTTGCTTGCAAAAGCGTGCAGAAATTTCCTTACCGACCTCGTCGAGCAGTTGCTCGTCTATAAGATGATTCAGAAATCCGCTTACCTTGAGGACCTCGCCGGGATAAACCTTGCCGTCCTTGAGGATGCGCTCTTCCAAAAGTTGCATTGTCACCTCTGCACCATATATGGTGGTTGGGCGTGGAACGCAGTCCCGCCTGTTGTGTTTGCGTGATTGGTTGCTCGCAAATGATAGGTGAATTATACTTAATTCAAATTGGCGTGTCAAACAAAATAACTATGTTGCGACAATTTTTTTCAAAAAAACACAAAAAGTATATCCTTTGAATATATGCTCAATTATGGATAAATATTATTATAGTTTATCTATTAACTTAGCTATATCATTCTATTTGAGACGGGTCGCCGCCGCCCGCCTTGACAAGCGCCGACCGATGTGCTATACTTTGTCCATAACGGCGCGCTGTGTACCCGCCTGCGTATGCAAACAAATTTGAGCGCACATGCGCCCGTATAACTACAATAAGAAATCATGCTCGGCGGTATCGGCGGCATAATTTTTATCCCCGTTCCGCAGCAAAGAGGCTATTATGAAACTTACAAAACGCCTTACTATATGCGCCGCGGCAGCGCTGCTTGTTACGGTGGCGCTCGTATTTATGCCCACGTCGTTGGCCAATGCCAACTCGGCTTTGCAGCGCTACGAGGGCGTGGACGCCATGGGCGCGATAATGCGCGGCGAAAATCCCATCGTCGTCGAACACGAGCAGCTGACCTTTGACCTGACGAGCTTCCCCACCGTAGGCACGCAGGACGGCTACGACGGCAAAGTCACCGCCGAGTATACCTTTTACAATCCATCCGACTACACTATCACCGCGACGCTGCTCTTCCCATTCGGAACGCTGCCCTACTACTACGACTTAGGCGCCGATGACGCGCAGGTCATAGACTCCTACGCTCTGACCGTGAACGGCAACGCGGTGGATACGCGACTGCGCCATACATTATCCGGCTATAAGTACGGCAAGTTTGACACTACCCGACAGCTCGCCCTCATCCGCGACGACTACGTGACGGACAGCTTCTTCTCGCCCGACCTGACCGTGACCAGATACGACTTCGCATACGGCGGAACGACTCAAGTTGATCTGAACGGCACTTTATGCGCGGCTTTTGACTTTATAAACAGCGCGGACAGGCGCATTGTTTTCCCCGGCTCCCCCAACCTCTACATTCGCGGAGCCGTCACGCGCGCGGGCATATGGGTCGACCTGGACGACACCCTTACGGTGTACGTGCTGGGCACTCCGTACGCGCAGTTCCCCGATTGGAAATTTTACAAAAACGGCAGCCTGCGCGATGAGGAACAGTGCTCCTTGGATGTGGCACTGACGTCCACATCAACGCTCACGTTTGAGGAATTCGTCATGGCAAGCAGGACCGAAAATAGCCCCGTGAGCAAGGTCGACCTGTACAACGCGGCAGTTGCCGAGCTCAGCGACGAGTACGACAACGGGATCGTCATAACCACCGCCGACTTCGGCAGCGGATTTGAGCGCTTGCTTATGCGCTGGTACGAATACGACATCACCCTCGACCCAAACGAGCGCGTGCTCAACTCCGTCACTGCGCCCATCTATCCATACATATACGACGACTACGACCCGCCCAAATACGACTACACGTACCTGCTCTCTCCCGCCACGACGTGGAGTAGTTTCGGCGACATAGACATATTCATCCGCACCGACAGCTTCCTGCTTGGCAGCGCGCCGGAGGGATTTACAAAGACCGAGGACGGCTATGCCCTCTCGCTGGACGGACTGCCCGACGGCGAGCTGACGTTTACGCTGTGCGCGTCGGAAGATCCGGAACGTAGCAGCTCCGGAGGACTGACGGTCTTATACATAGTGCTGATAGCCACCGCGCTCATTTTGTTGATCGCCGCAGTGGCAGGCGGCATAATTGCGGCGATAGTCATCGCCTGCCTGCACGCACGCAAAAAGATCTGAATAATTTTGCTCCGGATGTAAAAACAGCTGCCCTATCGGCAGCTGTTTTTAGCGCAAACGTTGCTCCGCTCGCGAACATATAAATTATAGTATTACCCTAAAGTCTCGAAAACGAGGTTTATTTTTGCAAATTTCACGTAAACTTCGCTTTGCGTGCGGGAGCTTTGTCCCAATGTCGGCTATGCCGCCACCACTCCCGTAATGGCTGTGAAGTGAAGGAAACCTCCACATCACAGGAATTTAATTTTATCTTGTTTTTGCGCCGAATGTAAAAACAGCAGGCAAACGCCTGCTCTTTTTACGTTCTGAAAGACTGATCAGGCCTTCCTCCAATAGTAGTCCACGTACGTTCCCTGCAGCAGATTTCCGTTGATCGCCGGGCCGTTGGGATCGGTGGCGGGGCGCAGGGCTGGAGTGGTCATCTCGTTGCGCTCGGCGCCGGAGTCCTTGGAAACGCCCCAACCGTTGGTATCGGCAAAGGTCGCTTGCAAGCTACCCGTTCTGGGATTCGGATCGAACGCACCGCGGCCGATATACGTGACGGAAGCGGGGATGGTGACCGAACCCAAAGAATAATTGCCGTAGAAAGCGTTGCTGCCGATGGAGAGCAGACCTTCGGGCAGCTCGAGGGAGCCTGACAGCTTGCTGTTGCTTGCAAAGGCATAGTCGCCGATCTCCTTGAGCTTGCTGTTGGAGCCAAAGACGATCTCAACGAAGCTGTCGCTGCTGAACGCGTAGTCACCGATGATCTCGACGGACGCGGGAATGTTGAGGGTGGGATCCAAGCGGGAACCGACTTTGGTGCAGCCCTCGAAGCAGTAATCGCCGATGGTCTTGAGTTTAGCGGAGTTTGAGATGTCGATGGTCTCCAACTTGCTGCTTCCGGTAAACGCGCCTTTGCCGAGGTATTCCAGATCTGCGCCGAAGTACACTGCGCTCATGTTGCAGCCGTGCAGCGCATAGTCGCCCACATATTTGAGTTTGTCAACGCCAATTATGCTGCTGACGGGGCAATCGGTGCGGTTGTACTGCGAGAATGCCTCATCACACAGAATGGTGGCGTTCTTCAAGTCCACAATATCTACCGACGTGTAGCTGCTGGTATATCTGTTGAGGAGGGCGTTTGGGCCGACGATGGTCGTTTCATCGCGCAAAGTCAACTTTCTGGTGCCCTGCGTGACGTTGCCGGTGAGGTGCTCACTGTTGGACTGCACCTGCCACAGTATCATATAGGGGTTTTCCTCGGTGCCCAGATAGCTCATGCCGTCAACGGTGGTGGTGGAGAGCTCGATATCGTCGAAGGCGTGCGAGGTGATGTTGCGCAGATCCCTCGGAATGTTGAAGCGCGCGATGCCGGGTATGCCGTCAAACGTATACTCGTCGCAGCCGAGTTGCCGAACGGTGTCCGGCAACACCATATCGGAAATGTTGGGCGAGATGATATCGCTGCGTGTCGATGGGTCATAGCCCTTGGAAATGGTGACCTGCGTGACGGTGCGGCCCTCGAGGGTCTCGGGAATGGTCAGAGTATGGTCTTCCGGCTCATACACGGAGCTCAGCCCTGTGACCGAGATGGTGCCATCTTCAAGGACTTGGGTCTCAAACTTGGGGCCGTTGTCGTTGTTATCGTTGTTCTTGTCGCCGTTGCACGCCACCATCGTCAGTGAGAGCGCAAGAGCCAGCGCCATGACAAACATCAGCGCCACGACAAATTTTGCTTTTTTCATAAATTACCTCCATTATTGGGTGTTTACATCATCATAGAAAATAAAGTGCTAAAAAAGTGCTAAACCGCGCGCCGCCTAAAAAAATTCCTTAAATTTTTTTGACCTGTCGGCGATTTTTGCCGCCTCGATGTTGACAGCGGCAAAATAGAATGTTATCTTTTGAGTGTATGGACATCAAACGCAAAGCGGCGTTTCTAACGACGTCGGAACTGTTTTTAATGGTTGTCGCCTCCGTCATAGCGGCGATACTCGGCGCGCTCGGGCACAGCGCCTCTCGCTCCTATCTGTACGCGGTGAAAGTGCTGGCCATTTTTGTGATGTGCTTTTTTTCGCTGATCTTCACGGTGGAGCTCATTTCCATGTTCAAGATATCGGACTCCACGTTGCACACCGTTCTCATAGCGGCGTGTCTTATAGGCGCGACGGTGTTCTCGCCCGACTTCGCGCTCTTTCTTAAAGACAAGGGCGCCGTAGTTGACGAGCGCGCGTTCGGGATAGTTTACTTCATGTTCTTTGTACTGCTCACCCTTTCCGTACTCTCCTTCCAGCGCTACACCTACTCCATTCGTACGCCGCGAGCGGTGCGCGCGCTTACTGTCGCCGCTGCCGCCTTATGCATAGGTGCCTATGCGGGGCTGAGCTTTGTGGGACTTGAGCCTATCGCATACTTCGTTTACGTCACCGCGTTACTCGTCGTCATGTCGATCATAATGGGCAAGGTGTTAAAGTCCGGCATTGACGACCCGCCCTTTTACACCACTTCCCTGCTGCTTGCCACCGCGATAGGCAGCAGCCTTAGCAACATTATGTGCGGCGGATGGATAACGTTTGCGCCCTACGGCTTCACCAGCTTTTACGCTATATGTCAAATCGCGCTGTTTGCGTTGACCTACATCGCCTTTGCTGTGCGAGGCGACCGCGCCGCTCTGAAAGTAAGCGAATACAAGCTCAAGTACGAGCGCGTGAGGACGGAGGCGCTGCGCGCGCAGATCAAGCCGCACTACATCTTCAACTCCCTTGCCGCCATACAGGGGCTGTACCGTCGCAGCTTCGAGCTGGGCGACCGCGCGATCACGCTGTTCTCAAAACATATGCGCGCCAACGTCGAAGCGGGAAACGTGGACCTCATCCCCTTTGAAAAGGAGCTGGACAACATTCAGGCATACATCGAGCTTGAAAACCTGTGCTTCGACCGTGAGTTCAACGTCATATTCGACATAGAATACACCGATTTTTACGTCCCTGTGCTTTCCCTGCAACCATACATTGAAAACTCCATCCGCCACAGCAAGGTCAACGAGAAGCCCGACGGCTACATCAAAATCTCCTCCCGCCTCACCAAGGACGGCAACGCTGTCGTCCGTATTGTGGACAACGGCGTTGGATTTGACTCAAAAAGTACCCCCCCCCCGTTATCGTGCGGTATAAAAAATTCTACCGAACGGTTTGAAGTGCTTATGGGTATCACGCCCGTCATAAACAGCGCCCCCGGAGAGGGGACGTGCGTAAGCATTGTCATCACGTCCAAGGAGTTTGAAAAAAATGAAAATAATCATCGTTGACGACGAAATGAGCGCCCTGCATACCTTTTTGTCCGACGTAATACACCGCTCCGACATCGAATACAAATTCTTCAAGGACGACGAGCGCGAGATATTAGACTACGCCGGCAGGAACAACATCGTCGCAGCATTTCTGGACATACGCATGCCAAACATAGACGGCATAGCCCTCGCGCGCGAGCTGATCGCCACCCTGCCCGCGATCCGCATAGTGTTCATCACCGCGCTTGACTTCACCAAGGACGACCTCGACGAGGACGTCGCCTCGCACGTCATGGCGTTTTTGTACAAACCCTACGAGGCAAGCTCGCTCGAACTTATCCTCTCCTCCCTCGGCAAGGACGCGCCCACTATGACCGCCAATATGTTCGGCGCCTTTGACTGCTTCATCAACGATATGGCTGTGCGCTTTTCATCGGGCAAGTCAAAAGAACTGTTCGCACTGCTTTTGACCTACAACGGCAAGATCCTCGAGATGTCCGACGCAATATCCCAACTGTGGCCGGATATGAACCTTGACAAGGCAAAACCTCTCTACCGTGACGCCGTCTGGCGCCTGAGAAAGACCCTTAAGGCAGCGGGCTTCGAGTGCGTCACTTTCGAGCGCGCAAGACTCATCCTGAACAAACAGAACATCACTTGCGACTATTGGGACTATCTTGACGGCGCCATTTCACGCCCCTCCGAAATATTCCTCAAAAGCTACGACTGGGCTGAAAACTACATCTGCGCATAAAAGTTGCACCGAATGAAAAAAAGCAGGCAACCGCCTGCTTATTTTTGTTATTGCTATTTTGTTCTACCCCAACAGCCGCCGTATGCTCGCCTCGTCGGCGGACGGCAACAGCGCGCGCAGGTGCTCAAACATCATCTCGTAGGACTCCGAAGGGCGGACGGCGTACATCTCTTTTCTGAATTCCTCACCGAAAAACTGCTCCACCGTCGCGTACTTCGCCACTCCCCAGCCGTAGCGCTTACCGCTTGCGTCGTGCATATACTCGAAGTCCGCCGTCACAACATAGCCGCCCATCTCCAGCCTGGTCATCACTCCGTCGAAACCCTTGACGGCCTCGCCGCCATATCCCACATACGCCTTTAGCCGCTTGGACAGCGACGGGCCCAGCCTTTCCAGCGCGCCGTACACTCTCTCGTCCGCCGCGCGCACAAGCCCCTCGTCCACGCGCGAATCGAAGTCGTATCCGTCCCGCCTGTAGTTTGCAAAGTGTGCGAACCACTGCCTGCTTACAAACATCGCCTTGCCCCTGAAAAACTTGCCGTACGCTCCGCCCGTGAGCGCTATGACGGGACCTTTCCACTCCCACGGACCGTCCTCGGTATCGCTGAACCACAGCGACGGCGGGGTGATATCCTCGATGGAAAAGCCCTCTATCTCATTCCTGAAAAAAGGCAAAAAGCCCGCGTCATTCACGAGCTTTGCCATATCCTCCGCGCTATGTATCTGCGGAAAAACCATTTTATTTACCTCTTTTTGCCGCTTAAACCGCGTATTGCGCGATATAAGCCCATTTTATCAAATCACTCGGTAAGATAGTCGCGGCAGGCGTTTTCAAGCGCTCTGCATATGTTCAGCGTATCCTCGAGGTCCTTGCCTCTTGCAATGACGCCGTGGTGCGCAAGGAAGCATGCGGGCGCGTCGCCAATCGCCGCGGACACGTTTTTTATAAGTCCCTTTGTGCCGGGCAAAGCCGCCGCCGCGCAGGGGATCTCCTTGCCAAGCACATCTTGGTATTTTTCGGGCACGGGCATTGCCTTGTTCATTGCCGCGAGTATGCAGCCGTAGAAGGGATGGGAGTGTATCGTCGCGCCCACGCCTTCGCCCTTGAGCAGCACTGCGTGTATGCCTTTCTCGCTGGTAGCCTTGTCAAGGCCCGTCCATTCGAGTGTGTCCATGTCCACCTTGGCGATCTGCTCGGGCTTTAACAACACGTAGTCGAGACCTGATGGTGTGGCAAGCATAAATTTGTCGTCCAGCTTGACGGCTATGTTGCCCCAGGTGCCCTGCACCAGGTTTTCGTCAAGCATCCTGACGCCCGTATCCTTTATGGCGGCGGCGATGCGCTTTTCCTCGTCGGTGACGATTGCTGTCACGCGCTCCTCTTTTTTGTCCTTCTTATCCTTTTTGGGCGCGTCACCCTCGTTTTCCATATGTTGTTGAGTGTTCTTTTTGCTGTATTTCAGCTTATAGACCACGTGTTCCAACACGGCGTTCAGCTTTTTCATGCTCTCGGTGCCGCCCTTTTTGCCCGCCAGCTTCTCGGCGTTGCACGCCTTGTCCAACACAAGCGTTGCTGTAAACACCTCGTCAAGCGTACGGCCAGTTACCACCGCGCCCGCGTCGGGCAGGAAGCAGGAGTTGCGCAGACCGGATATTGCGGTCACCACCTCGGACGCCACGTTTTTGGCGGCGCTCTTTATGGAGATGCCGCACACCTGCGCGAGGTCGTCGAGGATGGGCGCGAGGGGCTTGCGCTTGGTGGAGAAGTCAAGTATGCTCTCGCTGTCCACAATGGCTGCGGCGCCGACGTCCTTGCCCTGCCTTACCACACAGAACAGGATGACTGCGGCGGCGCGGAAGTTGCCTTCCAGCTCCTCTATATTCTTGTCGTTGACAAATTTGACTTCCTCCTCTTTCAGGGACTCATATTGCGCCTTTGGCACGGTGATAAGTATCCCGTCCTCCTCCTTCACGGCGACAAAGCCCGACCTGAGGTAGCCTTTTTTTGCAAGCATACCTGCGTAATTGGAGATGTTTTGCAAAGTCTGTTCGTTCATATTTCTCCTTGCGCGCCTTTAAGCGCGTCTTATATATGATTATTGTCTATATAATATACTACCAAACATTTGGAATAATATAAAGCATTATTTGCACAATTTGCAAAAATTTTTTTGATATTTTGTCCCGCCGACCAGCTTGTTTGCACAAAAAAACTCCCGCAAAGCAAAAGCGGAAGTTTTTGTATTTATACGCATTTATATCATTTTGCAAAGCCGCGGCGTTCCACGCGGATATGCTCTCTCCTCTCGCGGATGTCCGTCACCACGTCCTTTGCGTTGTTGATGCGGAACACGCGGATGGTGGCGCTGCTGAAGCGGAAGTCAAAGTCGAACTCGTCGCCGATGTTCATCTGTTCTGCCGCGAGGCTGTACAGGTGGCTCGCCATGGACAGGTTCTGTTCCACGCCCTTGCCCAGCAAATAGCAATGACCGAGGTAGAGCTGTGCGGTGGACAGTCCCTTGTTTGCCGCCTTTTCAAGCAATTTGGCGCCCTCCTCGTAGCTCTGTTCAACGCCTATGCCGCGGATGTACATGACCGCGAGATTGTATTGCGCAAGCTCGTTGCCTTGATCCGCCGCCCTCTTGTACCACTTTATAGCCTCGGCATAATTCTGCGGCACGCCGAAGCCGTTGTCGTAGTAGACGCCCAGGTTGAATTGCGCGTCGATGTCGCCCTCTGCCGCCGCTTCCTTATAGCCCTTGACTGCTTCCAGCGGATCCACGGTATTGTAACGTCTGCTGCCCAAAAGCGCACCCAGGTTGCGTTTTGCAAACTTATTGCCCAGATCGGCGGAGCGCTTGAACAGCTCCATTGCCTTATCAAAATCCGAATCCACGCCAAGCCCGGACAGGTAGCAGTAGCCAAGCATCAGCGCGGCGTCGCTGTCTGATTCCTCTGCGTCGGTAGCGTCGCGGAAACACTTGAACGCCTCGGTGTAATCTTTGGGCACGCCCATGCCCTCAAAGTAGCATTGGCCGAGGTTGAAGTATGCGGCGGTGCAACCGTTGTCTGCCGCAGTACGATACCATCTGAATGCCTCGTCGTAGTTTTGGTTGACGCCCTCGCCCTTGTGATAGCACACGGCAAGGTTGTATTGCGCGTCCCTGTCGCCCTGCTCCGCGGCGGCGCGATACCATTTGACCGCCTCTATATTGCGCGCGTTGCCGTCGTCGCGGGTGCGGTAGATGGTGCCGAGGTTGAACATTGCGTCCACGTCGCCCTTGACCGCCGCCTTGATATAGCGCTTTGTCGCCTCGGCATAGTCCTTCTTTACGCCCTGTCCGAGGTGGTAGCACACGGCGGAATTGAACATTGCGTCTCTGTCATCCTGCTCCGCCGCCTGTTTATACAGCTTGGCAGCCTTTATATAGCTGGTCTTCTCGCCAAGCCCTTCGTCATACATTATGCCCGCGTTGTATTGTGCGTCCACGTCGCCCTGTTCGGCGGCTTTTTTGAACCACATAAGGCTCTTTTGCGCGTTTTTCTTTACGCCGTGCCCATCAAGATACATCAGCGCGAGATCGTATTGCGCGTCCACGTCACCCTGCTCCGCCGCCTTGAAAAACCACTTTGCGGCAGTTGAGTAACTCTGCTTTACGCCCTCTCCTCTGTCGAAGCACACGCCATAGTTGTATTGCGCGCGCGCATAGCCCTGTTCGGCGGATTTTCCAAACCATTCCGCCGCCTTTTTGGCGTTGGCTTCAAATCCCACGCCGTTTGCGTAGCACACGCCCAGCATGCACTGCGCCTTGTCGTGATCTCTCTTTGCGGCTGCTCTGAAATACTTTGCCGCCTCTACCTCGTCCTTCTTGACGCCCTTGCCGAGGTAGTAATGCCAGCCCGCATAGTACATCGAATCCACATGGCACTTCTTAGCCGCCATGATATAGTATTTTGCCGCAAGCTCGTCCGAACGCTTTACGCCGAGTCCCGTTGAATAATGATTTGCAAGCTGATATTGCGACTCCTTGTCGCCCTGCTCCGCGGCTTCCGTGAAGTACTCCACCGCCTTTTCCCTGTTGAGTGGCGCGCCCTGCCCGGTGCTGTAGCAAAACGCCATCTGCTTTATGGACTCGAGATCGCCCTCTTTCGCCTTCATAAACACGGGCACAAGATCCGGCGACATATCGAAAGTGGGTATGCCCTCCTTCTCCTCGCGCGCCGCCATCGGGTCGACGTAAAAGGTGTTGCGATATTGCGTGCCGCAATCGGGGCATTCGATTATCTTGCGCGCAGCGTCAACATAAATGATTTTGTTGCATTTAGAGCATTTCAGCAGCTTTGCCATCTTTGGACTCCTTACGGACATTTTAGCATTATTCTATTATATTATAACATAATATCAAGATATTGCAATAACGAATTTACTTTATTTTGCCTCTTCCTCAATCACTTTTTCACGGCCCATTTTTATACCCTCGCGCTCTTGCAGTTTTTTCAAGCGTATGCTATACAAACAAAGATAAACATATCAACTGTGTTTCTATCAAAAAAATCACCGGCACATCCGGTGATTTTTTATATATGAGGTTGGAAAATTTGAGTTTTCTCCTCTACCTGATGCCTGTTGCGTTGGGGACGGCAAAGCCCCACTGCGCCGCAGGCGCATCACCAAGCACAAAAAATAGCAAGCCATGAGCATTTCTACTTCCCGACTTGCCAAAATATCAAATGCGAATTGTGAAGCGTCAATTTTTTCTCGGGGTCCCCGCAAAATTACGAAGTGATTTCGTGGGGTAAAGTCGCGGAGTGCCTTTAAGCTTTGCGCTCAGAAAAGCGCCCGGCACTAAAGGATGGGCGAAGCCCCCACACCAAGCACAAAAAATAGCAAGCCATGAGCATTTCTACTTCCCGACTTGCCAAAATATCAAATGCGAATTGTGAAGCGTCAATTTTTTCTCGGGGTCCCCGCAAAATTACGAAGTGATTTCGTGGGGTAAAGTCGCGTAGTGCCTTTAAGCTTTGCGCTCAGAAAAGCGCCCGGCACGCAGCAATTATTATAAGCCCATAAATGCCTTTATTATCTTGTAAATATCGGTATTGTCCATGCGTTTGCCTATCACTGAGGCGACGTCCACGCTCTTAAGTGTGTTGAGGTTCATAAAATACGGGACGTTTGCGGTGGAATGTCCGCCGCGGCGGTAGAGGTCGTTGCTTATTTGCGCCTTGGTCTGACCGTCAAACTGCAAGTCGCCCGTTTCGTGGTCGGCGGTAACCAGCACAGCGGTGTTGTCCATCTCGCCCAACGTTTCGCAGGCAAAGCGGATGCTCTCGTCAAAATTGTCGAGGTATTCCACCATGCCAAACACGTCGTTACGATGGCTGCGCTTGTCGATATGCGCGCCCTCTATCATCAAAAAGTAGCCTTGCGGATATTTTTGCTCCATATAGCTCAGCGCAAATTCAGTCAGCATACTGAGTGTGGGCGCCTCGGACATATCGCCTTCCCCTGCGGACGCGGACAGCCCGCCGAACGCGGCGATGATCTTGCCGTCCGCCTCGCCAAGTTCGTTCATATTTGTACAGAACGTGTAGCCGTTGTCCACAAACTTCTGCTTTTTCGCCTCGTAGTCCTCCTTGCCCGCGCCCAGAAACAGGTCGAAATTGCTCTTCGCCTGGTCGGATATTATCTCGTCCGAATTGCTCCTCAGCCACGTGTGTGCGGAAAAACTTGCGGGGGTCGCGCCGCTCAGCTTGTCCGTTGTGACGATGCCCACGCCAAGCCCCTGCTTTTTGACGGTTTCGGCGATGGTCTCTACGTCCTTGCTGTAGCGCCTCGCCACCTGCCCAAGATAGTGTTTACGTCCCGTTGCCAGCGCGCTTCCCGCGGCGGCGCTGTCCGTGGGGGCAAGTACGCTGCGCGAAAATGTGGTTATCTCGCCCTTATACTCCATGGAGTCAACAAACATATCTTTTTCATAGTAGCTTGACGTAACTTTGATGTGATTGAATCCCATGCCGTCGCCGATGAACAGCACTACCTTGTTTGCCGCGCCGCCAAGCGGAGAAAAATCGTAGTTGTTCAGATACTTCTGACTGCGCCAAATGGCGATCCCGCCTATCACAAGGCTGAATATTGCCGCGGCGCCGAACACCACGATAAGTACAATTGCCACAATCTTTCTGCTCTTTTTCATAACGCTACCTTCAAACACAGCTTTATCCCCTATATAATACCAAATGCGCTATGCGATGTCAATTTACCCCATTCAATTTGCATACAAATTGGATGGGCGCCCCGAATTGCCGTTGCGGGGACGGAACAACACCGCCTGAAATGTTAGATTTGGCAAAGACAAATGTAACATTTTTGCTCCGTCCCCAACATTTTACCCCAACAAATTCGTAAGCTCATTTGCTTGGGGACCCCAAATAATATTAAAAAACTGCGGGATTTAGATGTATAGCGCGAAAACGCCCGCGGGCGGACAGCCTAATGTACTTATCGGCATATCAAAAAACCGATCCAGGCAGATGAAGAACAAGGAAGGGGCACCCGATACGGCGACCCAATGTACTTTTTGTACATGGTCGACAGAGCGGGTGCTCCTGACACAGTTATTCGCTACTATACCCCACAAAAACACAAAGTGTTTTCGCGGGGACCCCAATTTATATGTACCACAAATATTATTAAAAAAAACTGCGTGATTTAGATGTATAGCGCGAAAGAGGGGTTTGCCAAGCCGCCTAATGTACTTAATATAATATAAAAAACCGCTCCAGGCAGATGAAGAACAAGGAAACGCCCATCTCTCAAGCGCCTAATGTACTTTTTGTACATGACGCGAATGGAGATGGGCGTTGACACAGTTATTCGCTGCCTGGTGCGGTTTTTTTATTCAAAGCGGGAGTTATCTTTACACTCCACCACATCCCTAAACACATTCTCAAAGCGGCGCAACGCCTCGTCGATGACCTCATCGGTGTCTGCCATGGAGGTGTAGAGGCGGGAGCCGGCGAGAGTTACGAGACCGTTTGCCATATAGGCGGCGCCCATCTGTTCCATTGCGACCTTGCGGCGGAGCATTTCGGGTTTTTTCTTGAGGAGAGGAATGACGGAGCCGAGCAAGCTCATGCTGCTGAAGTCATAGCTCATTGCGCCGGTGCATTCGAGGTGCACGATGGAGCCCTGATTGTAAACAACGTAAGGCAGGTTGTACTTTTTGATCAACGCCTTGAGGCCTGCGGCGAGTCTGTCGCCCGCGCGACCCGCGACTTCGCAAGCGTTGTTCTTCTCTATCTCGCAAATCGCGACGTAGCCCGCATAGGAGCTGAGGGGGTTTGCCGCGAGGGTGCCGCCCACGTACGCTTTTTTGCCCATGCCCGCAAGGCCTGCCGCCATAAGGCTGACATATTCCTTCTTGCCGCCGACGCCGCCCGCTGCGGGATAGCCGCCCGCAACGATCTTGCCGAACACGGTGAGGTCGGGATACATATCTCTGTTGGTGCCCTGCACTGTGACTTCCTTCACCTTGCCATCCTTGACGACCTTCTTCTTGATGAGCCAAGGAGCGCCGTTGATGGTGACGGGGCTGTCGTTGTAGGGGTACTTCTCGCCGAAGAAGTAGCCTGCCGCGCCGTGGATGCCCACTCTGAAGCCGGTGACGACTTCGTCAAAGATGAACAATGCGCCGTACTTCTTTGCCAGGATACGCGCCTTCTCGTTGTAATCGAAATCGATGGGACGGGTGCCGGATTCGGGACCGACGGGCTCCACAATGACCGCCGCCGTGCCGCCGCGAAGCTGGTTTTTGCGCAGCATCTTTTCAAGCATCTTGAGGTCGTTGGGACGCACTTCGTCCGTCGTGCCGTAGCTGCCGGGGATGCCGTGAGATTCCAAGAACTGTCTGCTTCCGGGGATCTTGAGGCCGTAGACCATCTGGTCGGACCAGCCGTGATATGCGCCGCCTATCTTGATGACGCGCTTTTTCTTTGTGGCGCAGCGCGCGACTCTTATCGCCGCCATGACGGACTCCGTACCGCTGCCGAGCATACGGAACATCTCGCATGCGGGCATCAGCTCGCTTATCTTCTTTGCGAGCAACAGCTCGCCCTCGTGGAACAGACCCGTGACGGGGCCGCAGTGATTGAGAAGCTCAAACACCTTTTCCTTGACTGCGGGATAATTGCTGCCGAGGATGGTGGGGCCGCCCGCCTGCAAAAAGTCTATATACTGATTGCCGTCGCGGTCATACAGGTATGCGCCCTCCGCCTTTTCCATGCACATGGGGAAGGGGTAGTTGAACGCAAGGTTGTGCTGCACGCCGCCGGGGATATACTTTTTCGCCTCGGTGGTGATCTCCTTTGAAGCGGCGCACTTGGTGTCAAAGTGCTCCAATATGCGCTTGAGCGCGTCGTCCGATACGCAATATATCGGTTTGGATGTAAGTTCATTCAGCTCTTTGTATATTTCTTTTGCGTCTTGCCACTCGGAAATTCCGTAGCCGTTTGCCATAATTGTCCTCCGAATATAAAAAATTCTTTATTATATTATAACAAACTCGCGGGCGATTGTAAATATGCATTTTATACAAGAAAACCATACAGAATATACATAATGACTGTTTGCGCAACAAAATAAGGCGGTCAATATCGTATACAATGGGTATATTCACGCGATTTTTGACAAAAATCAACCAAACAGCGGACATAATGTAAATAAAGGCTTGCGTTTTTTCCGCTTATGACTTATAATATCACCATAACCTTAAGGAGGTCACCTAATGAACAAAGCAGATTTTATCAAAGCAATCGCAAAGAAAGCAGACATTTCTCTCAAAGACGCAACCGCCGCAGTGAATGCATATCAGGATGTCATCACCGAAGCGCTGAAGTCCGGAGATAAAGTTGCCATCGCCAACTTCGGTTCATACGAACTCAAGGTCAAACCCGAAAGACAGGGCTACAATCCCAGATCCAACCAGCCCATCACCATCGGCCCCTCCAACGCGCCTGTGCTCAAGTTCGGAAAGGCTTACAAGGATCTGTTCAACTGACAAGATCATATTTGCGCTCCCTTTTTTAGGGAGCGCATATCATATCTTGCACCGTTGATTGCCATGAGGCGCATGCACATGGCATTTTATCGGCGCGGCACTTTGGCTTGTTGCGCCGCATTTGGTTTTTATTCGGACTGTCAAGTCCGGATTTTTTTATGCTCTCCCCTACTTTTTTGACGCTATCTCGCCCGTCTTGACGTCTATCAGCACAGCGCGGTAGTCCACGCCGTCGCCTATAAACGACACGTAATAGTAGTAGTTGAGTCTGTCGCCCGTGATGACTTTGACATATATCTCTCGCTCATGTTTACCCTCGGCGTCCTCTTTTTCAAGAGCGTCCTTGAATGCATCTGCGGCTATATTGATGGCGTCCGCGGCGGTGATGCACCCATCGAGCACGTCGCACAGCTCTATCTCGCTGCTCTTCTCCCCCGCCGTAACTGTGACGGCTGTCGGAGTGAAATCGAGTGTTATATCCGCGCAAAATTCGCCGAATTTGCCGCCTTCGCAAGCGCCGCTGAGCGAGTTGCCCTCGCCGTCCGTCAGCGCAAAGGATATGCTGTCGCGATCGATCGTCACAAGCGGCGTTATATTTATCTCGCAAAAAGGTATCACGTCCGTCGCCTTTCCGTCCGCAATGAAGCATTTTTCACGGCAGCCGCTTTCTATGCTGACGGCAAAGCTTTCGCTCTCCCCCGCAAGATAGCCGTCCGTGCGGCGACAGACGTTGGATTTTGGTTCGACATCGTCCTTTTTGTTGCAGGCGCAAAACAGGACGCAAATTGCAAGGATAAGGGTGACTGCACACAACACAAATTTTCTTTTCATACGCAAAATGTATGCCGCCATCCGCCGAGATATGACTTAAAACAATTGGTATTGCCAAACATTGATGTGTGTGGTAAAATAAATATGGGAAATTTGACAATATGGATAACAACATCTCCGTCGGGGAAATGACCGACTCAACTCAATCTCCCGAGGAAAACTCGCCGCAAACAGACGTCCAAACGGGTCTTAGCGCCGCCGAGGTGGAAAAACGCGTCGCCGAGGGCAAACAAAACGGCGATCAGAACGTCAAGACCAAATCCATCGCGCAGATCTGCAGGGAAAATCTGCTTACCTTTTTCAACGCGGTGTTTGTTGCGCTTGCCGTCATCACCGCCGCCTGCTCCGATTGGGAAGGCGGTTTTTTGAGCGCGATTGGCAACTTCGGCTTTATGGCGTTGGTCGTGGTCAACGCGCTTATCGGCATCATACAGGAAGTGCGCGCAAAACGCACTATAGACAAGTTATCACTCATCTCCGCGCCCAAAGCGACTGTGCTGCGCGACGGGGTCGAGCGCGAAATTGCGGTAAGCGACATAGTGCTTGACGACATAACCGTGCTTGCGAGCGGCTGTCAGATATGCGCGGACGCCATCGTGCGCGAGGGACGCATAGAGGTCAACGAAAGCCTCATCACCGGCGAGAGCGACGCTATAGTGAAAGAAATCGGCGACAAGGTGATGTCCGGCAGCTTCGTAGTGTCCGGCAAAGCCAAGGCTCAGGTGGAACACGTGGGCGCGGACAACTTCGCCGCAAAGATAAGCGCGGGCGCAAAGTATATGAAAAAGCCCAACTCCGAGATATGGCGCTCGCTTATGCTCATCGTAAAGGTGATGGCGGCGGTCATTGTGCCGCTGGGCGTGGCGCTGTTTTTGGTGAAATACTACCTGCAAGCCAACAGCGTCCTCAACGGCGGAACGGACACCCTTAAAACCATAGCGCTTACCACCGTCGGTTCGGTGGTGGGCATGATACCCAGCGGACTTGTCGCGCTGACCTCGACGGTGTTTTGCGTAAGCGTAGTTAGGCTGTCCCGCCACAAGACCCTGGCGCAGGATCTGTACTGCGTGGAGACGCTGGCGCGCGTGGACGTGCTGTGCCTTGACAAGACGGGCACCATCACCGAAGGCACGATGACCGTGGACGGCGCGGAGGGGCTTGGCGTGAGCGAAGAGCAGTTGAAACAGATAGTCAAAAACATAACCTCCGCCCTGCCCGACGACAATGCCACCGCAAACGCTCTCAGGGATTACGTCGCCGACCTTACCCCAAGCGGCAAGGCAACGCAGACGGTGCCGTTTTCCTCCCAACGCAAGTGGAGCGGAGCGCGCTTTGACGGCGTTTCCTACGTGCTCGGCGCGCCCGAATTTGTGCTGCGCGACGGCCGCGATGAGATAATGAAAAAAGTGGACGAAATGGCGCAAAAAGGACTTAGAGTGCTCACGATCGCCACTTCAACTGCCGCTTTTGAGGACAACAAGCTGCCGGAGGGGCTTGCGCCCATCGCGCTTATATATATCGCGGACACCATAAGGAAGGAGGCTCCCGCCACCCTCAAATTCTTCAGGGACGAGGGCGTTGCGGTCAAGATAATCTCCGGCGACAATCCCGCTACGGTGCGCGCCGTGGCGATGCGCGCGGGGCTTGAAAACTGCGACGACATCATAGATATGTCCACCCTGCGCACCGAGGAGGAAGTGCGGGAAGCCGCGACCAAGTACACCGTGTTCGGCAGAGTGCTGCCCGAACAAAAACTTATACTTGTCAACGCGCTCAAAGCGGCGGGACACACCGTCGCAATGACGGGCGACGGCGTAAACGACGTGCTGGCGCTAAAATCCGCGGACTGCTCCATCGCCATGGCGAGCGGTTCGGACGCCGCCAAAAACGTGAGCTCGCTGGTGTTGTTGGACAGCAATTTTGCCTCCATGCCACGCGTAGTCGCCGAGGGCAGGCGCTCCATAAACAATCTTGAACGCTCCGCGTCGCTGTACCTGATGAAGACGGTGTACAACACGTTGCTTGCAATTCTGTTTATGTTTATTCCTCAGACGCTGCCCTTCACGCCGCAAAACCTTACGCTGATGGGCGCGGTGACAATAGGTATCCCCTCCGTCATCCTCGCGCTGGAGCCAAACCACGAACGCGTAAAGGGTCGCTTCCTGCCCAAGGTGCTGACGGACGCGCTGCCGGGCGGCTTCACGGTGCTGCTGTGCGCAACGGCAGTTATACTTGCCAACACATATTTCCTTACGGATATATCGGGCATGCAGGCAAAGCAGCTGTTTATCATACTCATCACATTTGTGGGGTTTATGTTGCTGTTTAAGGTATGTCTGCCCTTCAATTGGATACATGGGGCGCTGTTTGCGCTGATGTTGGCGCTGTTTGCTATGTGCTACGTCGTGCCCCTGCCCCACGACATTGTGATGGAGTTCTTCGGGCTTACCAACGACATCACTTGGGAGATGGGCAAGGCTATGCTGACGATCGCGGCGGTTATGCTGCCCATATACATTGGACTTTCGCTTGCCATGCGCCTTTTGAGAAAGCGCCTTGGCGACAGGATGGAAGCCACGTTTGGCAGACTTGACGCGGCAATGCGCGCGCGTGACGCGCGCCCGCGCGGCGCGTACAACATATTTGCCCGCGCAAAATCAAACAAAAATTAAAATTTTATACAAAAGAGGGACAATGGAGTATGAGTTTATATGTAAACGGCGGCGACAAGCCGCCGTTTGCATTATACAAATTTTCTAAGCTCCCAAGCTATTTCCGCCTCGCTCGGTTCAGTCGATTATCTCTCAATGCCTAAATTCTTCTCGCCTCACTTAGCTTAGTTGGTGGATAATCCTCAACGCCTAAGCTATTCACGCCTCGCTTGGACTAGTTTATGATTTCCAATAATAAGAAAACGTCCGCAGTTTTCACTGCGGACGCCGTAGTTTATCGTTTTTATGCAAGCATATCGCTCAGTCCCACAAAGCCGATATCTGCCGCAAATGTTGCCGACAGCATCATCAGCGCCATCGCTATGACCGCCAGCACCAGCAGCACAACCGTCAGCGCGGGATACCTGAAGCGTTTGAGGCTGCACAACGTGGCGATGGTCAACACCACAATGGGCACAAGCACCACCAGCACCATCAGTCCGCTCAGCGCGGAGCTGACCTGCACGGGCAACAGCGCGCCCACGATCGCCGCGATCATCACCAGCGCAAGCGTGAGGTCCATGATCACCGTGGAGGCTACCTTGCCCTGCTTGGCAGAACGCTTTGCGATCTGCTTGTCGCACTCCTCCACCATCTCGGCGGAATCCTTGTAGCCGCCTGCGGGGACGGTGTACTCCTCGCTGTACATAGACAGCTTGACAAACAGCTCCTTCGCGCCCTCGTAGTCCTTGTCCTCTATCTTCTGCTGCGCGTCGCGGTAGTCCTCCTGCATAAACTTGCTGTCCACGCTGGCGAGGTACTTGTCGGCGTTGCGGTAACCCGCGAGGTCCTCAAGCTCCTCCTTTGCCTCGGCGTATTGCTTGTTTTTGTACAGATTGATCGCGTTGTTGTAGCGCTCTACCTGCGTGAGCTTGCTGCACTTTTTGAATAACGCCTTGGAGTTGAGCACGGTGTTGTCCTTCAGCTGCTTGAACGCCTCAAGATAACGCTTGTGCTTGAGGTTTTCGCGAGCTATGACATAGCCGGCGTACTCCTTAAGCCGTCTGCGCGCGGAGGTCAGCCTCTCCCTGTCGAATACGGACATCTCGAAGGTCTCGTATGCGGTGGGTCTGCTGCTGTCGGCGACGCTGACGGTATAGCTGTCCTCGCAATACTTTGCAAGTTCGCGCGTGTTGGACAGTTGCGTTGCGATAAGTTTGTTGCAATCCTTGATATTTTTCTTGACGTAGGCGCCGCTCATCAGATAGTCCAGCAAATTCATGGACATATCCAGCTGGCTCCATACGCTGTTGATGTAGTTGCGGAATTTGGCGTTGCCGCTCTGCACGCTGTCGTAGCCAAGGTTGTCTACCGCGTTGTAGTAATCCAGCAATTCGTCGCGCTGCTTGTTGAGGTACTTCTTCTGATAGCAGCCCAACGTCTCTATCGCAACTGCCAGCGGCAGGTTGGGTATTGCGGGCAATTTTGCATCCGCTGCGTAGGCGGCGCTCGTCGCGCTTATATCGCCGGGGGCAAACGCCTGCTCGCCCTTATGGTAGCCTATGCTGCCGGAGGCGTACTTGCCGCCGCTTCTGTACTGTTTGAGCGCGGCGGGGACAGAGCTCTTGGGATTCAGCACAGAGCCGAGGGATAGGCTCTGCGGGATCATGTTGTACTTGTCCGCCGTCTTGTCAAAAGTCCAGCTGCCGATATAGCGTTTGGTGGCGTCCGCAAGTCCTGCAAGCGAGTCGTTGTCAAGCGATATGTTGACGTCGCACAGCTCGCACATATATCTGCTGCGATAGTCGCCCGCGTTTACGTTGAGGCATTCGAGATATTTGTCCTTCGCCGCCTTATATTTGCGCCCTTCGTAGAAGCTGTCCGCAAGCTGTCTGGTGTTGCCAACCAGCATATCCATGCCGGGCATTGTCTGATACACCACCTGCGGAGCCGCTTGCGCCACCGGCGCGGGCGTCGCTTGAGCGACGGGCATACGCGGTATGCCGCTTACGGGCACGGTCACGCTTTCCGTCACGGTGGGCGCTGCCTGCTTCGCGCTCAAGATCTGCTGTTGAAGTTGCTGTTGCTGACTGACCTTGTTGTTCAGCTCCTCAAACTTGGCGCTGAAATCGGCGGTCATGTTGCTCAGCTCCGCCTCCAGCATAGCGCTGCGGTCTATTGGCGCGACGATATGCGAGATCATCTCGGTGAGGTTTGCCATCAGGTTGACGTCTGCGCGCACCCCCTGGCAGCTCCTCAGTTCGTCGGGTAGATAGTCGGGGATAAATCCGTCTATAAAGATGGGGATCATCGCCTTTGGCTCCGCGGAGTTCTTGGATATCTCCCTGAAGCGCGACCACTCGTTTTTGACCCATTGCGCGTCAAGATACTCGCGCCTTGAGCAAAGCACAAGCATCACCTTTGCGGTGTACAGCGCGTGATAGATGTTTGGCTCGTACTCCCTGACGACGATGTTGCTCAGCGACCTCTCGCTGAAAAACACGTTGTAGTCCCTGCTGAGACGGTTGTACAGCTCGTACGCCAACTTGTAATCTGCCGTGACCGTGTTTTGCGAAGCATTCTTTTTGAAGCAGATGAATATGTCATACGGCTTTGTCGTGCGCTTGATGGTCTGGTATTTCAGCTTGAGCTGTTGCATGCGCTTTGCAAGCGTGCGGTAGGTCTCCGCCTTTTCGGCGTCGCCCGCGGCCTGCGCGCTCTTGACAGCCAGCTTGAAATATTCGGACTGCTCTACGTCGTATGGCACTATGTCATAAAAGGACGGGAAACGATCGCCGTGCTCGTCCTCCTCAAACACGCATCTTTGTTCCAAAAGGAATAAGCCCCAGTACACATCCGTCAGATCGCCGTCGGGATTGCTCCTGATAAGCGACAGGTACAAACTTTCGGCTTTTGCAAAGTCAAAGCTTTCCCTGCACGCGTTTGCAAGACGCAACGTCGCAGACGGAGGGTCATTCTTCTGCACAGAATAGTGGTTGCCGCAATAGGGACACACATATAGATTTTTTCTCTCCAGCACGAGCTCCGCACCGCAAGTGCGGCAGACGTCCCGGAACATATTGTTCTGTTGCATAGTCCAATCCTAACTGAAGGGGCTCAAATAGCGCCGTACTCCTTCTTAGAGCACAGATTTGTTTTTGTTGATAACGATGGATCTCTCGTCCTTTGCGTCCTTGAGAGCCTTGCCCTTTGCCTCGATGAGGCGGACGATCCTGTCGGTGTTGGCGTCCGCATTCCTGCTGACCAGCGACTTGAGCAGAGCCTCGTTCTCGCCGTTCTGCATCTGTATGCGCAGTATCTCTTGGTGATTTGCGTACAGATCCACGGGATTGATCCTCTCCTCGACTATCTCGCCGTTTTCGTCCTCGACCTTGTTGTTGACAACTGCGATATGCTCTATCGCGAAGTCCTCGAGGTTGACGCCGTAGTCGGCAAACTCCTTCTTCATTGCGGTCAGCAACACGCCGGACATGGTGTGCAGTTGAGACGCAAGCTGGAATATGCTCATATTCATTTCAACCAGCTTCTTGCCCAGCAAAGAGTTGAACAGCATCACTATCTTGCTGCGGAAGAATTTGGTCATATCGTCGATATTGTTTTCGCCCTTGGTGCCGACCACTCTGGTCATAAACAGCTTGGAGTTGGAAATGGAGAATTTCGCAACGCCGTGCGCGCCGAAGGGTACGGGCATCTTGAGGATGGGGTCGATCATGTAGAAATTTTCCTCGGTGCCCCACTTGATGTCCTGAACAACGGTCTTGTTGATTAGGAACAGATCCATGGAGTGACGGAACTTAAGTTGACCGGAAGGCAGATCCTTGCTTGCCCTTCTGGTGAGGCGCTCGCAATGTGCAAACGGATCGTACATCGTCTTTGTCTTGATGCGATGCTTGCCCGATTCCCATGCGCGCTCGTCGATCTTGCCGTCGTCGATGAACACGGCCTCTCTGGTGTAAGGCACTATGACGTTGACATAAGCCTTGTTGATCTTCTTGATCTTGCGGAAAGAAACTGCCTTGAATTTGTTGTTTCTCAGCCTTGCGGGAGCAAGGGAAAGTCCAAGCAATTCCTCGTCGAGCCTGACTCTCCACACCACGTCGGCGTCGGAAAGAGACTTGCGATACTCATAGTAATCCAGCAGCTTGTCGGCTCTCTCTACCAATTCCTGAGCGAACTCCTGATAGACATACTCGCGGTTTTTGAGGCTGCCCCAGAAATACTTTTTGGGCGCAGCTACGATGTCTGCCGCCATGGATTTGAGTTCATTTGCAACCAATTCCAAGTCCTTGTCGTTGATGCCGGGCTTGAACTCGATCGTCACGTTACCTTTCATTTTGCACATATAAATTTCCCTCCATAATCGCATCCCGCTCCAAGACAGCAAAATGCAATAAAGTATTACTAAAATGATTATACCAACACAGCATACGCTTGTCAAGTATCATTTTATCAAATTTCTTTGATATTATATATAATAAGTGCGCTTCGGGTGACAAAACCGCGCGGTTTTACAAAATTTGTCGGCTCAAACGCCGCGCGCGGCCTACAACAAAAACCTAAAATGCGTTTCCCATTTGCGGAGCGCGCTCTTCCGCACAAAAAAAATCGGAGGACGTCGCTTTGCGTCCTCCGACAATATTTGCTTTTGTTTTATGCGTCCGAATCGCCCGACTTGTCGTCCATATCGAACACCTCTTCCGCGTCCGCGTTTTCGGCCTTGTTCGCCTCTATCTCCTCCAACGCCTCGCTCATGGCGACGCCCTCTGCGCCGTTAAGCTCGCCACTCAAAGTTGCTTCAGCTTCCTCGCCCTGCTCTTCGGACAATCTTGCGGCGGCGCGGCGCTGAGCAAGCTCTTCGCGCATGACCTTCTTGGTCTTCTCGTCTATCTTGTAGAAGAACATCAGAATGGAGCTTAGCAACATGCACACGCCGGGCACGAGGAATTCTATCGCCCACGCCTTGTTCTGCATGGAGTTGGTCACATAGCCCGCGATCACGCTTGTATCCACGACTTTTGTGACGGAATCGGTAGCCTGCGCGACAACGGTGGAATATTGTGCGGAGCTGAATCCGATCGCGCCTATCAGCAGCAGTCCGACGGATACAGACAGCGCATTAGATAGCTTGTTTGACATGGAAAGTATCGCAAATTGCGTACCCTCCGTTCGCTTGCCCGTCTTCCACTCCTGGTAGTCCACGATGTCCGCGGTCATGACCATAGGCAAATACCCGTTGGGGCCGAATGAGAAGCCGAGGAAGAATTGATATACCCATATAGCCCATATTGAGCGCAGCGCGTTGCCGCCCAGCGCATAACACAGGAAGCATATGACGCTGACGACAAAGCCGTAGACGCCGGCGATGATGAAGTACTTCTTTTCGCCCAACTTCTTGTTGATCATGGGATTGAGTATGATGGTGACCGCGCTGGCGATAGCGGATGTAATGCCTATCGCCCAACTGCACGCGTCGCCGTACAGCGTGCCCATGCCGAGGAAGCTGAGGTCTATGCCGTCCCTTATGAGGATGCAGCTTGCCTGCACCGCTATGCCCAGACCGATGTTCCTGCCAAAGCCAAGCAGGTAGGTGCCAAGCACGATGAGGATCTGTTTGTTGTTTTTAAGCTCGCGGAACATCTCCCTGAAGCTCATGCCCGTGGGCGCAACGGATTTGTTGATCTCCCTGGACTTGAAATACATCACCAGTTGGAATATAAGTCCCACGCCCACAAGAATGCCCGCGGTGATGAGGTATTCCTTCTTGCCGTTTTCGCTGGAGCCGGTGATCATGCACACTATGGTGAAGAATATGCCCGAGCAAGCCAGCGCGGCGGATTTGAGGGTGTTTGCCATGCCCGCGGCGTTGTTGGTGTCGTTGGCGTTGTCCGCCACAAAGGACAGCATGCCCTGCGACGGTATATCCGCCATGGTCATACTGACGTTCCACAGCACAAGCACAAAGGTGATGTAAAAATACTTGCCTATCGTCGCGGCGTGGCCCGTCCCGAAGGGTATGGCGACAAAGGATAACATCGTGAACGCCGCCAGCGGGAACGCCGACATAAGTATCCATGGGCGCATCTTGCCCGATTTGAACCTTGCGCGGTCTATAAGGTTGCCAAAGACGAAATCCGCCACAATGCTGATGACCTTTGCCGCAAGGATGATGAGCGCCACCGCGACGAGGTCAACGTGCATCAGTTTGTTGAAAAACTCCGCCTGATAGCTGTTGACAAGGCCAATTGCGAGGTTGATGCCCATTACGCCAAGGGCATACACCCACATATTGCCGTTAAGTCCGAAAAAACGTTTTTCGGGCTTTTTTTCCATGAGGTTGGTTGCCGTCATAAATACTCCCCCTTCTGCCCGTTGATTGCGCCGTAAAACAAGAATGCACTGAGCAGACTATGCCATTATATCTAAAATATCCGATTTTTTCAATACAAATTTGAAAATCCGTAAATATTTTTTACAAATGTTCGAAAACAGAATACATTTTTGCAAGCAGATGATAAACGGAATTATCTTAATCGGCAAGATAACCACATTTGCATAATTGCACTTTTAATTTGCATTTTCGTTGTAAAAACGTTTGATTTTTGCAATTTTACGCGTTAAAATACATATACGAAACGCAAAAAGCCGTAAAGCAAAAAGCCGTAACGGTGGACATTGCGAGAGGTTATGCCTCTTGTGGACGCGTTTCTTTTTTTACGTCTTTTTGCACTTCCACTGCAACGGTCTTTCTTATAAAAGATACTTGTTATGTTAAGTCCAATGCGAGGCTGCACGGCGTTTGCGCTAAAATCGGGGACAAAGTACGAAGCACAGAAATTAACTCATCTCAAAATCTATATTCCTGCGAAGTGAAGGTGCCCTTCGCTTCACAGCCATTACGGGAGTGGTGGCGATGAAACCCACCACCAAACACAAAAATCAGGCGAACCATATACACATCTGTAATGTGAGATATTGTGAACCGTTAAGATTTTTGAGCGGGGACGGAGTCCCAAAACACCAAGCACAAAAAATAGCGAGCCATGAGCATTTTAAGAAAAACGCTCCCCAACTGCCAAATGCGAATTGCGAAACGTTATTTTTTTTTGGGGTCCCCGCAAAATTACGTAGTGATTGTGTGGGGTAAAATCGCGGTAGTGAGTGAAAAATTTCGAAGTGCCTTTGAGCTTTGCGAACCAAAAAGCGACCGGCACGGAGTAATTTTTCACGGGCGGCGCAAAATCAATCTTTTGGTCGGATAAATCGGCTGGACAGGCGTGAAAGCGTATAGTTTTGCGCAAGACCGCCCGCCGCGGTCTCCCTGTAGCGCGAGTTGATGTCCTTGCCCGTCTGGTACATGGTGCGCACCACCGCGTCAAATGAGATCTGGCGGGAACTTGTAAGAAAATGCGCCAACGACACCGCGTTGATGGCTCTCATCGCCGCAACGGCGTTGCGCTCTATACAAGGTATCTGCACCAGCCCGTCCACGGGATCGCAGGTAAGCCCGAGGTGGTGCTCCATTGCGACCTCCGCGGCATATTCGATCTCGTCGAGGGACATATCGCCCAGCTGAGCGGCAGCTGCGGCCGCCATACTGCACGCCGTTCCGCACTCCGCCTGACATCCGCACTCAGCGCCGCTTATGGACGCGTTTGCCTTCACAATGTTGCCCATGATCCCAGCGACCGCCAATGCGTCTATAATTTTATCTTCGCCAAATCCGTACTTTATCTGCTCATATTTAAGCACTGAAGGTACGATCCCGCAAGAACCGCAGGTGGGCGCCGTGACTATCATCTCGCCCGCGGCGTTGCGCTCGGACACGGCAAAAGCGTATGCGCACACCAGCCTGTTCTCACGCGTTTCGGGCTCCTCATCGGGGGGAGCGGTGTCAAACAGGACCTTTGCTCTGCGCCTTGTGCGCAGCCCTCCGGGCAGTTCGCCTTCCTCCATCAGCCCCTCGTATATTGAGGCTTCCATGTGCCGCCAAACGTCGCGCAGATAGGTCTTTATGCCCTCTCCATCGAAGCGGTAGACGTACTCGGGGAGGGACAGCCCGTTCTCTTCGCAGTACAGCTTTATTTGCTCGAAGCTGCGGTGGGGATAGACGTCCTCGCTTTCGGAGTTGTCCACGCCCTCCATCTCTATTGCGCCGCCGCCCGTGCTTACAACGCGTCTGCGCGCAATTTCTTTGCCGTCGCCGTCAAGCGCGATGAGGTCGAATGTGTTGGGATGCGCGGTGGGCGTATCCACATCAAAAACAACTTCCACGGGCTTTGAAAACGTCTTTTGCAGCACCCTGTCCGTGCCGTGTCCCCTGCCCGTGTCGGCAAGCGACCCGTACAGCAGCGCCGCGTAACACGACGCGTCGGGGTACATCGCCTCGAAATATTTTGCCGCCCTTTCCGGACCCATTGTATGCGAACTGGACGGGCCTCTGCCTATCCTGTAAAGTTGAGTAAGACTTTTCATAACCACGCTCCGTGCCGCGCTAGCTCGCGACCATAAGAATTATAACATGAGTTGCGCCCATTTCAAGGCGGTTACAAAAAATATTGCATATTTTTTTGCGTTTGACGCCCCAACGATTTGCCAAACAATATTTAAGTGTGCTAATATAAGGCAGTTTTGAAGAGAGCGCTTTGCGCGCTCCGCCGCCCGCAACACCGCGGACGGACAAAAAGGACAATATGATACGTACAGATTTGAGGAACATTGCAATCATTGCGCACGTCGACCACGGCAAGACCACGCTTGTGGACGGCATGCTGAAGCAGTCCGGCACCTTCAGGGAAAACCAACAGGTCGCCACATGCGTCATGGATTCGGGCGATCTTGAGCGCGAACGCGGCATCACAATACTTGCCAAAAACACGTCCATCCACTATGGCGGGGTCAAGATAAACATCATCGACACCCCCGGCCATGCGGATTTCTCGGGCGAGGTGGAGCGCGTACTCAAGATGGTCAACGGCGTCGTCCTGCTTGTGGACGCGGCGGAAGGTCCCATGCCGCAGACCCGCTTCGTAGTGGAAAAGGCGCTGTCGCTTGGACTGAAGATAATAATCGTCGTCAACAAGATCGACCGCCCCGACGCAAGACTTGACGAAGTCGCCGACGAGGTACTGGAACTGCTGCTGGACCTTGACGCCACTGACGAACAATTGGCAAGTCCCATACTGTACTGCTCCGGCAAGAAAGGCACCGCAACGACAGATTATCATATCGAAGGCGTCGACTTAAAGCCGCTTTTTGACACAATACTCAATTATATACCCGCTCCCGAAGGCGATGCAGACGGCGAGTTGCAACTGCTTGTTTCCGCCATTTCCTACGACGATTACGTGGGCAGGATAGGCATAGGCAGGATAGAGCGCGGCAGAGTCGACATGGCAAAGGAAGTGGTCGTGTGCGACTACCACAGCGGCATCTCCCCCTTCAAGAGCAAGATAGTCAACCTGTTCCAGATAGAGGGCCTCAAGCGCGTGCCCGTTGAAAACGCATACGTGGGCGACATAGTGTGCTTCAGCGGCATAGACAACATCACCATAGGCAACACCATCTGCTCCCCCGCCAAGATCGAGCCCGTGCCCTTCGTCAAGATAGGCGAGCCCACAATAGAGATGAACTTCCTTGTCAACGACAGCCCATTTGCGGGCAAAGAAGGCAAGTACGTCACCTCCCGCCACCTGCGCGACAGGCTGTTCAGGGAGCTTAAAAAGGACGTCTCCCTGCGCGTCTATCAGACGGACAGCCCCGACACCTTCAAGGTGTGCGGCAGGGGCGAAATGCACCTTTCGATACTTATTGAGACAATGCGCCGCGAGGGCTACGAATTCAGCGTAAGCACCCCCAAGGTGATCTTCAAAACAATAGACGGCGAAAAGTGCGAGCCTATGGAAAGGCTGTACATCGACGTGCCCGCGGATTGCGTGGGGCCCGTGATGGAACGCATGGGACTCAGAAAGGGCGAACTGCTCAATATGAATCCCGTAGGCAGCCGCATACGCCTGGAGTTCAAAGTGCCCGCCCGCGGCCTGTTCGGCTTCAAAAACGAGTTTTTGACGGACACCAAGGGCGAGGGCGTGATGAATCAGCTGTTTGACGGCTACGCGCCCTACAAGGGGCCTATCCAGCGCCGTTACACGGGGTCGCTTGTCGCCTACGAAACGGGCGAAGCCGCGACGTACGGGCTGTTCAACGCGCAGGAGCGCGGTCAGCTGTTCATCACCCCACAAACCATGGTCTATGAGGGCATGGTGGTGGGCATGTCTCCCAAAAACGAGGACATCCGCGTGAACGTCTGCAAGCGCAAACACGTCACCAATATGCGCGCCGCAGGTTCGGACGAAGCGCTGCGCCTCAACACTCCCCGCCGCTTCAGCCTCGAAGAAGCGCTGGAGTTTTTGGGCGACGACGAGATGCTCGAGGTCACCCCGCAAAACATAAGGATACGCAAAGTCATCCTCTCCGGCGAACAAAGAATGAAACTTGCCTACGGCAAAAAAGACAATTGATTTACGCTGAATATAATTTTCACCAAAAAATGCAGTCGCCCGACTGCATTTTTTATGATTAAAACATATAGCTGTTCAAAGCCGCGCCTGTCCTCAGCTCGGCGCTCGTTTGAAACATTTCCATATTTGAAATATTTCCATATATTATGATTAAATATTCTTTCTATTATTTATGTCTATTGCGTTTTTCATTTATGATTTTGTAAAATTTGCAAAAAAGTCAAGCGCCGCGCAAATAGCGTGGCGCTTGACATAGGAGAGAGAAACAAACAACTTCCGGCAAACAACTTACTTCTTGATGACAACAGCGCGCAATTTATGCTCAGAAATAGTTTATCTTTTGTATTTTCCAGCTTTATCCTGCGTGCTTTTAGTTTTCATCCGAAGCAATGGGTTATGGGAGCGGGGTCGGTCAGCGATGGATTATGCTCATCCTGACGCTGATTAGGCTGCCGTCTGCGGCGGTCGCCACGGACGAGTTGCAAACTTGGTCGCCTTTGCTGATGCGTGAAATGCTGATATTCATATTGACTCCTTTGCGCCTTGCGGCAATTTTTTTGTTTTTTGGGAGGAAATTTTCATTTCCCCTTGATTTCAATTTCATTTTAGCGTATAATATGTCCCGAAAACGGTACATTTGAAAACTTTTTTCAAAAAATTTCAAAAAAAGTCGCAATTGCGCCTGTTCCGCTGCCGTCATATGCGCGAGGAAGGCGCAAAGGAGGACATATGGAAACAAAAAAGACGCTGCTTATGCGCATATATCAGATACTCGACAAGCATTCCGACGCCGAGCACCCTCTCACGCAACAGGACATCATCGAGTATCTCGACAAGGAATACGGTGCCGAATGCGAGCGCAAGGCGATAGGGCGCAACATCTCCTGCCTTAAAGAGATGGGCTACGACATAGAGAGCACGCGTTACGGCTCCTATCTCGCCTCCCGCCCGCTTGAAAACTCCGAACTGCGCCTGCTTATAGACAGCGTACTGAGCGCGCGGCACATCAATTCCGCGCATTCCGAGCAGCTGATAAACAAGCTGATCTCGCTTGGCGGCCGCGATTTCAAAAATCATGTGCGCCACGTCTACTCCGTCAAGGATTGGGAAAAGTCCGAAAACAGGGACTTTTTCCTGAACATCGAGCTGGCGGACGAGGCGATAGAAAGCGGCAAAAAGATAGCCTTTGACTACAATCGCGTGGGCGCTGACAAAAAATTGCACAAGTCGGACAGCCACGTCGCCTCCCCTTATCAGATGCTGCTGCACAACCAACGCTACTACCTGATGTTGCGCGACGACAAATACGGCAAAGTTGGATTCTACCGCATGGACAAGATCACCAAAATGCGCCTTCTGGACGAGGAAGCGGTGCCGCTAAAATCCAATCCCGGCTACGCGCGCGGGATCAACTATCGCACGATAGCGACATCCATGCCCTATATGTACAGCGACAAGCCCTGCCCTGTGACGATGAAGTGCCCGCTGTTTATGACGGACGCGCTGGCGGACTGGTTTGGCAGGGACTACACGGTGAAAAAGCAGGACGACCACATAATCGTCACCGTCAAGGCAAGCGAACAGGCGATGCTGTTTTGGGCGCTGCAATACAACGCCAACGTCGAGGTGCTGTCCCCGCCGACTTTAAGGCAAAAAGTTATAGAAACATTGCAAAAAACTCTTGACATGTACACAAAATGAGCTGAAAACTCAATACAGGTGGCAATTTTGTCATAAATTCACAACCCGCAAAGCCGCTTTTCCGCGGCGCTGACACTTCGAGGTATATATGGAAATCAAAGCGGACAAAAGCAAACTCAACGCGCTCAAAAGCGCCGCGCAACTGTTGGCAATGGGATTGCTGACGGGCGTGCTGACGGGCGTGGTGGTAACATTTTTTAACATAGCTGCGGACATAATAAGCGAATATTCCGGCGAACTGTATATCTACATCCGCGAAAATCCCGCGTTCATCCCCCTGCTGTTCGTCGTGCTGGCGGCGGGCGCGTTTTTGCTGAGCGTCGCGATGTACTTCGTGCCGATGATAAGGGGCAACGGCGTGCCGCAAGCCGAGGGCGCATCCAGGGGTATGCTGCGCATGAAGTGGTACAAGGTGCTGCCCGCGATGGCGGCTTCCTCGCTGTTTGTCATGTTTATGGGCGTTACGGCGGGCGCGGAGGGCCCATCCATGCTTATCGGCGCGATGACTTCGGACGGAGCGGGCACATTGCTTCGCCGTCCCGACATGGAGAGGCGCCTTTATATATCGGCGGGCGCAAGCGCTGGCGTGGCGGTGGCGTCCAACGCTCCCATAACCGGCGTACTGTTCGCGCTTGAAGAGGCGCACAGGCGCTTCACTCCGCCGCTTGTGATCACCACCTTTGCTTCCGTCATAGGCGCGGTGGTCACCCGCAACCTGCTCCGCGGCGCGCTGAAGCTGAGCACGGGCGCGGCGTTCCACGACTTCAAAGTGGTGGATCTGCCCATAAATGCATACCTGTATGTTGTTTTGGCGGCCATAGTATGCGCGTTTTTGGGCATTGCGATATACAAATTGTCCTCTTTGAGCGGACGGATGTTCTCCAAAATGACCGCCCTGCGCGGCTTTGTAAAAGTCCTCATTCCGCTGCTGTTTGCGGGCGCGGTGGGGCTTATAAGCGTATTTGCCACGGGCGGTGGTCACTCCCTCATCGAGGCTCTGGGCACGGACGGCGGCGCGGAGGAGATGACCCTCGGCGGCATATTCGGCGCTCCACTGCTTGCGACGTTGGCGATATTGATAGTTTTGCGCGTCATTTCGCTGTGCCTAAACATTGGCGCGCAGCTCCCCGCAGGCATCTTTGTCCCAATAATCGCGCTGGGCGCGTGCGTAGGCGCGTTTATGGCGCAACTGTGCATAATGATGGGCATGGACAAAGCATACGCGGACGCCATCGTGCTTATATGCATGGCGACCATATTCGCCTCCACCGTCAAGGCGCCGCTGACAGCGATAGTGATGGTGATCGAGTTCACGTGGCAATTCACCCTGCTTATACCCGTGATAATAGGCGTGCTGATAGGCTACTTTGTCAGCGAGCTGTTCCGTCACAAGCCGCTTTACGACCTCATCCTTGAGTGGATGCTTGACGAGAACGAACCCTCAATCCACCAATTCACCGCCAAAGTTCGCCGCGGCTCGCATGCGGACGGACGCGAGATACGCGACATAATCTGGCCGAGCGACATGACGGTGGTGCTGCTTGAGCGCGATGGCAAGGCCGTAGTCCCATCCTCCGAGACCGAACTGGAAAGCGGCGACATATTGCACATAAAGGCGCAGACCTCCGACAAGCGCGTCGTGGAAGACGACATAGCTCAAATAGTCGGCGACCGCCCGCGCAAGGACATTTCCGCGCCCGAATACAAATATGACGCTTCCCAAAAAGACGAGAGCGCCAATTCAACCGACTAAACTTAAAACAACATAAAAACCTGCTTGAAAAAGCAGGTTTTTAACTACAAAATTTCGAATAGGCAAGATTTTACCTATCCTTGTTCCTTTGATATAGAATTGCGCTCACTTGGCAATTTTTTGTTCCACCAACTTCACCACGTCGCCCACTGTGCGGAAGCCCAAGATCTCGCTGTCGTCGACGACTATGTTCCACTGGCTTTCCACGTCCATCAGCATCTCCACGATGTCCAGGCTGTCCGCGCCAATGTCGTCAAAGATGTCGCTGTCAAGCGTTATGCTGTCGCGATCGACGCCCATTTGTTTGACAATCAAGTCCTTCAATTTTTCAAAAACCATAATATACTCCTTTGCCGCATTTGCGGCGCAATATCAATCTATATCCTCCGCGTTCATCTCGTACGCGGTTACGTTCTGCTCCTCTGCGCACACGCACACGTGATAGCCGTCAAACACATCAAAATGCTCGAAGTGCGCGTCGGCGGGCGGCTGTTTGCGCATGGCGCCAAGCCCCTCGCCCGTAAACTTGACGTAGCTTTCGCGCTGCGTCCATTGTTCAAAGAAATCCTGCTCGTTCTCTGCCGAGATGAAGTCGAACTTGGCAAAGTCTATGGGGCGCACCATCTCCACGTCAACGCCTATAGGCGCGTGGGATATAGCCAACACGCTCAGCCCGTGGGAGTGGGACAAATTGAAGTACGCCTCGTCCGTATCCAGCCTCGGTTTTTTGCCTTCCTCACGCAAAATGCGCACCTGAGGTGGCAAATTAGGGTTGTATTGGCGCATTATGTCGCGGTAATGGGCGTAGCAATGTTTGACAAATCTGTCGCTGTCCACATCCGCACGCACAAAAAACAATATCATCTTCTCACTCCCCCGCCAATTCTGCCGTAGGTCTTGTTGAGGTCGAGGAAAAAGTCCCTGTCCACGGTCGCCATCAGGTGGTAAGGCAAGCGGTACTCCCAATTGCCTTCGGGCACCCCGGGAATGTTCATGCGTGTATCGCCGCCGTAGCCCAGCATATCCTGAAAAGGCAACACCACCAGCGAGGACGACGACATCATCAGCACCTTGATTATCGCATGCATGGATTTGGAGTCCGGTCCGCCCGCGCCCCAGCCCGCGCCCGTGAAGCCGCAATATTTCAGCACGTAGTCGCGCGCGCCTTCGTTAAGCTCGTACAGCCAGCCCAGCGTGGTGTTGTTGTCGTGCGTGCCGGAGTACGCCACCGTGTTCACCTCGTATCTGAAGGGAATGTGGCCGCTTGGCGTGCCGTCAAAACCGAATTGGAACACGCGCATTGTAGGCAAGCCCGTCGAATCGATATAGCGGCGGCAATCCTCGTCTATAAGCCCCAGGTCCTCCGCAATGAACAGCGCGTCGGGGTTGTCATGCCGCACGAGGTCGAGCAAGCTGTCCGCAGGTCCCGGCTCCCAATGCCCGTTTTTGGCGGTGTTGTAATCGCACGCGGGGATGGAAAAATAGTTGTAAAATGCCCTGAAATGATCCAGCCTCAACGCGTCATACATCTTCAGGCAATGCGAGATGCGACGCCGCCACCAACTATAATCATCCGCCTTCATCGCCTCGAAGTCGTAGAGGCAATTGCCCCACACCTGTCCGTTTGCCGCAAACAGATCCGGCGGCACGCCCGCGATCGCCTTGGGCAGCAGCTTCTCGTCAAGCTGAAATTTGTCCGCGTTTGCCCACACGTCCACGCTATCCGTCGCCACATAAAACGGCAAGTCACCTATGACGGACACACCCCTGCGGTTTACCTCCGACTTGAGCCTCGTCCATTGGCGGAAAAACTGATATTGTTCAAACACGTAGAAGTCTATATCCTCGGCGTATTGCGCGCGCGCCTTTTCAAGCGCGTCGGGGCGCCTGAACTTTAGTCCGTCCTCCCACTTCCACCACGCCGTGGAGTAGTCCGCCGCCAGCGCCATAAACAGCGCGTAATCCTCAACCCAATCCGCGTTCTCCCTGCGGAAAGCGTCCATACGCGCCCTCACCTCAGGCGTTATACGCGAAAAAGCAAGCCTCAAATAGCGACCTGTATTGAGTTTTGCAAACTCGTAGTCCGTCCTGTAAGGCTCGCCGTGGTACTTGCACGCGGCGACTTCCTCGTCGCTGAGCAGCCCCTCGAGGTCGTTGGGGCAGATGTACAGCCTGTTGCCCGCGAAGGACGATATGCCCGAATATGGCGAATTGCCCATGCCTATCGTGGTGATGGGCAGTATCTGCCAATAGCGGAAGCCCATGTCCGCGATCAGGTCCGCAAACGCGTTTACGTCGCGCGAAAAGCACCCTATGCCATACTCGCTCGGCAACGACGAGATGTTGAGCAACACCCCCGCCGCCCTATCAAATTGGTTGAATTTCCTTTGCATAATTCTCACTTTTTGTTGCGCTCGTAGGCCATCTTCAGCCCCTTGAGCGCCAGCGCCCTGTCCATCACGTCAAACAGCGACTGATCCGCCACCAGCTCGCACAGACCACCCGTGGCGACGACTTTTGCGCCCGCCATCTCGTCCAGCGCCCTGTAGCTTTCCAGCATATACTTCACCAATCCCGTATAGCCGTACACTATGCCGCTCTGCATGCACTCTGTGGTGCTTCTGCCGACTATACTTTCGGGCATGGCAAGCTCCACGCGCGGCAGCTTAGCGGCGGTATTCACCAGCGATTCCGCCGCAGTCTTTATGCCGGGAGCGATTGCGCCGCCGATGAACTCGCCCTTTTTGTTGACCAGATTGAACGTCGTCGCCGAGCCGAAGTCCACCACTATGACCGGCCCGCCGTACAACATGTACGCCGCCGCAGCAGCGACCAGCCTGTCCGAACCAAGCTCCCGCGGATTGTCGTAGCGCACCTTTATCCCCACGTCCGTAGACGGAGTCACCCACACGGGCGTCACGCCAAGATAGTCCTTGCAGGTGTGCTCCAGCGTGTAGTTCAGCGCGGGCGCCACCGACGACAGCACCGCCGCCTCGACTTCGCTCGCCTTGATGCCGGAGCGCGCAAGCAGGTCGGACAATATCGAGCCGTACTCGTCCGACGTACGGGACGCCTTTGTGGAAAAACGCCACGTGACAACGGGCGCGTCCCCGTCGAACACGCCGAACTTGACGTTTGTGTTGCCTATGTCCATTGTAACTATCATATCACACCCAAAATATCCATTTGCCGGACGGCGTTCCGCCGTCCTCCAACCGTTATACTTAGTATACCAAAGTTATAATGTATTATCAAGTACAAAGTTGATTGTGTGCGCGTACAAAATTTTCAGTTTGCCATGACGATGCACAGCACCACTATAAACGCGTAGATGTCAAACAGCAAGGTGGGCAAAAATTCAAGCGCGAGGCGCACTTCCTTGGTCAAAAACCTCAAAAACAGCGTGTACGCCATCGCCAGCACCAACGTCATAAATATCAATGCCGCAAGCATGTTTTTCAATGTGAAAAAACTCCACACAAACAGCACGCAGCCCGTTCCCAGCAGCACGAAAAACAGCATGCTCGGAAACAGATGTTTGTACTCCACAAGGCGGCTTACGGACAGTATGCAGGACAGGTAGCTTGCGCCCACAAACAGCGAAAACCACCCGCCGGACAGCAAAAATTGCGGCTTTGAAAGCGCGTTGTACCACGCATGGTCCATTTTGAAGCAATATGAGCACAGCCCTGCCACGACAAGCGTACAGAACAGCGCAGCGACTATGCCGATCATGCGCTTGAGTTGCTCCACATCAAAATATATTTTCTTGCGCCGTTTTCAATGCGCCGTAACACATTTTTTTCAAAACGCGTAAGGTAATGTAGGAGCGATCCTAATATATCCGGAGGTACATACCATGAACTTTTTCTCTAACGGCGCAAACGGATGCGGCGCAAACTGCTGTGACCTCATTCTCCTGATGCTTCTGCTCAACAACTGCGGCGGCGGTTGCGGATGCGGCATGAACGTCAACAGCTGCGACATTGTGTGGCTTATATTGCTGCTCTCCTGTATGTGCGGCGGCGGTTGCAAGTAAGCGCGCATGGAAAAAGCCGCGGGTCAACCGCGGCTTTTTTCTTATATGCGTATCAAAAGTGGCACCTGTATGCGATATTTCGCATATATTTCATCTCACGACTATCTCCGCCTCGCAGGGATACTTGCTGTCTTTAAGTATTATCTCGCCGTAGCCGTCCGCAACTATCCTGCCCTTCAGCGGATTCTTGACGGACGTCACCGCGCCCTTTATATCCGCGTCCACTTCGCTGTACTCAAAGGAGAGGTCACAGTCCTCCATGGTACAATCTATAAGTTTAAGATTTGTGCAGTAGCACAGCGGCTGAGTCCCCTTTATACGGCACCTTATAAGCGTCAGCCCGTCCGAATACCAGCCGAGATACTCGCCGTCTATCACGCAATCCTTTATGACCGCGCCCTGCGTGTGCCAAAAGGCGTCCTTGGTCTTTAGCACGCTGTTGGTCACGCTGAGCCCCTTGATATATTGGAAGGAGTATTTGCCGTTGAACTTTATACCGTCCACGCTGACGTTTTCGCTCTCGAAAAAGGCGTATTCGCCCTCAACGCTGCCCCCGCGCACGCTCACGTTTTTGCAGCGCCAGCAAAATTCCGGCGAGTTGATGTCGCAGGCTACAATGGAAATATCCCTGCTCTCCCTCAGCGCCTTCACGCCGTCTATTTTGCAGCTCTCTATTGAGACCGCGCTGTCGTACCACAGCGCCGCGCGGCAACGCAAGGTCATCTCGCCACCCTTTATGGACAGCGAGCGCGCGTGCCACATGGGATAGCGCAAGTCCATATAGCAATCCTCAACGGAGACGTTTTCGCATTCCTTCAAAAAAGATTCGCCGTCCTCTACGCCTTCGAAGCGGCAATCCTTTACGCGCGCGTCCTTTATGGCGTAGAGCGCGCGCTCCTCCCCAAATGTTTTCCCCAAGATCTCTTTCATGCTTTTCCTCACTGCGCGGGCATTGCCCGTCTTAAAATTTATGCCTATACCGCAATTTTTGCGATACATATGACAAAATTGCAACCTGTATTGAGTTTTTCCGCTTGTGTGCCTGCCATCGGCACGCCCATGCGGGCGTCCTTAAAAGGTTTGTCATAATCATTATAAATCATTTTTACAAAATAGCAACTTTTTTGTTTACACTTCTTTTTACATCGCTCAAAATACAACAATTTATCACTTGTCGCCAATCGTTTGACTTTTGCGCGCGGTTATTTTATCATTCTATTAACAAAATTTATCCCCCTATTATCCATATAGGGAAAGGAGCAAAAATTATGGCACAACTCACTATGGACAAGCTGGTCGCCCTCGCAAAAAACAGGGGCTTTGTGTATCCCGGCAGCGAGATATACGGCGGACTTTCCAACTCCTGGGACTACGGCCCCCTCGGCGCGCAGATGAAAAACAACATCAAGCAGGCTTGGTGGAAAAAGTTTGTGGTGGAAAACCCCTACAACGTCGGGCTTGACAGCGCCATTTTGATGAACCCCACCACCTGGCAGGCTTCCGGTCACATAGGCGGCTTTTCCGACCCGCTGATGGATTGCAAAAATTGCAAATCCCGCCACCGCGCGGATGACCTCATCGAGGACTATATGGCAAAGCACGGCATCGAGCAAAACATCGCCGGCTGGAGCAACGAGGAGATGGAGACCTACGTGCACGAGCACAACATCCCCTGCCCCGTCTGCGGCAAATCCGACTTCACGGGAGTCAGAAAGTTCAACCTGATGTTCAAGACCTTCATAGGCGTGACAGAGGACAGCACCTCCACCGTCTACCTGCGCCCCGAGACCGCGCAAGGCATATTTGTCAACTTCAAAAACGTGCAGCGCACCACCCGCAAGAAGCTGCCATTCGGCATAGGTCAGATAGGCAAGAGCTTCCGCAACGAGATCACCCCCGGCAACTTCATTTTCCGCATACGCGAGTTTGAGCAAATGGAGCTTGAATTTTTCTGCCGTCCGGGCACCGACCTGGAGTGGTTTGCCTATTGGAAGGACTTCTGCCACAAGTGGCTGCTTGAGCTGGGCATGAAGGACGAAAACCTCAAACTGCGCGACCACGACAAGGAGGAGCTGTGCTTCTACTCCAAGGCGACCACCGATTTCGAGTACAAATTCCCCTTCGGCTGGGGCGAGCTGTGGGGCGTCGCGGACCGCACGGACTACGACCTCAATCAACACATCAAGACCAGCGGCAAGGACCTCAGCTACATCGATCCCGTCACCAACGAGAAGTTTGTTCCCTACGTCATCGAGCCGTCCCTCGGCGCGGACAGAGTGTTCCTCGCCTTCCTCTGCGACGCCTATGACGAGGAGCAAGTCGGCGAAAACGACACCCGCGTTGTGCTGCATCTGCATCACGCCATCGCTCCCGTAAAAGTGGCGGTGCTGCCCCTGCAAAAGCAGCTTAACGAAAAGGCGGAGGAAATATACGCTGCGCTCTCCAAGCGCTATGCGTGCGACTTCGACGGCAGCGGTTCCATCGGCAAGCGCTACCGCCGCCAGGACGAGATAGGCACTCCCTTCTGCGTGACGGTGGACTTTGATACGCTTGAGGACGGCTGCGTGACCGTGCGCGAGCGCGACACCATGGCTCAGGTGCGTCTGCCCATTGAGGAGCTTGACGGCTATCTTGCCGAGCAGTTTGAATATTGATATAAACTGTAAATGCACAAAAAAAGCGACGCATGGCGTCGCTTTTTTTTTATAAAATACATACCTGTATTGCAAAATTCGCGGTTATTGCGGTTGATTGTTCGCGTCGTCCATGCTGACCAATTGCATGCGCAAAAGCGCCAACGACGCGGCGAGGTCCTCATGTTTCATCGCTATATTGGCGGGTACGTTGAGGTGCTTTGCGGCGAAGTTCCATATCGCTTTTATGCCCGCGGCGACCATCCTGTCCGCCACCTCCTGCGCTGCCTGCGACGGCACCGTGATGATGCCAAGCTGTATGTTGAAGCGCCCGACTATCTCGGGCAGACGGGACATATCGTAGACGGGCTTGCCGTTGATGGACGTGCCCACTACGCCGCCGTCTATGTCGAAAGCCGCCACCACGTTCAGCCCATACTTTGCAAAGCCGTCATAACCGAGTATTGCATGTCCGAGACCGCCCGCGCCCACCAATATGGCGTCGCGCGTGTTGTGATAGCCCAAAAAGTTTTCGAGGTCGGCGATTAGCTCCTTTGTTATATATCCCGTCTTTGGCTTGCCCGCCACGGTGGACACCACCGCAATGTCCTTGCGCACCTGCACGGGGTTGAGGTCCAGACCTCCCGCGATGGTGGTGCTTGAAACGCGCGTCACGCCCTGCCTGTCCAGCTCATACAAAAATCTGAGGTACGCGGGCAATCTGTTGAGGGTCGCCTTTGAAACTTCCATATTCCACTCCAAAATGGTGATGCGATATGTTGATATCGATAAAAATATACCCATTTTGACGGGTTTTGTCAATATTTAAGCGTAAAATTGAGGCCAAATCGATAAAAATTGCCTATAAATCCCAAAAATTCTCACCTGGTGACGGGCGAGACGGTAAATTTGAGCGCGCGACGCAGCTGCTCCAAGGTGGAGCATATCTGCACGCCTATCTTGCCCGCGCTGAAATACAGCTTGTCCACCCTCAGCGCGGAATCGTCTATGACGGTCACAAATGACTTTTTCATTCCCAGCGGCGAACAACCTCCGTGCACGTAGCCCGTGAGCGGAAAAAGATCCTTGGACTTGAGCATCTCCACATTCTTTTCGCCGACCGCCTGCGCCGCCGACTTGAGGTCCAACTCCTTGGCGACCGGGATAACAAACACGTAGTGTTCGAGGCTTTTGCCGACGGTGACCAGAGTCTTGAACACCTGCGCCTCGTCTACACCCAAAATGCGCGCCGCTTCCGCGCCGCTGACCGCCTCCGATATGCCAAGGCTGAACACCTCGTATTTTGCGCCCGCGCTGTCAAGTATGCGCATGGCGTTTGTCTTGTCTATCCTATCCTTACCCATATCAACATTTTTGCATACATATTGCAAAATTGCAACCTGTATTGAGTTTTTTTTGTAAATAAAAACGTTTTACTCCATCAATCCGACAGCCCCAACAGGAAATCGGCAGTAACGTCAAAATATACCGCTATCTTTTTTATAGCGTCCAGATCCGGCTCGCGCTGTCCCGACTCCCAAAAGCTGACGGTCTGATTGCAATACCCCAGCCTTGCGCCCAGCTCCTTTTGAGAGACGCCCTGCTCCTGCCTGAGATATTTTAACCTTTTGCCAAACACATTGTCCTGCATAGCACATATATTAACTGAATTTTCCTACATTTTGTTGACTTCCTACATTTTGTAGGATATAATAGTTACAACAATTTATACTATGGAGGTAATTATGTACTGTCCAAAATGCGGCGCACAGATCGACCGCGTAGTTTTCAGAAACAATGCAGGCGGCGTAAGCTTTTGCCCTGTATGCGGAGGCGAACTCAGCGTTGGTTACGACGCTATGCCCCCAAGCAGACAGCTGACGACACAAGCGCGCTTGGCGCTCAAAAAGAATTTCGGCTACAGCGTACTCACACAAATTTTGCTTGGTCTTATACAATTCGGTTCGCTTCTTTTAGGCACAATATTCGGCCCGATATTTGTGGGCGGCGCAATAAGCAGCAGTTATGCGGGTTTTTGGCTGGACGTGGCAAGCAACAAATGCGAAGGCACAAAATCCACCTATCGCGGCTTCAACAACATAATGCCCGCCTTTGCCATTTACATACTGATGTCTCTCATAAAGTTGTTGCCGGTGGTGTTGTTGATCATATTGCTGGCAGTATCCATCTTTATGCCGATATTGTTTATACTCTTGGCATTTTACGGGATAGGCCTACTTTTCTTCATGGCTTGGGTAAACAGCGTCAGCGACTACGCATTTTTCAAACTCAACCGCGACCAAAACGTCCGCCCGACAGATGCCATAAGATACGGATTTGAATTGGTAAACAAAAATTTCGGCAAGATATTGGCTTTGAAATTGAGCTTTATCGGTTGGTGGCTGCTGACAATCGTACTGGGCTTCTTTGTTCTCTATGTCGTCCCGTACTATAATATCGCGCTGGCAAAACAATATCTTGCGATTGAACAGCTAAACTCTCAGCCGCCCGTACAAACAGAGGACTAACAAGCAATTTTTCCCAACAAAAAAAACTCAATACAGATTTGCAAAATTGCAACCTGTATTGAGTTTTTCTATATATTTTTGTCTGTTTTACTCTTTTTGTCCGCTCTTTGCGTACTCGTCCACTTTGAGCATTATGGCGCACTCTATGCGCTTTCTGAACAGGTCACAGCCGTAGCCGTATACGCCGTTGATGTCCCCCGTAGCGTTGTAGGCGTTTGCCGCGCAGCCGCCCGAACAGTACAGCCTTGCCCAGCAATCCTCGCACTCCTTGCGGGAATAGGCGTTGCAACGTTTGAATTTGTCGCGGATGTCCGCGCGCTTTATGCCTTCGTATATGTCGCCCATCAGGTAGTCCTTGTTGCCAACAAATTGATGGCAGGGATACAGCTCGCCCGTGGGAGTTACGGCTAGATATTCCGTGCCGCTGCCACAACCGGATATGCGCTTGTAGATGCAGGGGCCTGCTTCCAGATCAAGCATGTAGTGATAAAAGGTGAATGGCTTGCCCTGCGTTTTGCGCTCTATCATCATTTGCGCGAGACGCTCGTATTGCCTGAACAGCTCGGGCTTATCCTCCTCCGTCAGCGCGTAGGGGTCGGACGGCGGGCAGACCACGGGCTCCATGCTGAGCTGGTCGAAGCCCAGATCCAACATAGTTTGAATGTCGTTGGTAAAATCGACGTTGTTGTGAGTGAAGGTGCCGCGCATGTAGTAGCTCTTGTCACCTCTAGCTTTCACGAATTTTTGGAATTTGGGGACTATTATATCATAGCTGCCCACGCCGCCCACAGTCTTGCGAAAGCGGTCGTTGACCTCCTTGCGCCCGTCGAGGGACAGCACCACGTTGTCCATCTCGCGGTTGGCAAAGTCTATCACGTCGTCGTCAAGCAGCATGCCGTTGGTGGTCAGTGTAAACCTGAAACGCTTGCCGCGCTCCCCCTCAATGGAGCGGGCGTATGCGACAAGGCGCTTGACCACGTCGAAGTTCATCAGCGGTTCGCCGCCGAAAAAGTCCACCTCGAGGTTGTGCCTTGTGCCGCTGTTTTCCACCAGAAAATCCAGTGCGCGCTTGCCCACCTCGTAGCTCATCAGCACCCTTTGGCCGTGGTACTTGCCCTGCGCGGCAAAGCAGTACGCGCAATCGAGGTTGCAGGTGTGCGCCACATGCAGGCACAGCGCCTTTATGACGGGATCGCGTTTGGCAAGCGCGTCAACGTTCGGCTTATATTTGTCCTCCGAAAACAGCTTGCCATCCGCCTTCAGCTCGGCGACGTCCGCAAGCACATCCTCGACGTCCGCTTCGCTTACATCGGGATATTTGGAAGTGATAAATTCCGCTATCTGTTGCTTTGAGCAGTCGTTGTACATGCTTATCGCGTCATACGCAACGTCGTCCACGCTATGCACGCTGCCGCTTGCGGTGTCAAGAACTATGTTGTATCCGTTCAGTTTGTATAAATGCGTCATTTTCTTTGTTTAAAAAAATGCCTAGCATAAAGCTAGGCGCTTGCTCTGTCGCAAAATTATTATTTTGCCTGCTTCTCGCACTTCTGATTGGCAACGCCGCAGGACGTCTTGCACGCGGATTGGCAGGAGGTTTGGCACTCGCCGCAACCGCCGTTGTTCCTGCTCGCGTCGAGGTCGCGAGTCTTGAGGGTAACGATTCTCTTCATATCAATCTCCTTTTTTGTCTGCTGATGTACACATTATATTCCAATATGCGCGCATTGTCAAGCGTGCCCGCGCAATTCTCTCAGGACGTACAGCGCCTTTGGCATATCCCCGCGGGAGCTTTGCACCGCCGCGCCGCATTTGTCAAGCGCGACGAGCCTGCTCAGCGTATCGCCGTCCACTCTTTCGCCCTTGACGATGACGGGCGAGCCGGGAGGATACACCCACACGTTTTCGGCGGAGATCCTGCCGTCGCAGCTGTTTAAAGGCAACTGCTCCTGCTCAAGCGCGTCAACTTCATATGCGGCACACGCCCTCTCCGGCACCCCGTAAAAAGACGCTCCATATGGCAATTTTGCGTACCTGTATTGAGTCTTTACCACTTTCAACGCCTCATAAAGCCTGTCAAAAGTCTGCGCTGTGTCGCCCATTCCGCTCAGCGCAAGCACATGCGACGGGGCCGCCATCTCCACCTCTATCCCTTGCGCCCTCAATTCCCTTGCCAGCGCGTAGCCGTCGGAGCACAGCAGGCACAACTTTGTGACGTCAAGCGCATACGCGCCTTCGCCCTCAAACAGCTTTATCTCGCTATCCTCAAACAGCGTCCCGAGCCTGCCGCGCAGTGATACCACATCGTCATGCCAACGCTTCAGATCTTCCTTGCCGTGTTCCTCAATATAATTTACCGCGCCGTCAATGCTGCACATCAGCACATAGGACGGGGAGCTGGTCTCAAACACGGCGAGCGCCTCGTCCACTTTGCTTATATCCACTCTGTCGCTTGTCACGTGCAACAACGCCGTCTGCGTGAGGCTGGGCAGAGTCTTGTGCAGGCTGTTGACCACTATATCCGCGCCGAGCTGACGCGCGCTCTTGCAAAATGCGCCGCACAGTCCCAGATGCGCGCCGTGCGCCTCATCCACCATAAGTACTGCATAGTGGCGGTGGCATACCTCGGCAATGCTTTGTATGTCGGAGATCACGCCCTCGTAGGTGGGGGACGTCAAAACCACCAATTTTATACCGCCGTCCGCGCTCAGAGCGCGCTCCACCTCGTCGGGAGATACACAGCCGTAAAACCCGCTCGCGCATTGGGGCATTATGTAATTTACGCTCAAGCCGCACAGCTCGACCGCGTTATATACGCTGCGATGACAGTTGCGCGCTATAAGCGCCCTATCCCCGCGTTTTGTCGTCGCCTTGACGCCGGCAAGTATGCCGACGGTACTGCCATTCACCAAAAATCGGCAATGGGGGACGGAAAACACCTCTTTCGCCCTCTTTTGCGCCTCAAGGAGTATCCCCTTTGGCGCATGGAGGTCATCGAAGCCGTCTATCTCGGTCAAATCCAACTTTTCGACCCCCATAAGGTGATCATAAGTCGCGTTGCGCTTGTGCCCGGGCATATGAAAAGGCGTAGCGGCACCCGAAGTGTACCCCATTATGGCTTTTTGCAGCGTTCCGCCCTTAAAGTTGTCGTGAGTAGCGTCTTTCATATTTTGATTATAACATCTTTTTTGAATTTTGCCATAGACAGCGGCAAATTTGTCATTATTATATACAAATTTTACAGGGCATCATACAAATTGTACAAATTGGGTATGGCAATATCCCACCGCACATGTTATACTGTGAAAAAGAGGAGGACATACATATGCAAAAAATCAAGAAAACCGCGCTGATCATCGTTGCGATTGCCATGCTTGCCGCATGTTCGCTTGCGCTTTTTGCCTGCAACAGCTCCAAAAGCGTTGACTACAGCGTCGACAACGACTTTGAAGTGGAAATTGTCGAGACCGAGGACTACGTCGCCTACAAGCCCAAGGGCGTAAATTGCAAGTACGGCATGATCTTCTACGTGGGCACCGCTATCGCCCCCTCACTTTACGAATATCTCGCCATGCCGCTTGCCGCGCAGGGCTATCTCATGGTGTTCCCGCTGGCGGATCTGTACATGACGTATATGGACTACAAAGAAACAGAATACGCGTTCTACGACTTTGAGGGCACGCAGTTCTTTATAGGCGGCCACTCGCAGGGAGGCGGTGCCGCGGTCAAGAGGATACAGGAAAACCCCGACAAGGCGCTTGGCGCCATTCTGTACTCCCCGCTTTGCTACCTCGAGGACAATATCCACGGGCTGAATATGCCCACTCTGCTGCTGGAAGCGGCAGGCGACCACGTGCTGACGGACGAAATGAAAGCGTCCGCACTCTCCCGCCTGGACGAGGATATGCTGGAGCACCACATGATAACCCCCGGCGCCCACATGAGCTTCAGCACAATGGACGCGGACGGCATACTTGGCATGTTCAACGGCGACGGCGACGGGATATCGGAAGAGGACAAACAGCTCCAACGCGAACTTACCGTGACCTACACACTGGCCTTTATGCGCGCGCACCTGCCCGCCACGGAAGAAAAAGATATAGATTGGCTGCACTATTTATGATATTTTTGCCACCTGTATTGAGTTTTAGGCATAAAAAAGACACTTAAAATCCCTATAACTTAAAACTGCGTGATTTAGATGCATAGCGCGAAAGAAGGGCTTGCCAAGCCGACTAATGTAATTGTTGATTAACATAAAACCGCTCCAGGCAGATGAAGAACAAGGAAACGTCCGTTCTCAAACGCCTAATGTACTTGCTGTACATGACGTGAAGAAAACGGACGTTGACACAGTTATTCGCTCCTATACCCCACAAAAACACAAGGTGTTTTCGCGGGGACCCCAGATTTACCCCAACAAATTCGCAAGCTCATTTGCTTGGGGACCCCTGATTTATATATAAAAACTGTGTGATTTAGATGTATAGCGCGAGGTTTGCCTAGCCGCCCAATGTAATTTTGTTGGTTTGCATAAAACCGCTCCGGGCAGATGAAGAACAAGAAAGGGGCAACGAATCGGCGACCTAGTGTACTTTTTGTACACGGTCGTCGGAGCGTTGCCCCTGACGCAGTTATTCGCTGTCTGGTGCGGTTTTATTTGGTGCCGAAGAGGCGATCGCCCGCATCCCCCAATCCCGGCAAAATATAGCCCACATCGTTGAGCTGGCGGTCGAGAGTGGACACATAGATCTTCACGTCGGGATGCGCGGAGGCGACGGCTTCGACGCCCTGAGGGACGCCGATGATGTTCATAAGGCGGATCTCCTTGCAGCCGCGCTTTTTGAGCAGGTCGATGGCTCCGACTGCGCTGCCGCCGGTGGCGAGCATGGGGTCAAGCAAGATGGCGATGCTGTTCTCGATGCCCTCGGGGAGCTTGCAGTAGTACTCGTGCGGCTCGAGAGTCTCCTCGTCGCGGTAGAGACCGATGTGCCCTACTCTGGCTGTGGGAAACAGCGTATGCACACCATTGACCATGCCGAGGCCCGCGCGCAGGATTGGCACGATGGTGACGGCATTGTCTGCCACCATGGTCTGAGGCACGGTTTCAAGCGGAGTTTCCACGGTGACGGTCTTGGTGGGGACGTCCTTGAACGCCTCGAACACCATAAGGGTGGTTATCTCCTCGACGAGCTCGCGGAACTCCTTCATCCCGGTGTTTTTGTCGCGCAAGATGGCGACCTTGTGCTGGATGAGCGGATGATTGAAGATGGTTACATTGGGATATTGTTTCATAATTTTACCTCAAAAATTGTAATACAGGTTGCATTTTTCTAAAAAACGGCATACGGGAGCCATATCCCGTATGCCGCAATTTTTCCTTAGTCGTCCTGATTAGTTTCAGCAGCTTCCTTGGCGCCCACCTCGTAGGTGTTGTCCGCCTCGACGGGAGCCGCCATAAGGCTTTCGGGCTTATCCTCGTTCTTACCGCCGCGCTTCTCGATGGCGCCGATGACTGCGTAGGTAACAATGCCCAGAATGAGCGCGGTCGCGATGGACGTGATCTGGATGGTCTTGGTGACCAAGCCGTTGCCTTCAATCGCGTACGGGATCTGGATGGACAGACCGCCAATGCCCGCAATGAGGATGGCGCTGACGACAAACAGATTCTTGTTTTCGCCAAGGTCGATGTGCTTGAACATCTTGAGACCGCTGACCGCTATAAATCCGTACAGGGTGAGGCACACGCCGCCCATAACGCAGCTGGGGATGGTGCGCAGCAGGCACATAAGCGGGCTGATGAAGCTGAGTACGATGCACATGCAAGCAGCCATAAATATTGTAGCTACCGACGCGTTTCTGGTGATAGCCACGCAGCCGACGGACTCGCCGTAGGTGGTGTTGGGGCAATAGCCGAACACTGTGCCCGCGATGGAGCCTACGCCGTCGCCGAGCAGCGTTCTCTTCAGACCGGGCTCGCCTTCGACGAGGTCCTGACCGATGATAGAGCTGAGGTTCTTGTGGTCTGCGATATGCTCTGCAAACACGACCAATGCCACGGGGATGAATGCCAGCGCGACCTCTGCAACGCCTGCGCCGTTGAGCAGTTGACCTGCGTTGTCGGACGCTTTCAAAATATCCGCATTGACGCCCTTATTAACGATTTCCTTGATAGCCTCGATGAGCGCGAAGTCGGGATATGTGAGGAACGCCTGCACTTTATCGCCCGCCTTAGCAGCGCTGTCGCCAAGCACCTTGAAATTGTCCACCAAGGGGGACCAGTCGATTATCTTGAGATACTCCACTTTCGCGCCGTAGCCGATTGCGGAGAAGATGGTCGCCACAAGATAGCCGGCGCCAATACCAATGATGAAGGGGATCAACTTCATGCTCTTGAATCTCTTTTGGCAGGAGCAGATGATGATGGTGAAGAAAGTCACAAGTCCGCACAGCAAACTTATAAGATTATAATTTACCGGCGCACCATTGATCAAGGTTAATGTTTCCGCTCCGCTTGCCGTGACCATATCGCCCATTGCGTTGCCCGCAAGAGAAAGACCGATGAGGGCGACGGTGGGTCCGATGATGACGGGAGGCATCAGTTTGCTTACCCATTTGGTGCCCGCAAAGTGGATGATGATCGCCAGCACCACATACACAAGTCCTGCGAAGATAGAGCCTACGATGATGCCCAAATAGCCATAGCAGATTGCCACGCTCAACGAGCTGAGGAATGCGAACGAACTGCCAAGGAAAACGGGGCTCTTGAACTTGGTGAACAGCAGGTACACTATCGTACCTATGCCCGCGCCGAGAATTGCAGCGGGGATCTGTACACTCAGTCCTGTGATCGTCGGCACGGCTATCGTTGCAGCCATGATAGCCAACACCTGCTGGAACGCAAAGACCAGCAATTTACCAAACGGCTTTGGCACATCTTGCACGTCATAGATGAGATTGTTGTTTGCCATAACATTTCTCCTATATGTTTATTATCCAAAAAAAAGATGTCCGCAAACGGGACATCTATTCAGGCGAGATACTCAGCGGAGGAAACAGAGGGCACTTCACCCGACACCGCCACGCAAATGGTCTCCACATGGGACATCAGCATACCCTTCATAGTAGCGCCGCCTCCGCAAACATATTGCGGATATTTTAGCACAACGATAAAATTTTATCAACAAATTTCGACAGGAATTTTAAGGTTTTCTTTATAAAATACAAAAAGTGTTCAGCGCGGGCGCAAAGCCATACCGCCCGCCTCACGGCAGTCAACAGACCAAATACGCCACGCCGGAGGGACTTATCGACTTTGATATATGCCAAAAACGCGCCGCCGCACGCTGCTCCAATGCCGCCCTACAATTTACAAATAAAATACGCATAACTAAGGGACTGACTATACACACGATAACGTCTCTCCGCCATACGAATTAAAGCGGAAATACCAAAAGCCATCAAAGCGCAACAAACGGCGTATATCCTCGCAAAAAAACGTATGCCTAATGCGCATTCCAAAGCAAATTTTGCAATACAGGTATGCAAAACGCGCGCAGAACTTGTCCGCGCGCGTCATCATTTTGCGCTTTGACATCAAGTCAAAGATTCCATACCTGAATAGACGTACGTCTTGTTTACAAGGTCCAAGCTGAAAGTGTATGCCACCAGGGTTTCGAGGTCCACCATAATGCATGTATAGCATTCTTCGCCGTCCGCTTCCTCTTCAATGCTGTACAGCACCACAGCCACCTGCGTACCGTCCTCCAACACAATCAAGAACTCCATATATCCGTTGCCATACATGTTTACGACAGTATTGTTGCTCACATCATTGGTAAATTCGCCTGCAATGCTCTCGTCATACAGGTAGCAGCTATAGCTGTTTTGGTCGAGCTGGAATCTGAAATCAACGTAACCCGTTGGATTGCCGTCATCGTCGTAATCCTCGGGGACGGTCACGGTGACCTCTTGATAGATATAGCCCGTAGCGGAAGAGTAGATGTCATCTTCGAGGACATATGTGCCAAACATAATGCCCAACGTATCACTGTTGAACAAGAACCCACCCTCTCCATCAAAGTAAACGGTTGCCGAGCCAAAATAATCGTATGCGCCTATCTCGTTGCCAACGCGGTGGAAAGTGCCGTCGTCAAACAGTACAAAGGTGAAGTCATCGTTGCTGCTGAACCTGAGCAAATCAATTGTCGTAGACTCCAGATAGACATTGTAATATTCGCGCTCCTCTATAACAAACTGCCCGCTTGAATAGTAGTTGCCGTATTTGTCGATGTATTCGGCCTGGAAATAGCCATCCGTCACAAGCACGGAGCCGTCGTCGCACACAAAGATATCTTCCAACGCCTCATTGTACACCAGGAAGCACTGGTAGCTACCCAACGTGACCAACACAAATTGGAAATTTTCGGTCATGCCGTATACATCGCGCAAATAATCGACGTTGTCATTCCAATGCACCTTTTGCGTATATGACATATCCGTCCCTTCACTAAAGACGACATAATTGAGGGTCACACTGCCGTAGCCGGGATTTTCCTCATCCATATCGTATGTGCTTGTGGATTCGCTTACCGTCTTTGTCTCATCTGTTTTGCTGTCATAGTATATGATGTCCACATTGCCCTTGCCGTCCAACAGCATATAAACGTTGTAAATATACATGCCATCGGTCAGATTGTACATCATGAAGCCCTCACTGTCGAGCAAGACTGCGGTGTTGTCCGAGGTATTCAATTCAAAGGAATAACTTGTGCTGCCTGCCGCCAGCGTGACGATGTAGTGCCCGTCGCGGTACGCCGACACGGTATAGTTGGCGATCATCAACAAGCCCTCGGCAGCCATTTCCATGGTGCCGTCGCCAAAGCCGTTGAGACCAAGGGAGGTGATATTTGCGGGCTGTCCCTTCAAATCCTTAACGGTATATGTGCCAGCCAAGTGGTCGGATGTCATAAACGCATTCATCTGCACGCCGCCCGTTGCGGTCACTGTCAGGAACATCACATTGAAGCTATCATTCATCCCAAATTCGGTCGCAAGGTCTTCATCACTCACCTGCAAGTTGGCAAACGTATAAATTCCGTTGATGAGGTCGAAAACTTCAAGCTTGCCTTTCACCACTTCCGTGAACACGGGAGAGTCCACCGAGGGATCGTCGCAGTTGCTTATTGTCGCGTTGAGCGAAGCGTCCACGGTCAATTTGAGGCCGGTGTAAATACTTTGCTCTTCCAGATCCAGATAGAAGTAGTCCGTTGCGTCAACCGCCGCCTCGTCCGAAAGGATAAACTTGTCGTCCTCGCCGTCCCCGCCGTCCTCGACAGTAAAAGTGAAGGCAATGTCACAATTCTCGTCCGCGCAGACAAACTTGTACGTCGGGCTGCTGCCATCGGTCACGTCGTAGTAAGTGCCGTTGTGCTGGATCCCGTACGCGTCCACATATGACGCCCAAATGAAGTCGATGGACAACATTTCGTTGTCGTGTTTGAACTCGCCGTTGATGACGTGGTTGTCCGGGCTGTAAGCGAAGAACATTTGGAACGTGGAATCATCGTCGTAAGCCTGCAAGCGGAACTTCAGACTCGTGCTGTCCGCGGTGAAGGTATACTGCCCGTCGACCGCGTCCTTGGCATAGGTGCCGACTTTCACGTTGCCGGCTTTGTCCACAAACATCATTGCGCCGCCGTTTTGCGAGGCGCTATCGGCCTTCATAATTATATAGCCGAGATCCAAGCTGCCCTCGGTGAGGTCGGCATAGAAATATGAATCATTTGCTTGAGTCAGCTCGTCCGGCATCCAGCCAAAGCTAAACTGCCACTCCTTGCCCACTAGTTTTGCAAGCGCGTATGCCTGCCTGTTGTAAGGTTGCCATGCGCCGTCGACAGCGCTGTACAAATTCAAAATGTACAAACTGTATTGAGTATTTTCCAATCCTACAAAGTCGTCGCCATAGTACTCGCTGTCAAAGTAGTCGCTGACGACATACTTCATATTCTCATTTCTGCCATTTATGCTGAGTATGGCGTTGCAATAGCCGTCATAAAGCTCGTTTGCGGCTACGTTCTCCAAAGCGAGGCTGTAACCGGTGAGGAACAGGCTTTCGTTGCCGTTGGTGTAGACGCCATCCTCGCCCATGCCATTGTATTGGCTCAGGCCGCGCAGGATGTAGCCGCTTGTGGTCGTGCCGATATAATCGCTGGACAGGATGCGCAGCACTCTGTTGACGCCTGTGCTTGACAAATCGAGCACCGCTTCCACGCCGAGGCCGAGATCCGTTTCATACACTTCGTATTCGCAAACATACTGTTCAGTGTCCATAACGACGATCGCCGTGCCGTAACCGGTGAGTATTACAATAAGGCTGGTGTCAAGATAGCCTTCTTCGTCTATGCCCACGCAGTAGTAGCCCGCCTCGAGTCCGCGCGTAAAGAACACATCGAAGTGCGCCATGTCGGGAGAATCGTCGCGGAGCTTGTTTGCCCAACCGTTGGCAAAGCCGAACTCGTACACGGTGCCGTTGTCCGCCGTGATGGTCAGCACATAATCGAAGTTGCCGCTGTCGTAGAGATAGGTCACGTTGTCATATTCGCCCGCGGGCAAGGTCTGAATTTCCAGCCCGTCATTGCCTGCCTTGTATCTGCTGAACACGCCGTCCGTCACCTTCACCTTGGCGGTGCCGTCGTCGTGCAGCACGACATAACTGTCCTCCTCTATGCTTTCTTTCGCGTCATTGTACCAATAGTACGTCTTGTCGCCCACGTCGTAGCAGTAGCTGCCTACCTCCTGATTGAGGGTGCCCGTCAGCTGGAAATCGCTCATGTTGAACATAAACTTCTGCGTAGCGACGTCAAACTTGCCCTCGACATAATCGTCCATGCCCAGTCTTTCAAGGTATATCTTTGAGGGCGCGTCGGCGTCGTAGTAGATGTAGTCGTAGCCGCCGTTGGCGTCAAGATATGCTTCCAGCCACTGCGCGTACAGCGTCATGGGACCCGTTATGGTGACGTACTCCTTGACCACACTGCCTTCCTCCGCCTCGGACCAGCCCTTGAACATATAGCCCTCCGCGCCGCCGTAAAGCTGCTCCGCAACCTTGTATCTCTGTCCGTAGACGACGCTGTCCACTTGCTCGTTTTCAACCTCATAGTCATCGAGGTTGAGCTTGTAGGTCACGGTGTAGTGCTGTCTGTCGTACTTCAGCTCGTACACGCCGCCGTTTACGGGGGTGAACACTGTCTCGCCGTCCACAAATACAAAACCGGTTATCGCCGCGGTGACGTCCACCTCGGTGATGGGATCCCCTTCGGGAATGTCATATATTACGTCGTCGGGTGTGTAGCCGTCGCCCGCAACATTCTGCAATTGCCTCCTCACGATATAGCGAGTCGCCCACTTTGCATAGTAGGTGCCGCCGTCCTTGGGCATGCGCGCGGGGAATTGCACCGCCTCCCCTGTCAGCTCCGCATTGGTATACCAGCCGACAAAGGTCAAGCCCTGCTTTTGAGGAGCCGCAGGCGCGTTTATAAGCTCGCCCGGCTTTGCCGTGACAGCCGCGGTGTCGCTGCCGCCGTTTGCGACAAAGCTCAAAGTGACGTCTGCCGCCGCCTCGTTCACCACCCAGGTCGCGACAAAGTTGACGCTGCCAAACACCTGGTATACATCGCCCGCGCCGTACAGCGTGCCCGTCTGACCCTCTATCTGCCAGCCGCCGAATATCAAACCTTGGAAGTCGAAATCAACGTTGGGCAGCTCCACAAGCATGCCGCTGGTCGCCGCCATATCCGACGGAGCGGAGCCGTTGCCATCGTATTCGCCAAGCGAAAACTTCACTATGTATTCGCCCGCGGCGGGAGTATGGTACTTGGCAAGCGCGGTGATGCTGCCGGAGGGCACATAGCCTGTCGAAACGACGTCGGCGTCCACATACCAGCCGTCAAAGACCTCGCCTTCGTGCTTGGGCGCGGCGGGGATATCCTTGGCGGCAAGCCCGCCACCTCTCTGTACGCTGACAGTCTTGACGACGTCGGATCCGTCCTTAAACGTGACGGTGAAGTCTTTATCCTTGTCCTTGTTGCACGCAACAAACACGCCAAGCGCCAAAATAAGTGCAAGAGCTACGCAGACAACCGTCAAAAGTCTTTTTCTCATTGTTCGCCTCCTGTATGAAAGCAATCGATTCGCGCGGGACGCGCCCGCGTTTTAGATGTTTTTTAGTCTATTTATAATGAATATAATTTTATAATGTATATGCAGTATTTGTCAACTTATTTATAATAAAATTTATAAAATACCATTTTTTGGGCTGTTTTTTAATAATTTTAATGAAAAACCTTGCCAAACAAATCAAATCGTTAAATAATTATGCAAATTTGATCGCCTCATTATGCAATCTGTATCGCACCTACTTTAGCCGCGCTATAAGTGACTCCAGCGCGCCAAGGTCGAAGTCGGGCACATACTCCTCCGTCGCGCTGTCCAAGGATTGACTGAACCCGTTTGTAAGCCCCGCCTCGAAAAAACCGTCTATCGCGGCGTCGTACTCTTCCTCTGTCAGCCGTCTGCCAAGCGTCGGGTCGTCCGCCACGGCGGGAGTCGGAAAATATTGTCCCATCATGCTGACGTACATGCTTTTGTCTATCGCCGCGATCTCCCTGCTCACGCCGCGCGCGTTTTCCACACCGCAAGGCAGCACCAAATGGCGCACTATTACGCCCCGCCACATTATCCCGTCGTCGTCAAACACGTCCGCGGGCTGCTGGCGTCGCATCTCGCCTATAGCCTTTGCCGCAACGTCCCTGTACCCTTTTGCGTGCGAATATCGCCACGCCATATCGTCGTCGCTGTACTTGAAGTCGGGCAAATATATATCCACATACCCCTCAAGTTTTTTGAGGTTGGCAACGCTTTCGTAACCGCTGCTGTTCCACACGATCGGCACTTTAAGCAACGATTTTGCGCGTTCAAGTACGGGAATAAGCACGTTTGTGTAATTTGACGGAGTCACAAGATTGATGTTGTGCGCGCCCTCGTCGACAAGGTATTGCATAAGCCTCAACAGCGTGTCGCCATCCACCGGGATGCCCTTGTCGTCGCGGGATATCTCGTAGTTTTGACAGAACCTGCACCTCAGATTGCAGCCGGAAAAAAACACCGTTCCGCTGCCCCTCGTCCCCGAAATACAAGGCTCCTCAAACCTGTGCAAGCCCACGCGAGCTATTCTTATGTCCGCCATATGTGCCTCAGTTGTACTTGCCTATGCGCTTATCGTAGCGCGCAGCCCATCGCCTTATGCGGCGCTCGTCGTACTTTTTGGGCGCGTGCGTCGCGCAGCGTTTTGCCATCAGCGCGCGCACCACAGCCCTAAGCGCAGAGCCCACGAACGAGGGTTTTTTGAGCAGTATGCCTATCTTTTTGAATATGCTCTTTGCGGGAATGCCCTGCTTTGTCGCGTTGGAGTCCGTGCTGACCAGCGCGAGGTCGCTGCGCTCTATAAGTCCACTTGAAAACACCCAATCTATCATTTCCGGCTTTTGCGCCAGCGCCCAGCTTTTCACAACGTCTATAAGCGCGAAGTCGCCGCCATATACGCGCATATACTGTCTCCAAAACTTCCACAGCTGCGCCGCGCCGAAGTCCGTTACGTCTCCGTTTGCCACCATATCCGCAAACAATTTGCCCGCTTTCATGGAGGATTCTATCCCACTGCCCATCAGCGGCATGGTCATAAACGCGCTGTCGCCTATCGCGACGTAGCCGTCCGCCACGCCCACGGCAATGCCGCTCCTTAAGCATATCTTTACGCGTCTTTCGCTCAAAATATCCTCGCTCAGTATGTCAAAATGTGACCTCATGTCGCAAATTGCCGCTTCTATCTCCTCGTCGCTCAGTGCGCCTATCCTGCCTATTAGCACGTCCGTCTTGCCGTCCTCGGTGAGGTTGCACCAACTTATGCCCTTGCCGCCCATGTGCTTCAGAACAAGCGAGCTGTTTATGCCCTCCTCAAGCGGCTTTGCGCCGTCGGGAGCCTTGAAAAATGCGCGGTAGCCGTACAGCACGCCCTCCTTGTTGACCTCGCCCTGCACGCACCACTTCTGGGGCAATTGCGCGCGGAGCGGAGAATCCATACCGCTTGCGTCTATCACGAGGTCGTATCTTTCCTCGCCGTCCGCCGTCCTCACGCCCTTTACGGAGCCGTTTTCAAGCGCGAGACCCGTCACCATCACGCCGAAACGCAGCTTGCAACCCGCCTCTTCAAGCAGTTTTGCAAAGTGCTCGCTCAGCGCGCGGCGATCTATGGACACCTCTTCCATTTCTGGAGCGGGCGGCATTGGCAGCGCGCTTAGCCAATTTGGAGACACAAACAGCCACTTGCTCTTTGCCCTGTACGCCTCGCGCGTGGGCGCGGGCACATCGGTGTTTTCAAATATATCGAAGCGTATGTCGTCGTGCCAATCGTAACTGACTTCGCCCCTTTGCTGCGCCTCGTAGACGGTCACGTCGTTGCCATCAAGCGCAAGTTTATACGCGGCGACCGCTCCGCCCTGTCCAAGTCCGACGACAGCTATCTTAAAGTTCATGATCCCCTCCTTAAAGCGCATACCTGCATAAAGGCATTATATCACTATCTCCGCGCTTTGTCCATATCCACCTTTTGCGCCTCTTGCCCGTCAAAAACGCGCGGGTGCGCAAAGCAAGCGTTTATGCGCTCAAATTTGCCGCTCAACGCCGCAATACGCGCATATTTCGCCGTTTTATGCCCGGAAAACGCAAAAAAATATATTCCAAAAGGGTTAAATGTCTATAATTTTTCATAAAAATTTTTCTAATTCTTTACACGCGCAAAATTAAATGTTATATTATATCATTGAGGTAAAAATGAATTGGAGCGCGCTTAACACCCATATAAACGCCGTGCTTGACGGCAGCGAAAACGCCGACAAGGTTTACGTTGTTTACGGCGTGGACGATTATTTGGTTTATACTGCGCTCAAGCAGTTCCGCCGCCTTGTCGACGACGAGTTCGCACAGTTCAACTTCGCCCGCTTTTCGCAGGCGGACGGGATGGCGGCAGTGCTTGAAACGCTCAACACCGTCCCCGTGTTCGACGTGCGCAAGGTCGCGGTGCTCACACTCTCTGAAAAGTGTACGGAAGCGGAGCTTTCCGTCCTCAAGGACTATCTCGCCTCCCCCAACGAGGGCACTGTGCTGGCGATAGGCTGTCCCGCGGACGTGGCGAAGTCGCTTGGCACAAAGCATTGCACCACAGTCAACTGCGCTCCCCTTTCGGAGCAGGAGTTGGGCGAGCAGATAGACGCATTGCTTAAAGAACCTCCCGCGCGCACGATGGACGCCGCCGCACGCAAGGAACTGATAGAGCGCACGCAAAGCTCCATGGCGCGCATAGTCACCGAAACCGCCAAACTCAAGGCGTTTTCGGATGGTAACATAACCTATAAGGACGTGACGGAGCTGGTCAACGCGGATCTGGATTACAGGTTGTACATGCTCACCGACGCGGTTAGCGTCAGAGACAGCGCTCGCACAGTGGATATCCTCACCGCCATGCTGGACGCCGGAACGCTGCCAAGGGTGATAATCAACGGGCTGTACGACCGCTTCAGAAAGCTGTTGCACGTCTCGCTCAACAAGGGCGCGACAAACGACTATTTCGCGTCCTACTTCGGCGGCTCCCCCAACGCGCTGTATTTTATAAGGCGAACGCTGGCAAACTATACGCAGATACGCCTCAAAAACAGCGTGGACATGCTCCACCGCCTGCAATACGACATCCTCAGCGGCAAGCGGCAGGAGGACAGCGCCATGCACGAGGCGGTGCTGGAGCTTATCAACATCAATTGACATACGCTATAAGCGTCACATATGCAAAAAATCGCACTCATGTGCCAATTTTATGACGGAGAGAATATGGTAGCTGACAAACTCAACAAAAAATTTCACGCGTTCATATGGCTGTTTCTCATATTCGCATGCTTTGTGAACGCCATATACGAGATATACGCCAACATAGTCGTTACGGACGTAAGCTCGCGCCTTGCGATAGTCACGCTTATATTCGACATACTGCTGGAGGGCTTGCTGCCCGCGCTGTTCACATTCCTCGGCGCGCTGGTGGTGTACTCCATAGGTTTTCGCCGCTATGCGCGCGCGATATCCCGCCGCGACTTCTGCTACATCGTGATGGCGTTCACCGCCGCGGTGCAGCTGGTGGTGGGGCTTATCGAAGCGTTTGCGATACTTGAGCCTGACATTTACGCGTTCACAAGCTCGCCGGTAAAAATATTCCTGCTGACGGGCGCGTACATCGCGGCGTTCCTCATCGTGGCAAAATTTTACCGTTTCAACCCCGTAGAGGCGCACAATGCCTACAACATGTGGTTCGCCGTGTACATGGTAGTGTTGGGCTTGCTGGTGTTGGGCGACGGTCTTGTGATGCTGCTTGTCACCGACAATGGCGAAACGGGCGCGCTTATACAGGAGCAGCTGCTTGAGGCGGGCTATATGGTCACCGAGATCGACGTCGCCGCCACAATAACCACTGTGGTCATATACTTCGTTTATCTCGCCGCGGTCATCGCGCTTGGATTGTGGTTTGCAAAACAGGCGTCCGCATTCCGCAACCCCGAAACGCGCGAACGATTCACCGCCTCGCAAAACAAAGGCGGCAAGTCCTACGCCGACGTATTCGGCGAAGATCTGGACGCCGGCGCAGTCTCGGGCGACAAGTCCGAGGACAACAACTCCGACCACGTCTTTGACGAGTTCGATATATAAAATCTGAAGGGATGAAGGTAGCACTATGACATACAACTTTGTTGAATATGCCAAAAATCTGGATGCATACGCCATCATCGACGCCGTTATACTGCTCTCGGTGCTGACGTTGCTGATACTGTTTTTCATCTACAAGCGCAATCTGAAAGTGCTTATACTGTTGCTTTTGGGCAGTATTCTGGAAATTTTGGTGTCCGTGCTCTCCGAGATCCGCGGGGGCACGATACTCGAAGTGTCCAAATACATAATGCACTACGTGGTGCTGGTAGATATAATCGCGGCGTGCGTAGTGTATCAAAACGACCTCAAGAGTATATTCCAGAAGGTCTCCACCGCCCGCAACACGGAGATGCACAACAGTGATGACGAACTGCACGACGCCACCTCCGAGATACTCGCCGCCTGCCAGGATATGGCAAAGCAGGACGTGGGCGCGATAATCATAATAGACACCGCGGGCGACATCCACAACAACATACTCGACACGGGCACCCGCCTGGGCGCAACGCTGTCCGCGCCTCTGTTGGAAAGCATATTCAACACAAAGGCTCCTCTGCACGACGGCGCCGTCATCGTGCGCGGCAACAAGATAATCGCTGCGGGCTGCTTCCTCACGCTCACGCAGCGCAACGTAAATAAAGAGATGGGCACACGCCACCGCGCCGCAATAGGCGTGACGGAGGATACGGACGTGCTGTCCATCGTCGTCAGCGAGGAGACGGGCATAATCTCCGTAGTCAAGCACGGCGAGATAAAGCGCTATATGACCATGGACAAACTCAAGGACGAAATAGAGGACGCCTATGGCATCTCCCCCTCGGCGGTGGCAAGGCGCAACTCGCAGCTGAGGCGCAAGCGCCGCACAAGACTTTGAGCCTCATAAAGCATTTTTTAGACGAAACAGCGACCTGTATTGAGTTTTTCAACATCAACGCGTCCCGACAGGGGCGCGTTTTTTCATATATTTTTCAAATCGTTTATACACTTTAAGTATGCCTTTAGGATACATCGAACATATTTTGATGGGACAACAGTACAATACAGTATAAAACCATATATGGAGCAGTTTATGAAAGTTTGCAAATTCGGCGGCACGTCCATGGCAAGCGCGGACAGCGTCCGCTTAGTGACAGATATAATCAGGCAGGACGAGGACAGGCGCTATATAGTCGTGTCCGCCCCCGGCAAACGCTTCCCCGCCGACGTCAAGGTGACGGACGCGCTGTACGCCTACGGCAAATCGCACGACTTTGAGGGGATCGCCAAAAGATATACGGACATTGCGGACGCCTTTGGCGTGGACATAGCTCCGCTGCTGCAGGACGTGGGAACACAGCTTGAAGGCACTTCCTCGCGCGACTTTGCGGCGTCAAGAGGCGAATACCTCTGCGCGCGTATGCTTGCTGAGATTTTGGGCGCGGAATTTGTGGACGCGGCGGGGCTTATATGCTTCGACGAGGATGGGGAACTGTTGCTCGCCGAAAGCTGTGGCAGGCTGTTCAGACGGCTGTCGTCAACGCATATCGCCGTACTACCCGGCTTTTACGGGACATTGCCGGACGGCAACATAAAGACTTTCTCTCGCGGAGGCTCCGACATCACGGGCGCCATTGTCGCCGCCGCATTGGACGCAGACCTGTACGAAAATTGGACGGACGTGGACGGCTTTTTGAGCGCAGATCCTCGCATAGTAAAAGATCCCTGCCTGATCGAGCGCCTCAGCTACAAGGAGCTACGCGAGCTGGCGTATATGGGCGCGGAGGTGCTGCACCCCGAATGCATCTTTCCCGTAAGGCACGCCGGCATCCCAATAAACGTCAAAAACACTTTCAATCCCACCCATCCCGGCACGATGATCGTCGCAGACGCCGCGGACTGCCCTTCCGAGCGCGTCGTCACAGGCGTCGCCGGCAAAAAGGGATTCACCATAATCAACATCGAAAAGGATATGATGAACAGCGAGATCGGCTTCGCCCGCCGCGTGCTGAGCGTGCTGGAAGAGGAGCAAATATCCTTCGAACACGTGCCGTCGGGGATAGACACGCTGTCCATAGTCATTCGCGACGAATACGTAGAGCGCCGCCTGCCAAGGCTGCTGCTTAAGCTGCAAAACGCCTCCGACGCGGACAACATCGAGGTGCACAGCGGCCTTGCGCTTATCGCAACAGTGGGGCGCAACATGGCGTCCAGACAAGGCACCGCCGCCGCTCTGTTCAAATCGCTCGCCGCACGCCACATCAACGTCCGCATGATAGACCAAGGCTCGTCCGAGCTGAACATAATCATCGGCGTAGACACCTTTGACTACGAAAAAGCCATCACCGCCATCTACCACGGCTTCTTCAAATAGCGACTACTCTATTCTCAGTAAAACCCACCCTTCAATAGGATGGTTTTACTATGCTGTTTTTGCCACCTGTATTGAGTTTTTTCAAAATCAGACATCAAAAAAAAGAGGCGTTTGCCTCTTTTTTTACAACTTGACAGCGACATCCTCTAATCCATAGAAACAAGTATCTTGCCGTGCTTCATGGGATATTTTGCGCAGTCCTCCGTGAGGCGCGGGATGTTGTCAAACTCGGCATGCCCGCCAATAAATCCGTCCGTCCTTATAAACCTGTTGGCAAGGATATTTATCGCGGAGGGCACCTCGCCCACGCCGTTGCACACGCCTTTTATGTTAAGCTGCTTTTTGAGGATGGTGTCCATGTCGACCTGATGTTTTTTGTGGAAGGAATAGCCTGCGATGATGACCTCGCCCCTCTTTTTCACAAGCCTCAGCGCGGCGTTGAAGCCCATCCCCTCGCCCGCGAACATAGCCGCCTCGCACATTCTGCCGCCCGTGATCTCCTCCACCTTTCTCTCCAGATCCTCGAATGTGGGGTTGAGCGTATATATCACGTCCCAGCTTTTTGCAAGCGTCAGCTTGTCGTTGTCCAGGTCCACCAAAATGGGCACCAACTGATAGTAGTTTGCCAATTGGCACAATATAAGTCCCAGCGTGCTTGCGCCCACGATGACCACATAGTCGCCCTTGCCGCTCTTCAGCTCCTCCAGCGCGCGGTTGCCCATGGCGATATAGTCCACAAACACCGCCTCCTCGTCGGGGATGCCGTCGGGCAAAGGAAATACGTTCTGCGCGGGTACGCAGATGAAATCGCTCAGCAAGCCGTCGATGTCCACGCCCATGGTCTTGACGGTATGCACGCCGTGTTCCTCCACCTCGACGAAGGGGCTGATGGCCACGCGCGAGCCGAGAGGCAAGCCGCTGTCCTCGTCCGCCTCGGACACATACGCCACGGCGGAATGCCCGGGCACCTTGGGGTGGGAGCCCTCCGTTGTGGACAGGTATCTGAGGTCGAATGCAGACAGCGCGACCTTAAGCAATTTGAGTTTGACCTCCCCCGGCTTACGCACGGGAGACGATTCAACAAGATTTACACCTGATTTGTCAATATTCCAAGCCTTCATAATAGCCTCATGATGATTATATCACACAAAGGCGCGGAGCGCAACCTTCATTTGTTTTATAAAAAAACGGCGGCGCCAAAAGCTGCGCATACCGTTTAAGATACTACTCCTCGCGGGCGGTGTCCGCAAGCTGCCTTATCACGGGTGTGTCAAAGCCGGGCTTTTTGAGGCTGAATTCAAAGCGTTCGCGCCTCAGGCTGTCGTCCGCGTATATAAATATCTGCTTGTCGAGCCAACTTCGCGTTATGTTGCGGTGCATTATGTTGCTTTCAAACACGGTCTTGTACACGTCGGGATGCACGCCCACGTACGCGCAGTCCGCGCCCGTAGCCAGCATATAGTCCACCAGCTGATCCCTCAGCATAAACACCAGTTGCGCGTCGCTTATGACAAATCCGCCCGAACAGTCCTTGCAGGGCTGCAGCATAAAGTCGTCCATGGGCAGTCTGGTCTTTTTCCTTGTAAGCTCCACCAGCCCCAGCGGGGTCATACCCACGGTAGCCGTCTTGAGGCGATCGTGTTTGAGGGCGTTTTTAAGCTCCTCCACCACAGCCTCGCGGTGCGCGGGATCGACCATGTCTATAAAATCAATGATGACTATGCCGCTGATGTTGCGTATGCGCAGTTGGCGCGCTATGCACCTTGCGGCGACAAGGTTTGTCTTGAACACGGTGTCCTCAAGGTTGCTTCCGCCCACGTATCGCCCCGTGTTTACGTCTATCACCGTCAGCGCCTCCGTCTTGTCGATGACTATGTAGGAGCCGCCCGGCATATTGACCACGTGGTCGCAGAGGTGATTTATCTGCGTGCTTAGCCCAAAGTGGGACATTATGTTGCGCTCGCCCGTGTACAGTTCGATTTCGGCCCTGCCCACCTTGCCCTGAAGGCGGTTTGCTATCATCTCGTCGTCGACGACAATTTTGTCAATATCCTCGCTGAAGGTGTCGCGCAAGGCGCGCTCAAACAAACTTGCTTCCTCAAATACCATGCACGCGGCGTGAGTTTGCACATACTGCCTCTCTATCTTGTCCCACAGCGCCAGCAGTTTGGCGGCTTCCTTTTCTATCTCGGCGTCCGTTGCGCGGTCCGCGGCGGAGCGGATGATAAAGCCCTTGTCTGGCGGACACAGCGATTTGACAAGCTGCTCGAGATATTCCCTGCGCTTGTCGTCCTCTATCTTGCGGGATATGCCGATGAAGTTGGAGTTGGTAAGCAACACCAGATAGTACCCCGGCAGCGTGACGTCCGTGGTCAGTCTGGGACCCTTTTGCCCGAACATGTCCTTGGTGACCTGGCACATGATAATGTCGCCCGCGGACACCTCGGAAGCGTTGCGATTGGGAGGTAGGCTTTGCAGCATAGTCTTGTCCACGCGTGATTCGCCCATGTACAAAAAGCCGTTACGCTCGAGCCCGATGTTGACAAACGCCGCCTTCATACCGCTGATGACGTTTTCCACCTTGCCCTTGTAGATGTTGCCCACAAGCCCTCTGGCGCTGGCGCGCTCGACGGAGAAATCTATCATTTCGCCGTCCTCGACAAGCGCGACGCGCGTGCAATAGGGCGTGTAGTCAAGGATCAGTTGTTTCATAATTTATGTCCGAAAAATTTGATACTTTTCAGTCGTCGAAGCAAAGCGCCGCCGCGCCCACGACGCCGGCGTCGTTCCTCAGCGTCGCCGCAACCACCTTGATGGGGGGATTGTACTCGGCTCCGTATATGTTTTTTGCGACGTATTTTGACAGCGGTTTTATGATGGTATCTCCCTCGTTTGAGATGCCGCCGCCCACGATGATGACCTCTGGGAAGAATATGTTGGCAAAAATCACAAGCCCGGTCCCGACGTAGTTGAGATAGCGCTTTATCACCGCTTTTGCCACTTTATCACCCTGTTTTGCGGCAATAAACACCGTTTTGCCGTTTATTCCGTCCTGCGCGGCTATCTTTGCCAACAGACTGTCGGGATGCTTTGCGCATGCCTCGGAGGTCTGCGCGATGAGTCCGGTTGCGGAGGCATATGCCTCAAAGTGTCCCTTCTTGCCGCAACCGCACATCCTTCCGCCCATATTGATGGTTATGTGTCCGCCCTCGGCGCCCGCGGAGCAGTTGCCGGTGAGCAGTTTTCCGTTGACCACAATGCCCGTGCCAACGCCCGTGCCAAGCGTGATCATGACGGAGTTTTGCGCGCCGTTGCCCGCGCCGAACAGCGTTTCGCCAAGCGCGGCGCAGTTGGCGTCGTTGCTTATCTTTACGTTTGGTATGCCGCTCAGTTTTGAGAGCATCTCCGCCATGGGCGTGTTGCGGAAGTTGATGTTGCAGGAGTACCTGACCACGCCCTTTTCGTCATATACCGATCCGGGGCAGCCCACGCCTATTCCGGCGACGTCCTCTTTGTCGAGTCCCGTCGCTTCAAGCAGCGACTTCACAAGTCCCGCGATGTCGCTCAATATCTCGCTGTCGGGCTTGCAAGGTTCGATGGTGATGGCGCTTTTATACAGTATGCGCCCTCCGCCGTCCACGACGCCGCCCTTTATGCTCATGCCGCCGATGTCTATGCCGATATACTTTTTGTCATCCATAGCCGTAAAACACCTTTTTACAATATTACAAACAGTTTAGCAGATATTCGCCAAAAAATCAATGCCAAATGAAAAGTGCGCGGTTTTTTGCCCGCGCGCCGCAAAATATTCAGCCCATCTTGTCAAGGCACTCCCCTATGGGCGTGCTCAGTTTGCGTTTTACGGCGATGCGCTTAAGCCCCGCCTCGTCAAGCACGGCGAGCGTCTTGCCGCCCTCGTCGAGCACCTCGAACACGGTTTCGCAAGCGGATGAGATGTGGTGATACAGCCTGACGATGGGCGTTGCGCCCAACACGCGCACCCGCTTTTGCTGCACGCCCAGCGCGTAGTTTTTGCTTGCGTTGTCAAGTATGCCAACGTACATCTCCTCCTTTGTGCCGAACGCCGCGCCGTAAAACAAAAACACCGCGACTATCCCCAGCGTGAAGTTGATCTTGAAAAATGCGGACGTAATAAACAGCGCGAAGAGCGCCACGCTGACCACTATTCCCGCGATCTGCAAGCCCTTGACGGCGCGCATCCTGTTTTTGCAAAGTCCCAGCGCCACGCGCGAGCCGTCCAGCGGGTACACGGGCAACAGATTGAACAGCCCCAACGACAAATTGGCGTACAAAAACGGAAGCGTGAGGGAGTACACCGCGGGAAACAGCCACCACACTCCCAGCGTAAGCAGCGCGACAAGCAGATTTGCGACGGGACCCGCCAGCCCCACCGCCACGGACGACGTCCTGTCAAAGCGCTCCTCCACGCTCATCATGGCGCCAAAGGGCAACAGCACCACGCGCTTTACGACAAACCCACGCGCCCGTGCCATGAGCGCGTGAGCGGTTTCGTGCAATATCAACGCAAGGAAGGTGCACGCAAAATTCAGTGCTTGCCCAAACGCAATAAGAATGAGGGCAAGCACAAAAAAGAGCGGATGAACCTTGATTTGCATACGGATAAACCGCCTTTATGGTCAGATCATGTGTACAAATTGCGCCACCGAGCTCAGGGCGTCCACCGCCGCCGTCGCCTTAAAAAGGTTGGCAAACAAAAAGCCCAACGAAACAAACACGCCTATCGTCACGGGGATCATAACGTAGTCCAGCACGTCAAGTCCCGTGCGGCCGCGCTTGCGCTTGGTGCTGACGCGGTTTTCCACAAATTCGTTTTGGCTGACTTCAACGTCCAACATTTTGTTTTGGTCAAATTCCATAATATCACCTCGCATAAAGCATATGCCCCGTATGCGACGGATATTCCTCAATATCTTTTGACGTCGTAGGTGGTGTCAAATTGCTTTATGCAATACGCCGTGCAGCTGACGTTCACCGCGTATTTGCCGTCCGCGCCCTGCGCCACCTCCACCCTGACGGGCGAGTCCAGCTCGAAGTAGTCGCTCAGCACCTTCTGCACGTCCTTGGTCATCGCGGAGGCAAAGCCGTCCTTTATGCCCACCTTGTCGCGGGTAAGTATGTCGCGCATGCGCTTGGATATATCCCTTGTCGTCCTCATCTTCTCCTCCCGAAGCGTCTTTTTTGAGTGACGTCGTAAAACGCCTTGCTGTTGTTTGCCACGTTGTCCGCAAGCGCAAGGTACGCGCGGTCGGATATGGCGCAATCGGGCACGCTGCCCAGCTGTTGATACAGCGTGATGAGGTCGTCCTCGGGTATGACTCCTATTGGCGGCACGTGCAACAGCGCGCCTATTTCGGCGGCGCCCAGCATCTCGTGCTTTGCCACCATATCCGGGCGCACCCTGTTGACCACAAGCGACACGTCGCTGAGGCGATAGCTGCGCAGCAACCCCAACACCTTGTCCGCGTCGCGTATTGCGGACAGCGAGGGCGTGGTGATCACTATCGCCTCGTCCGCCGCGCTGACGGCGCGATGAAATCCGTGCTCTATGCCCGCAGGGCAGTCGATGATGACAAAGTCAAACTCCCCGAAGCTGTCCACCACTCCCTTGAACGCCTGCGCGGTAAGCAAGGAGCTGTCCTTTGAGGACGGCAGGATGCGCATGGAGCTTTCGCTGTCCTGCACCAACGCCTGAAATGCGCGGCACTTGCCCATCAGCACGTCACTGATGTCGTACACCACGCGCCGCTCTATGGCGGTCACGACGTCGAGGTTGTTGAGGCCCACGTCCCCGTCCACCAGCACCACCCTGTACCCGCGCAGAGCCAACTTCCTGCCCAGCGAAGCGGTGACGGTGGTTTTGCCCACGCCGCCCTTGCCGGATGTAACTACAATTTTTCTCATATGTATATGGTAAATATAAATATGGCGAATTTATTGGCTTTTTACGTAAGAAAAGTCGGAACATTGTCAAACGCATATACCAATTTGACAAATGCCGCATTACAACAAAAAAGCGGCTTTATCAGCCGCGTTTTTGCATATAAACTTTGTATTTTGCGCCTAAAGCAACTTGACGCCAAGCATATCGCTAAGCAATTCCTTGTTGTCAAAGAAGTTTGCGCCGCCCTTTGCCACCGCAGTCTCAAGGTCCTCCAGCACTGTGATGGGCAGCTCCAGCGCCTGCTCCATATAGTCTTTCAGTCCCGGAATACGCAGCGAGCCGCCGCTGATGAATATGCCCTTGCGCAGTATCTCCGCCGACAGTTCAGGCGGCGCCTGATCTATGACGGATATGATGACTTCTATGACGTCGTCAACTATATCGATGACGGCGTTGCGCAGATCGTCCGCTGTGACAAACACGCTCTTGGGATTGCCGTCCCTGCCGCCGCCCGACACCGCATAGCTGCCCTCGTCGCCTATGTAGAAGGACAGCGCGGATTGCTTGAGATGCTCCACCGTAAACTCGCCAAGCCTGACGCCGTAGCGCTCGAATATGTAATCAATTATCGCCTTGTTGAATGCGTCGCCCGCGATGTTGACTGTGCAGCCCGCGGCAATGCCGTGATTGGTGACCGCGGCGATCTCCGTCTTGCCGCCGCCGATGTCCACAAACAGACCGCCTATGCTGTTGGTGTAGCTAAGCAAACTGAGCGGAGCCTCCACAAGCGTGACCTCGCTGATGCCCGCTTTGAGGCAACACTTCTCCACCGCCTGCCTGTCCGACCCCGTAGAGGAGGAACATATGGACACAATGGCGTTGACGTGCGGCTTGAAAATGCTTTTGGGCGTGATCTTTTCTAAAAAGTACGCCAGCAGTTTTGTCGCCATCTCCTCGTCAACGATGACGCCCTCGCGGATAGGCTCGATGACCTTTGCGCCGCCAAGGGAGCCCGTCATGACGTTCTGCGCACGGAAGCCCGCGTCGCGTATCTCCAGACGGTTGTGCGCCTTTGTGACGATGGCGATGGCAGGCTCGCGCAAGACGAGGCGACTGCTGCCGCCCCTCTCGTGCTGAACAATGGTGATAAACTTGCTGCCAAGGTCGATGGAAAACTCAAACGTTGTCATTCAACACCCCCACTTCCGCAAGCGTGCGCGAAAGTTTTTCGCAGGGCAAGCCCACAATGTTGGAGTAGCTGCCCCTGTATTTTTGCACGATCTGCTTGTCCTGTATGCCGTAAGCGCCCGCCTTGTCCAGCGGATGGCACTTCTGCACATAGGACGCTATATCCACGTGATCAAGCGGCTTGAACTTGACGCGGGATCTTACAACAAAACTTCTCTCCTTGCTGCCACAGCGCACGGTCACCGCGGTGATGACGGTGTGCCACTTGCCCTCAAGCTCGCACAGCATTATCATCGCGTTGGTATCCGTGATGGGCTTGCCGTACATTCTGCCTCGCCTTACCACCGCCGTATCCGCGGCGATGACGGTGGCATCGTCGGCGACGATCGAACGCGCCTTGCGCCTTGCCACATCCAGCACCGCCCTTGAAGGGAACAGCCTGAACAGGTGCAAGGACTTGCTTTCGGCGCTGTCGTCCTCAACGTGGGTGGGGACTATTTCAAATTTGAGTCCCATGCCCTCAAGCAGTTCCTTCCGCCTTGGAGAAGCGGAGGCAAGGATTATACGCTTTGAAAACATGGCGCTCACAGTATCTCCAGATTTTTGCCGTACGCCGCCTTGAAGTCCGCCACGGCGCCCATTGCGTCCTTTATCTCCAGCGAGCAGTCGCCGCCGTTTTCGGTCTCGGTCTTTATGATGACGCTGTCTCCAAGCACGTCGCAGTTGATGCCTGTGACCACGCCGCTCTGGCTGCGGTCAAAGCTTTCGGCGATGCGCAGTATGACGCTCAGCTTCTTTATCGCCTCAGCGTCGTCGGCGGTGATCATATCCTTATACTTAAGCAGATCCTCCTTTGAGAACTCCGCCTTGCGGTGCCCCACCGCCACAAAGGACGCCAGCACTATGTCCTTGTGCGACACGCCGTAGAGGTTGCTGTTGAGGATGATATACTGCGAGTGCAGCTGGTGGTTGTAAAACTTTATCCTCATGCCGCTGTCGTGCAACAGCGCGGCGATCTTTAGCACCTTTACATACGCACGAGGCATTTTATGCAGCACTTTCAGCTGCTTAAACAGTTGAATTGAGATGTTGTACACGTGTTCGGCGTGCTCGACGTTGATGTCAAAGTACTTCATCTGCGTGTACAGCGAATGCCCCAGCACGTCGCTCAGCGGCCTCTCCATAACTCCGGGTACGGCGTAACGGAACATCGCGCCCTCCCTCAATCCGCAGCCGCTGATGGTTATCTTTGTGAAGGCAAAGCGATTGATGACCGCCTTCATCACCGCAAGCGCGGAGGGGAATATGTCCGCCCTGCCGCTGGACAGACCGCGTATCTTCATGGTGCTGTCAAGATCCAGCTTGCGAATGGTGTTGTAGATGCTGTCAAATTCCGTGCAGGACAGCTCGTAGTTGTGCGTCATGTTGAAGGGGTACTTCCTTATAAGACGACTTATTCTGCCAAGATTGCGGAAACTGCCTCCCACGCCCACAAAGGCGGTGTCCGGCTCCACATTGTCAAGCCAGGTGATCTTGTTGAGCTGCTCGCCTATGAACTCCTCTATCTTTGCCGCCCTCTCCTGCGGGTTGGAGCTGTCGCTCTTGAACAGGTCGGTGAGGGTCACCGCGCCGAAAGGCAGCGTCTCGTAGTGGATGAGGTTGCGGCGATTGTAGTATATAAGATTGGTGGAGCCGCCGCCCATCTCCATGATGAGTCCCTTGGGGATGTCCATGGAGTTGATGACGCCCTGGTACACCAACATTGCCTGCTCCTCGACGGAAAGCACCTTTATCTTGATGCCGCAAGTCATCGCCACCTCGTCAAGGAAGCTCTTCTGGTTTTTGGCGCGACGCACCGCGGCGGTGGCATACGCCAAGATTTTGTCCACATGGTTTGCGTCGCAGAGGCGACGGAACATGGTGAGCGTCTTTATTGTCTGCGCGATGCGTTGAGGCTTTATAAAGCCGTCCCAGTCCATATCCTGACCGAGACGAACGGTCTCTTTGAGCTCGTCAAACACGACGAAATAGCCTCCGTCCAGCACGTTGACCAACACGAGTCTTGCAGAGTTGGAGCCAAGGTCAATGATAGCTATTTTTTCCATATTCATCTCCCGCGAGAGCGACGCCGCAAAATAGCGCGCACCCTCGCACAATGTTATTCAATCTCTTAGTATAAAGATTATACCCTACATTTTGGCGGTTGTAAATACCCGATTTTTACAAATTTGCAAAAATAAATGCTTCTCTTTAACTTTTTTTGAGGACTTTTGCGCACAGGGACGCCGCCGCCACCGCCACAAGAAAGCCTCCGAACAGCCTCTTAAGCAGTCCCGCGTCCACGGACGTCGCAAAAAATGAGGTGAGCGCGCACCCCGCAAGCGCGGGAAGCAGCAACCATGGCACGGCGGACGGCTCGAGATACCCGTTTTTGGCGTGCATGACAAGCGCCGCCCCGCCGCTTGGCAAAAAGGCGATGAGATTGGCAAATTGCGCGGTCAGCTGGGATACTCCCATTATGAGCACAAGTATTGGCATTGTCAGCGTGCCGCCGCCCATACCCATGCCCGCAAGCACACCGCCCAATATCCCCGCAAGAACAAAGTACAAAAATTCCATATTTACTAAATAAGGCGTTTATTTGTCAATTCGGCACGATAAACGCACGTTTATGACATTATCATCCTTATGCCGGCGATCAGCATAAGCGCGTAAAACACAAAGCACAGCGCGTCCGTGTTCAGCTTTTTAAGCAGCAGCGCGCCCAATATCCCGCCCGCCGCAACGCCAATGCAGGTGGGCGCAACTATGCCCATGTCGAAGCTGCCCCTCAGTCCGTACACCAGCGCGCTGACGGCGCACAGCGGCAGTATGACGGCGATGGCGGTGGCGTGCGCTTTCTTTACGTCCAACCCTGCGATGAAGGTGAGCGCGGGCACGGCGAGCATGCCGCCTCCCGCCCCGAATATGCCGTTGACGGCGCCTATTATAAGCCCCGCAAGCGCCAGCGCAGCCTGCCGTATCCGCCTTTTGCGGGCATCGGACGGCTTATATTTTGCGGGATCTCTGTCAAAAATATATGCGTATGCCACCTTGTGCCTCCCCGCGCCGAAATATGAAAATCCCGAACGCTTTTTTTAATAGTTTTATTATTTTGCAAGAAAATATCAATTTTAATTGCAATATTTGATTATTTGTATTAAAATAACAAAGCATTGTATTTTGCGCGGCGCGCATTTATAGGCAAAATAAAGGGCAACCAAAGGGCTCAGGTCCGAAAAAATACATCTTAACAGGTTTGGTTATGAACAAAAAGAAATTAGTAGTTTTGACACTGTTGGTCGCGCTGATGTTCACATTGGCGTCATGCATGCTTGTCGCCTGCAATCCCGACGACAACAAGACCGACGACAGCAAGACGCCCACCGCAACCGAAGGGTTGCTTATCTCCAACGGAGACTTCAAGGTGATCAACACGGCATCCGACTCCTACCCCCGCACCATCACGGGCTGGTCGGGCGCCAAAATGTACAATGGCGGCAGCTATCGCGACGACGTCATTGCGGGCGCGGTCAAGGTCACCAAGGATCTGTATAACGCAAACAAAGCGAAATGGGACGACAAAGACGACGCGCTTTACAACGCGCTTACCGCAGACGGTCGTTACGGCGAAGGCGACGACATCAAGAACGCATTGATGATCTATATGCCGGAGCAAGCCACCGACAAGAGCGCGCACGGCCCCACGGCATACGGCTACACTTCCACCAGCTTTACGCTTGACAAGGGCGCGTACTATGTGCTGACGGTGGACGTGCTTACCCACAACATAAAGGGCAACAAGGAAGGTCTTGGCGGCGCGCGCATTTACGTAAGCTCCAACACCTATGCGGAATTTGACAACATCAACACGAATGATACGTGGAAGACTTACGAGATCTACATCGAGACCTCTCCCACCGCTTCCACCAGCCTTTCCGTTATGCTCGGTCTTGGCAAGGCGAATTCCAGCATGACCTCCGACGGCCTCACCACGGGCTACGCATTCTTTGACAACGTCAGTCTAAAGAAGCTGACCGCGGACGAAGTCAAGGACGACGACGCGCTTTCCAAAGTGCACGCCGACGACCCCGCCGCCACATTTGCCCAAAAAATCGCTGCGGAAAAGCAGGACAACTCCACCATTGCCACCGCCACCCTCAAGGTGCCCAACGGCAGGTTCGATTTCGGCTCGCTCAGCCCCTCCTACTCCGGCGCACCCAACAGCTGGTCCGTCGTGACGGGCAACAGCAACCAGACCGACGCGGCTGATACCACCATCGGCAGAAACGCCATCGTAGACCTCGACCTGTTCAAGGCGATCAAAGATCTGGAAGTTGACGCAAGGCGTCAGGCGTTCAAGGACGATTCCATCCTCAAAAACTTCAACCGCACATATACCCTCGCAAACGAAGCAGGTTCCATCACATACGACACCATCGAGGATCTGACATCCACCGATTTCCTCGAAAACCTGCTTGACGCGACCAGAGGCGGCGTCGGCAGCAATATATTTGTGCTGTCCCAGTCCACGATGACCGCACAGGGCATCCGTTCCTCCAGAAACATAACCATTGAAAAAGGCGCCTATTACGCGCTGTCCATTTGGGTGTACGGCTACAAGATCCACGGCGAGGGCGTCACGCTGAAGCTGACGGGCTCCGACGGCAAGGACATCATCATCAAGGGCATCGCGCGCAAGAAAGATGAATCAAATCAGCTGTTCATCGGCAACCGTAAGGTCGGCACGGAGGGCAACTTCGAAGGCGAGGCCTCGGGTACCGAATACGGCTACACCGACGGCTGGACTCAATACACCTTCTACATCAAGGGCAACCAGTACAAGGACTACAACTACAATATGGAGCTGTGGCTGGGCACCGAAGGCAAATCCAGCAACACGGAGATATCCTACAAACTGTCCGGCTCCGACAGCAGAAGCTACACCGCGGACGGCACGTTCGCAAACGGTTGGGCGTTCTTCGACGACCTGCAACTCAACGTCATCGACGACGCAGAGTGGACAACTAAAACTGAGGCGGCATATTCTACCGACAACACGCTTGACCTGTCCGGTGACGGCAACGGCGGCTATACCGCGATCGCAGTCGATCTCACAACGGACAATGCCGTGCTCGGCAACTTCCTCAACGGCAACGGTTCCATCGAAAAGCTCGAAGGCAACGAGCTGAATGTTCCCGCAGGCTGGACGTCCACTTATGACTTCGACAGCCAGGAGTACGCCGCTGTTCAAAACATAATCAAGGCAGGCAGGGTCAACCTCGAAGACGAAAACTTCAACAGCAAGGTCGAACTGCCCTACTCCTTCCCCGTCAAGGACGCATTTGCCATAAACGCGACCGCCGACACCTACTTTGACGTTGAAACCGCACCCATCACTATAAACGCCAACAACTTCTACCGCATCTCATTCTGGCTGAAGACGGTTGACGTCAAGTCCACCAGCGGCGCATACGTTACGCTGCTCAACAAGACCGCTCAGGCGGAAAATGCCGAGAAAGACGGCAAGGACATCGAGGACGCGGACGAAGTTCAGCTGACCAGCTTCACCAGAGTGAACACCGACGGCGTGGACGAGTACCTCAACGACTGGGTGGAGATCAATATAGTCATCCGCGGCGCGCAGGACAAGGACACGGAAGTTGCCTTGAAGTTCGCGCTCGGCACGGGCAATCGCTGGGCGACCTCCACGCTGACAACGGGCACGGTGTACTTTGCCAACTTCAACATGGCAACGCTGACCTACTCCAACTTCAACAGCACGTCCACGGGCACCTACACCAAGTCCGTCAACCTGACGGAGAGCTACGACTACTCCAAGCGCGTCAGCAACGGCAACTTTGACGAATTCGACGCCGACGACGACAACCTCGACTTCGAAACCCACGAGCTGCTCTCTCAGCAGGACTACGCCGCAAAGCCCCTCAATTGGACGATAAGCGACAGCTCCGTCGAGGTCAACAAGACGGAAGACGACAACAGAGCCGACATCTTTGCGGGCATACTGCAACTTGAAAAAGACCCCGATAAAGATAGCGGCAAATACAATGCGAGCAACCAGGCAACAACCGTCACGGGCAAACCGGCAAATTTCTTCGACAACTTCTTCGGCGCAGATTCAGCTGCCTTCAACAAGGAAGACATCGAGAAGCTCAGCGGCCCCAACATGCTTGCCATAGGCAGCAATGCGGGCGCGGCGATAGGCTTCGCGTCCGACAGCTTCACCCTGTCCGCCAACACATTCTATGTGCTCAGCGTGTACGCCCGCGTCAGCGAAGCAACGGCGTCCATCTTCCTTACGGGCGAGGCGTCCGTAGACAACGACAGCAAATTTATCGTGAACGCTGCCAAGGTTGCGGCGGCTGCCAACGGCTGGACAAAGTTCACCTTCTACATCGAGGTCGGCAAGACCAGCGTGTCCATACGCCTCAACCTGTGGCTGGGTCAGGATAAGCAATACACCGATAATGTCGACGACTTGCCCGCAGACGAATTTGCGGCAAGCCTGCGCTCCACCGGCGTGGTGTTCTTCGACAACGTGCTGTTTGAGACGCTTGAGGAAGCCGAATTTGAAAAGCAGACCAAGTCTCTTGACGCCAACGACGCCACCAAAAAGAAGATCTCCTTCCTGACCGACAGCTTTGACTCGCTGTCCTCCACGACGGAATCCAGGTCCACGCTTGCCACCCCCACCGGCTGGTCGGGCGCGGCGGGTACCAACCAGACCTCGTCCAACTCCAAGGCGGGCATCCTGTACGCCGACAAGGGCTTCTTCGGCGAGAAGAGCATAGACGGAGACGATACTTACACCAACTATGCGGAGATCTTCGGCAGGGACTACTCCACTTCCGACAGCGGCATAACCGTCACCGAAAGCGAGCAGAACGCCATCAAGGCGGAAGCCCTCAAAGAAGGCACCGAGGAAAACAAACTGTACAACAGCTTCTACAACAGCGAGAATCAAACTTGGGACGACGCAGGGCTGATCGAGGCTATAAGAGAGCAAAAAGTGTTTGAGCTGAAGCAGTCCAGGTGGATACCGTCCAACGTGCTTGACGGTAACGCACACAACAACAGCAAGCAGATGCTTGTCATCAACAACACTTCCGACAGCGCCTATACCTATACCAGCAGCTCCAACACGCTAAAAGCAAACACTGTATATCAGGTGAGCGTGTGGGTGCGCACCTACGGCATATTCACCGACAAAGTCACCGCAGACGACATAAAGGCGGCAAAGGCGGATCCCGAATACGCCTCCTACAAGGTCTCCGGAGACCATTGGGACCTCGCCGGTCTGAAGCAGGCAATACAACAAAAGAAGTACGCCGATCAGGAAGCGGGCGCATACATCGAGCTGTACCTCGGCTCCGCCAACGATATTGACGAGCCCTTCAGGTTCCCCGCAATAATCTCCAATGATTGGGCACAATACACCTTCTATGTGGAGACCAACGAGGACGACGTGACCTCCGTCACCATCAAGCTGTCGCTGGGCAGCTACAACGACAAGACCGTCGACGGCGAAACGGTAGTAACGGGCCTCACCAGCGGCTACGCGATGTTTGACGACATCATGCTGACGCCCGTAGACGACCACGACTCCGTTGACGATATAGAAGAAAGCGCCACAGTGAAAACCCGCAAGATCGCGCTGGACACCGCGGGCAATCCCAACACTCCCGAAGAGAACGAGGGCGGCGACACCACCAACGCCAACAACTTCAACCTTGAGGCGCTGTGGTGGATGATACCCACCATCGTGCTGGGCGTGATGATCATCGCGGTCGTGATCGTGTTCATCGTGCGCAAGGTGCGCAAGAAAGACAAGGGCGACGCCGCTCCCAAGAAGGTCAACGCCACAATGCCTGCGCAGACGCTTGACGACAAGCGCGACAGGTACGACGACGACAAGGAGTGATAACTTCACCGCTCAAGCCCTGCGAAAACTCGCAGGGCTTTTTTTTATGCCTTTTTCGCCCCCACTCCCCCGTTTTTGTTACCTGTATTGCGTTTTTCGCGCCCAACCTTATAAAAACTATAGTATAAATCAAGCTGTGCTTTGCGCCCGTTGCATATCCGCCGCTTTTGGGCGCATAAACTTTTTTATGAACAAAACGGCAAAGTCCTTCACCATAGTCACGGGGTTCGCCATCGTGACAAGGCTTATATCCTTTGTTTTCAAGATCTGGATGTCGCGCGCGCTGGGAGCGCAGACGGTGGGCATATATCAAATCTCGATGAGCGTGCTGTCCATGCTGTTTACGCTCACTTCAGGCGCGCCCACGGTGCTGTCCCGCAAGGTGGCGGAGGCGCAGGCGACGAGCGATACAAAGCGGCAAAACTCGCTCACCACCGCGTCCATCATACTGGGACTTTCCATATCCGGCGGGCTGTGCGCGCTGCTGTACGGGCTAAACGCTCGCCTTGGCGTGCTGTTTTCGGACGAGAGATGCCTGCCCATATTCCTCATCATGCTGCCCACGCTTGTCACGTCCACGCTGTACGCCTCGCTGCGCAGCTGGTTCTGGGGCAGAAAAAACTTCCTCGCGTTTTCATCCACGGAGCTGCTTGACGAGGTGGTGCGCATAATCCTTGCCGCCGTGCTTGCGGGAGGGCTGGTGTCATCTCTTAGCGGCGCGACGGGCATTGCGCTGGCGATGACGCTGTCCGACGCGGTATGCGTGGCGACGCTTGGCGTGCTGTACTTCGCCTCGGGCGGAAGGCTGACAAAGCCTCGCGGCTTCAAGGAGCTTACCCTGCGCACCCTGCCGCTGTCCGCAACGCGCATACTCACCGCTCTCACCGCCTCTCTTACGGCGATAGTGCTGCCCCGCCTGCTCATCCGCGCGGGAATGTCCCCCGCCGACGCCACCGCGGAGTACGGCAGAGTGGCGGGCATGGCGCTGCCCCTCATCATGGCGCCAGTCATGCTGGTAAGCTCGCTGTCGGTGGTGCTCATCCCCGACGTCGCGGAGCTGAAAAGCAAGGGGGACATGGACGGAGTGCGCGGCAAGCTGAGCGCCGCCATGCTGTTTGCGATGCTGATAGCCGCGTGCTTCTTTGTGCTGTATCTGCCGCTTGGCAGGCATTTGGGCACCCTTATTTTCGGCGACAGCGAGGCGGGAGAGTTGGTGTCATACTGCTCTCTGTTGCTGTTTCCAATATCCATAGCGCAAGTGACAACGCCCATGCTCAACTCGCTGGGCAGGGAGAAAAACACCTTTTTGAACACCGTCATAGGCACCCTGCCCGTCATACCCTGCATACTGCTGCTGCCAAAATACATAGGCGTGTACGCGATGGCGGTGGGCAGCGGGCTGTGTTTCGGCGTGACGGCGCTTCTCAACTGTATCCGGCTCAAAAAGGAGGTGGGCGCCTTTGTCAACGCGCGCAAGGCGGCGCTGCTGATTGGATTTTCCATTCCGTTGGCTGTGCTTGGCATGTTCTGCGAGCGACTGCTGACCTCCGCGGCGGGCAAGTGGGTATCCGTGCTCGTGGTGGGCGTAGCAGCGTTGCTGTTGATGACGGTATTTGTAAACGCGTTCAAGATCGTGGACGTGGTGGGGCTGATGAAGCTGATACGTCCCGTGGGCGTGACTTCCCGCAAAAAAAGGCATGCGCGCAAAGCGTATAAACAAATGGCAAAATAGCCACATGTATTGCGTTTTTTTGAATAAAACCGCCGCGTAAAAGCACAATATGCTTATGCTGAATTTGTTTTTACGCTGTATAATACTATATTTCTTTTTGCTGTTGGCAATGCGCCTTATGGGCAAGCGGCAATTGGGCGAATTGCAGCCCTTCGAGCTGGCGATCACGCTTGTCGCAAGCGAGCTGGTGTGCATCCCCATGGCGGACGCCACCATCCCCATAATCTACGGCATAATCCCCGTATTCTCGCTGTTTTTGGTGCACATCATCATCACAAAGCTGGCAACAAAGAGCGTGCGCTTCCGCAAATTCCTCAACGGCAAGCCCGTCATCCTCATCGAGCGCGGCAACATCCTTCCCGAGGTGATGAAGGAGCTGAATATGAACATAGACGACATCATGGAGGCGCTGCGAGGGGACGGTTACTTCAATCCAAGCGAGGTGGAATACGCCATACTCGAGACCAACGGCAGCCTCACCGTGCTGCCCAAAAGCCAAAGTCGCCCCGTGTCCCCCTCCGATCTGGGGCTTGATGTACAGCAGGCGGGACTGCCCGTCACCGTCATAATGGAGGGCGAATTTCTAGGCGAAAATCTCGCCAAGCTCAACGGCGTCACCAAGGAAAGGATGCTGGTGCTGCTTGACAGGCTGCATATATGCCAAAGCGATGTGCTGGTGCTGCTTGTCGCCGGCGAACAGCTGTTTATACAGCCCTACAAGGGTGACTACATCACCGCAACGTTGACCACGGACGACGACGCGGAGACATCCGTAAGCGTCACTGACGCCGCCATGGGCGACGAAAAACGCGATACAGGTGCCAAAAACGCCGCTTTTGGCGAGGATGGGAGGCACCAATGAAAAAGGTCGTGGTCGCCATAGTAATTTTGCTTGTCATCATCACGGCGGGCATACTTGAAAACTTTTACGTGGACAAAGTGTTCGACGCACTGGACAAAAGACTGCTGGAGCTTGAAGGCGCCGTGAAGTCGCAGTCGAACGATTGCGCCGAGCAGTGCGCGCGGCTGTCAGCCTGGTGGGAAAAGAGGCGCAGCTATATGGAGCTGTTTATATACTCCCCGGACGTGCGCAACTTCTCTGTCGCGCTGGGCGAAACGCAGGGCTCGCTGGAGTGCGCGGACTATCAGAACGCGCTGTCCAAGATACAGTCACTGCTGGTGATGTCGTCCAACATCCACAACATTGTGGACTTCAATCCGGCGGACATCATCTGACCCTTCCCATATGCGCGCCCCGCCATTTGAGGTATCCTCATTTGGCGGCATATTCATATGCGCACATATACAATGTTATCATTTAGCCATATTCGCATATGCGCATATATTTTGCGCTTTTCTAAATCCAATACTGTACGCTTTTTTAGTCAAAAATGCACACCTGTATGCGGAATTTCGCGTTTCAGTTTGTATATATCGCCCGCGCCCACAAACAAAATCACGCCGTGTGACACAGTGCGCTTTCTTACGGCGGGCAATACCTCATCCGCGCCGAGGCACAGCACGTCCTCTTTGCCCGCGCGCCGTATTGCCTCCGCCAGAGCGTTGCTGTCCACGCCCTCCGACGCGTCCTCCCGCGCGCTGTACGCGGGCATGAGTATAAGCGTCCCGACCTCTTTTTCCGTCAGCGCCTTGACAAAGTCGTCGAGGTACGCCTTGGTGCGGCTGTAGGTGTGCGGCTGAAACACGGTCAACACTTTTCCGCGCTTCGCGGCGCGCCTCAGCACGCAGGTCAACTCCGTCGGGTGGTGCGCAAAGTCGAAATAAACCGGCACGCCGCCCATCTCGCCGGCATATTCGTATCGTCTGTCCACGCCGCCAAAGGTGGACAGGCTACGCGCCGCGCGCACGGGATCTGCGCCCAGCTCCATCGCCGCCGCCACCGCAAACGCCGCGTTGAACAGGTTGTAGTCTCCGTCCTCTTTAAGTTCTATATCGCACAGCGCTCTTCCGTCCTGCTCAAGTCGGCACCTGTTTTCGCCAACAATCTCCACGTCCATGCTCTCCACGCGTCCGCCGTCCACGCGCAATATGCAATTTTCCCGCGCGGGAGCGTCTATCCCAAGCAGGCGACCAAGCCCCGACGGGATTATCTTTTTTTTTGCCCCCGCCAAAAACCGTGCAAACGCGTCCTTCACATCGTCCAGACTCGCGTAGCAATCGGGATGGTCGCATTCCATATTTGTCACGACGCCAACCGTGGGCGCAAGGCTCAAAAAGCTGCGCCTGTACTCGCACGCCTCCGTTACGAATATGCCGTCGCCATCTCTCAAGTCAAAGTTGCAAAAATAGTTGCCAAAGTCGCGCGACATGCCGCCTATCATCGCCGCCAGCTTTACGCCTTCGCTTGAAAGGATGTGCGTCAGCATAGCCGTGGTGGTTGTCTTGCCGTGCGTCCCCGCGATCGCCGCGCAATATGCAAATCTGCGGGAGACCTCGCCCAAAAACTTGTGCCTTTCAAGCGTGGGGATGCCTCTTTCGCACGCCGCGGCAAGCTCAGCATTGTCCGCTTTGACCGCAGAGGAGTATACCACGAGGTCTACGTCGCCCATCTCGCGCGGTTTTTCGCCCACCCATACGCGCGCGCCCGCCGCTTCAAGCGCTCGAAGCAGATCGCTATCCGTCCTGTCGCTTGCGCTTACCCTTGCTCCCGTCCCCAGCGCGAACTTTGCCAGCGCGCCTATGCCCACGCCGCTTCCGCCTATAAAATGAATTTGCCTGCACATATCGCGCTCACTATATGAAAAATTTGAAATTTTTGACAATATTCAATACAGGTATAAAATTAACATGTCAACCAAAGGCGGTTTTTTAATAATAAATTGGGTAAAATTAAAAATAATTATTGAAAATCGAGAAGTTCTATGTTAAGATTTATATAGGAATACTCAGGAGGTATACCACATGCTTAACATCACGGACATACGGATTCGCAAAGTGACTGCTGACGGCAGCAAGCTCAAAGCGGTTGCCTCCGTCATCATTGACGATTGCTTTGCAATCCACGACATCAAGATCATAGACGGCACTGACGGCGAGTTTATCGCCATGCCGTCCAGAAAGACGCCCGGCGGCGAGTTCAAAGATATTGTTCATCCCATAAATACCGAGACGCGCGAAGCCTTAAGAAACCTTATCCTTACCGCCTACAAAGAGAGCGCGGGCTCCGATGAGGGCTGATTTCCCCTCAAAGACCACTGCAATATAAACCGAGCGACTTGTCTCAATTGAGACAGGCGGTGTTTTTTTTGCACGATTTATTAAAGGCACCCGATGTGAACGCCTGCACATATGGCGCCTCGTCGGTTTTTTTATATGGCGACAGATGAGCATATGTCCGCGCAGGCACAGCAAAATATGCGCATATGCGCCCGCACAATCACGTCAAATATTGATTGCGCATATGTCACAATATGCAAGATAACATATGCGCATATCAAAGCTCATACATATCATCGTTTTGACATATTTACATCTCAACAAATCTTAGAAAAACTCAATACAGGTATCAAAAAGCGCTCCCATTTGCACACTGCTGCATACGGGAGCGCCACTATAATATATGTATGTCACTCTATATGAAACTACTCGTTTGTGCCATACTGCGCCATAAGCGCCTTTGCGTCCACCTTGCCGATCTGCGTGCGCGGGAACCTCTCTACGCACACGATGTCGCTTGGGATGTTCCAGTGGGACAGATGTTTTGCGATGTGCGAAATTATCCCCTTCTTTTGCGCGTCGGTCAGCTCGCCCTCTACAAGCAATCTTATGAAGGACTTGTCGCCCACCTTGTACTCCAGCGCAACGCACTCCTTGACGTAGTCCAGCTGTTGCGCGACGCTCTCGATGTCGGATGGGAACACGTTCATGCCCGATATCTTTATCAGCCTCTTCTTTCTGCCGAGGAAGTATATCCTGCCCTCCTCGTCCATGCTGACGAGGTCTCCCGACCTGACGTAGCGCTTGCCGCCTATCTCAACAAACGCCGCCTTTGTCGCCTCCTCGTCGCCGAAGTAGCCCGTCATAAGCTGATCGCCCGCGATGAGCAGCTCGCCCCTTTCGCCCACGGGCAGGACATTGAGGTCGTCGTCCACGACCCGCGCCTCCATGCCGTCAAGCATGGCGCCCACGCTGCCCTGCCTGAACTCGCCGCGGGTGAGGGCGCAGACCGTGACCGTCTCCGTCAATCCGTAGCCGGGAAGTATGCGCGCGTTGCCGCCCACGTCGCGTATGCGCTGCTCGAAGTCGCTCACCAGCCTGTCGCTGATGCTGTCGCCGCCGACATAGACCTCCTGTATGCTGCTTATGTTGTCACCCTTGAAATCCTTGTGCGCAAGCAGCTTGCTGACCATGCGCGGCACCGCTATCATATTGGTGACGCGACGCTTGGCGATTACTTTCATTGCCTTGTCCGCGTCAAAGCGCGCCATAAGCACCGCCGTCATGTTGAAACTGAGCGACGCATGCACGCCCACGCACAGCCCGAAGCCGTGGAACATGGGCATGACGCACAGCATCCTGTTGTGCTCCGAAAAACGATCGCCCAGCGTCGCGCACAGATTTGCCACTATGGCGTTGACCGCGCGCGAGGACAGCGCTATGGTCTTTGGCGAGCCCGAAGTGCCGCCCGACTGCATATAGAACATATCCTCCTCGCCGTCGCCCTCGTACAGCTCAAACTGCCTGCCGCGCTTGAGCCCAATGTACGCGTACGCCAAAAAGGGACATATCACGCGCTTTGCACCGCCGCACCTGCTCCAGAATGATTTGAGATTTACGTCAGAAAGGAACACCACCTCCGGCTTGAGCTTTTCCACCGCCTGCGCAAATTGGTCGGCAGAAAACAGCGGATGTATCATCGCCGCCACCGCGCCTATGCGGGAGAGCGCGTACACCGCCACCACGTTCTGCAGGATGTTGGGCAGCGCAAGCATAACCACGCTGCCGCGCCTGACTCCCATGGCGTAAAGCCCCGCCGCGACCCTGTCGATCTCGTCAAACAGCTTGCGAAAGGTCATCTTGGAGTTGCCGCTTATCACGGCGACGCTGTCCTGCTTGGCATGAAAATCATGCATAAAGCGATATAACGAATGGTGTATCGAAGTCATACGTCAATTATACTATCCCAATTTTTATATGTAAAGCACATTTGACTTTAAGGCGCAATTTATGTCTTTTTTCGCGCGGGCGCAGAGGCGCAGATTGCCCATACATATCAACATTCTTTTGCAAAAACAGCGACCTGTATTGAAAATTTTGAGCATTGGACGTATAAAGCGGCGTGAGCGGGTCAATAATCATTGCAAATCGGAGGTACACAAAAATGAGTAAATTTTCCATTGCAATGAAGCGCGTCGGAGGCTTTATGAAGCGCAACGCTTTTTACCTGTTGCTTATACTGTGCATAGCGTCCATCGCCACGGTGATCGCGCTGGCGGTCACGCACAACAGCGGTTCGCAGGACGCGCCGACCGTAGACAACATCGAGCCGGGCGGAGGCGATATATCCGTGCAGAAACCCGACGACTCGCAAAATCAGGATCCCAACGAGGGCAACAAGCCCGACGTCCAACCCGACGTCCCCAAAAAGTTGACCTTTTACATGCCCTGCAACGGCACGGTCAGCTTAAATTGCTCCATAGACGCGCTTGTCAAAAACGAAACTATGGGCGACTTCAGGACGCATAACGGCGTGGATTTCAAGTCCGACGACCTCAATGTGACCGCCGCGGCGGACGGCACCGTGGAGGAGACGGGCTACAACAAGCTGGACGGCTACTACATTGTGCTCAAGCACGACGACGGCTATGTGACAAAGTATATGTCCCTTGAGGCGGAGTCCACCCTCAAAAAGGGCGACAAGGTGAAGCAGGGTCAGGAGATAGGCAAGATGTCCACCTCGCAGGGCTACGAATCCCTTGAGGGCGCGCATCTGCACTTCGAGATGTTGAAAGACGGCGAATATATCGACCCGCTCACCGTGCTGGTGCTTGACGAAAAATAAGCCTCATATCGTCAAAATATATACCTGTATTCAAAAATTCGCGACCCGCACGCGTCACTGCGGACAAATATAATCTCCCCCTGAGCAATGAGGCGGCACACTGTGCCGCCTCATCGCCGTATATAAAAATTTGTTTTACGCCTCCTGCTCTTCTTTTATAAGCGCGGGGATGTCCTTCACCTTGTCAAGCACGTAATCGGGCTTTATCTTGGAGCGACTCAGCATCTCCTTGTCCGTCTCGCCCGAGAGCACCAGCACGGACACAAAGCCGCAATTTTTGCCGAACGCGACGTCCGTATACAGCCTGTCGCCCACCATCGCGATCTGACGCGGGTGCAGATTGTACTTTTTTGCAAGGCGCTCGCCCGCGGTCTTGTGGGGCTTGCCCATAATGATGTCGGGAGACCTGCCCACCGTCAAGCGCACCGCCTCCATCAACGCGCCTATATCCGGCATGGGACAGCCCGGCGCAGGGCAGAAAAAATCGGGGTGCGTCGCGATGTACGGCAGCCCCGCGTTGACGTATTTGCACAGCTTATACAGCCTTTCGTAGGTGAGCGATGTGTCAAAGCCGATGACGCAGATGTCGGGATCGTCGTCGCTCAGCTCAATGCCGTACAGTTCAAACTCCGCCCTCAGCCTCTCGTTGCCAAGCAAAAACACCTTTTTGCCCCTGTAATTGTCAAGTATGTACTCGCAGGTGACCTGCCCGCTGGTGTATATCTCGTCCGAATAAGTCCTCAGCCCCAGCTTGTTGAGGCGGGCTATGTAGTCGGTGTGCATGCGCGAGCTGTTGTTTGTAAAAAAGCATATGCGCTTGCCCATTTGTCTTAAGCTGTTGATGGCGTCAAAGGAGCCGTCGATCTCGTCGTCGCCGATGTACACGGTCCCGTCGAGGTCAAACACAAACAGCTCCACAGACTTGATGTTTTTCATACACTCCCCTTTGGCGGCGCGTTTATAGCAAGCGCTCCCGACGCGAACGCGTAACCCGTCAACCCGTCGCTCAGCGCGCCCGCAAGCGTCAGCGCCTCCAGCATATCTTTGACGCTGACCTCGCTTTTCAGCCAATAGCCCGCGTCTGGATATAACCTGCGCCAGAATCGCTGCGCCGCACGCATGTCTATCCCGCCCAATTTTTCAAGCAGGTCCATGCGATATTCGCTTAAAATATAACTTATTCTAAAATAACTGTTTATGTCGAAAAAGTCAACTTTTTTCGCAGTGCCCGCGACGTCAAATTTAAGCTGAGCAAGTCTGTCCAGCGCCGTATGCTTGCAGGCGGGCGGCATTATGTCAATGGACGGCGCGCCAAGCAAGGAACAATAGAAGTTGACAAGCATCGCGCTCGCAAGAAATCTGTACTCCCCCATCAGCCTCGGTCGCCTGCCCTTTTCAAGCGCCCGAAGGTACAAGATCCGGGCTATCAGCGACGCGCTGTCCCCGCCCCGCGATTTAAGCAACTCAAACGCAAGCTCGTGCGGCGCAAGCTCGTATGAAACCTCTGCAGTCGGTTTCTCCGCGCGCTCAGCCGGCAGCAGATCGGACAACACCTTATCTGCAAAGAAGCGCTCGAAGGCGGCAAGTTTTGCGGACAGCAATATGCCGTATCCGGACGCAATACAGTCAAACGGGCAATTTATCTGCACATTTTTGTCGATAAACACGGCTTTTGGCGGAAAATCGCTCATTATAGTATCCGTAGACGGAGCGGTCAGATATATGGACCAATCCACATTCAGTCTCGCCGCCAGCCGCTTTGCCGCCCTCGCCGCCGAGCCTGCGCCAACGGCAAAAACGTGCCTGACATATTCGGGCACGTCAATGTCGTCCTGTATCTCGCCGCTGCGCGCGGAGGGGACGCTTTTGAAAAACATTCTGTAATTGGGCTTCAGCCCCTCGCGTAAGCGCTCGGCAAGCGCGCCGAGATGACTGTCGTACAAAATACAGATGGCACCTTCCTCTATGATGAGCTCAAGCCTTACCAACACTTCATTCGCCATATCGTCGCCGACGTAGACTTTTGCGCCTGAGACGGAGCGTTCTTCGATATTCCACATAATACACCTCGCACCCATAATATCACAGGGCGCGCGCGCAAAACGGACGAATATGCGCCATAATGACGCAATGTGTCGAAAGGCTTATGTCGGCTTATTTTTTGAGGAAGGTGCGGCACTTTGTGGAAAACGCCGCGTCGCGCACGTCTATCTGCTCGTTGGCGCACAGCCCGTGGTTGTTGAAAGCGCACTGAGCCGCGCACTGCACGAGGGATTCGAGGTCGTTGGCGTAGATGTCGTCGCCCGCCTCAACGTCCGCAAAGTTTTGCGCAAGAGCGCCGCCCTCGCGCTTGATGCGGCTGACGCACTTGGCGTTTTCGCTGACCGAGATGACCCCCGCAAGGCACTTGCCCTTGATGTTGTGTTCGCAATTGGATGTGGAACAATTGATCTGTTTCATATTTTCCTCCGAGGCGCAAAGCGCCCTTTTTGGCTAGTATGTCCCAAAACAGAATTTATAGACGCGGGACAAATATATTTTCCGTTGATAAAACGCCAAGTATATGCTAAAATGTGTTTAGCAACAAATCGGAGGGATATATGAAAGTCATTCTTCTAAAAGACGTCAAAGGCACGGGCAAACAGGGCGAAGTGGTCGAGGTCAACGACGGCTACGCGCGCAACTTCCTCATCAAAAAAGGCATGGCAAAGGAAGGCACCCCGCAAAATCTCAACGCCTACGAGCAGCAAAAGAAGGCTCAGGCGGCAAAGGAAGCCGCCGAACGCGCGCAAGCAGTGGCAACTGCACAGATGCTGAGCAAAGTGACCGTCACCGTCGGCGCAAAGGGCGGCGACAACAACGGCAAGATGTTCGGTTCGGTGACGGCGGAAATGGTGGCGGAAGCGCTGGGCGCAATGGGCGTCGCCGTCGACAAAAAGAAGATAGATATGAAGGAACACATCCGCGACTTCGGCACCTTCGAAGTGACCGTCCGCCTCTACCCCGAGGTGTCGCAGACGGTGCGCGTGGACGTGATACGCCTGTGATGTCGGAGTACTTGGTCGATCTGGGGATAGACGGTCGCAAACTGCTGCAGGACAGCGAGGGCTATCGCTTCACGCAGGACTCCGTGTTTGTCGCCAATATGGCAAAGATAGACGTCGGCGACCGCGTGCTGGACCTCGGCTCCGGCGGCGGGATACTGTCCATACTCGCTCTCGTCAAGCGCGGGGCGGCGCACGCCACGGGCATAGAGATACAGCAAAAGCAGTGCGAGCTATCCCTAAGAAGCGCCCGTCTCAACGGCTTAGAGGACAAATTTGACGTCATCAACGGCGACGTGCGCGACATATGTAGCCTTGTGAAGGCGGAAAGCTTTGACAAAGCGCTTTGCAATCCTCCCTACTTCACTTCGGGCGGCGCGGAGGGCGAAAGAGGGCTGTCCCGCTGCGAGAGCGGAGCCACACTGGACGACTTCGTTGCCGCGGCGGCGTGGGCGCTTAAATTCGGCGGAGACGCGTGCTTTGTGATAAAAGTCGCGCGGTTGGCAACGCTGTTTTCGGCAATGACAAGCCGCAACCTGCAGCCCAAACACATGACGCTTATCTTCCCCAAACTGTCCTCGGGCGCGGACGCCGCGGTGGTCAGCGCGCGCAAGGGCGGCAAGGAAGGGCTTACGCTGTCCACATTTGTCGCAAAGGACGAGGACGGCAAGGACACCCAACAATATAAACGCCTGTACGGCGTCGAATAGGAAATTATGGCAAAATTGTACATTGTGGGCACCCCCATAGGCAACCTGGCGGACATAACGTTGCGCGCGCTGGACGTCCTTAAAAGCGCGGACGTGATAGCGTGCGAGGACACCCGCCACTCGCTGCCGCTGCTGAGCCGCTACGACATCCACGCGCGGCTGATTTCCTATCACAAATTCAATGAGGCGGAGGCGGCGCAAAATATAATAGAGCTTATAAACGGCGGGCAGAACGTCGCGCTAATAACGGACGCCGGCATGCCCTCCATCAGCGACCCCGGCGCGGAAGTCATCTCCAAGTGCCGCGAGTTGGGCGTGGAGACCGAGCTTGTCCCCGGTCCCACAGCGTTCGCAAGCGCCGTCACGCTGAGTGGCATAAAGGCGGCAGGTTTCACATTCATAGGGTTTTTACCCGAAAAACGAACAGATAAAGTGGCAATATTGACAAAAGCGGACAGCGCTTGCCTGCCCATCGTGTTGTACGTCGCGCCACATGACCTCAAAAAAACTTGCGCCATGCTGCTAGAAACGCTGGGAGACAGACAGGTTCATACCGTGCGCGAACTCACCAAAGTGTACGAAAGCGTTGTCACCTCCACTCTCGCAAACTACGAAGGCGAGGAGCGCGGCGAGATAGTGCTCATAGTGGACCCCGCCTCTGCGCAAAATCCGTTGAACGACCTGACTGTCGAGGAGCATCTGCAACACTACCTCAACGAGGGTTGCGACAAAAAGGAGGCCGTCAAGCAGGTCGCTAAGGACCGCGGCGTCCCCAAAAACGACATCTATCAAGCCTCCCTGAATATGTAACTTAACGATTGCTTTTTATCCTATTATGCTCCTTACACAACATCTGGCAATTGTCAACGACAGTCTTGCCGCCCTCACTCCAAGGAGTAATATGATCGGCTTCCATTTCCTCTAATTTATACCAAGTCTTTTCCCTGTGCTCGGCAACGCAATGCGGACATATGCCCGCTTGTTTTTCATATGCTTGCCGCTTTTGGCTCTCCGTGAACGCGCGCAAACTGAGATATTTTTCCTTGCCGGTGAGCACATACGAATATATCCCCTTTTTGTTTGTCACATCATCGTCAAGCATAAACTCGGCAATTTGTCTCTCAAGCGCGACAGTATTGAAAGTTCTGTCCTTGTACTCATCATACAATTTACCCCAATTTATGCCTTTCATCTCGCGACGATAAGTGGTGAACGTCAGCTTCACCCAATTTATCACGTTTTGGAAGTATATCCAAAGCTCGTTGGCGTTTTGGCAATGCTGATGATCCGCCATATAGCCCTTGATATTCCCCTTGCTTATCCAATCCAGCGCGGTTTCCAAAAGCTCTTGTTTTATGGGCGAACCGGGCACATAGTCTTTTGCAAACAGGTATGCGGCACAATTTGACTTGCTGAATATGGATTTTGCGTGCGTCAGCCATTCGCCCGTATATGTAGCGTTTCTCAATTCTTGTGGGGTCAACTCCTCCCCCGCTATGTTAACAGTTGAAAACCAATCCAGCTTTTCGTCCTCTGTGCCCTCGCAGAAATATATCAACAGGCTGTAATTCAAAATGTTGTCTTTCGCCGATTGAGTCAGATTGTGAAAATATTTGTCATTGACGGAAAAATCCCCGTTGACGTATTGACAAAAACTGACGGTGCGTTGCTGCCCGTCCAACACTTCAAATGTGCCATCCGCATTTTTCGCCCAATACATGACGTTTAGAGGAAAGCCTTTGGTGATGGTGCTTATGACCGCATTGCGCTTCTCATTGTCATACACAAATTCGCGCTGATATTTTGGGCGAATGTTCAGTTTTCCGCCGTAGCCTACTACTCCTTCTTCCGCGCTGTCCACATATCCGTCGCAGACCTCGGCTATTTTGATGTGATGAAGTTCGATTTTCATTGTTGCTTCCTCCTTATGATTATTCTTGCATATATACTCGAATATAAAGTCCCCGTTTCACAATCTCTGAAAGCTGGCGGTTTTGTATCTGTACTGGGATTATATTTTTTATATAGCGTTCCTTTTGCATTTATCGTATATTGACCTGTTGGAACTCCATCTTTTAGAATTTCCATTTTCTTTTCACAGGTAAAATTTATACTGCCGACGATGCCTAACGCTACAATTTCAAACTGGTCTGGGTTATATTTATCCAAAAATGTTATGGGAACGCCCATCTCCCCCACATAATCACACGGAATATCTGTTGCTTTGTCTACATTTATAGCATTATAATTGTCATAATGTGGATATTCCTCAGGAGAATAATGTTTGTAAAGAGTTAAGAATTCATTATGCTTATTAACCGGCAAACTTGTAAACCAACATGTTGTCGAAACTCTCACATATTTCTTTCCATTTTCAATTTTATGATATTTTTCAAAATCGTTAGGTACGGAAAAATACATACCAACATTAAATTTCGTATTTCCTGTCCTTATTTTATTTTCCTTAAACAAATGAAATATTTCCTTATAAGTCAAAGCATTGGTATTACCGATGATTATAAAATTTTTATTATATTCTATCAGTTGTGCAACATACTCTCTGAAAAGCGAGAACGGGGGATTTGTCACCACCACATCCGCCTCTTTCAACAAGTTTATACACTCTTCCGAACGGAAATCACCATCTTCATTCAAAAACGAAAGCGCATTTTCTTTGTTTTTAAGCAATAAATCTACATCCACCAAATCTGTTGCCCCATCGCCATTGTAATCACCTATTTGTGTAATTTCAATTTTATATGCTTTCCGTTTATTGGCGGTTATAACCTTTTCATCATCAAACAACGAAAGCTGAGTATAAGCTATCGGCGACGGCGCATAACATGTGGCAATCAACTTTTTCAACCCCAAATGATTGAAATTCATTGCAAAATACTTAAAAAAATTGCTCTCATATGGATCGTCACAGTTGCACAAAACGGTCTTGCCGTAAAATTGTTCCTTATAGTGGCGCAACTCTGCTTCGATGTCGCTTAGTTGTGTGTAAAATTCATCCGCTTTGTTCTTTTTAGCGGCGTCCATGTTTTTAGTAGCCATATCGAACTATCTCCATATACAATTCTTAGACAAATTATATTACAAATGTAACATATAAGTCAATACATATGGGATATATGATATATACAAATGTATCATACTATATAGATGCATATGGAAATTACAGACAGAATCAAACAGCTCAGAGATGAGCGTAATTGGACAAATTATAAGATGTGCGATGAGGCAGGCGTGCCGTATGTTACAATTACAAACATGTTTTCTCGTGGGACGCAGCCGACGATCGCAACTTTAAGCGCGCTTTGCGACGCATTTGGTATATCGCTCGCGCAATTTTTCAATTATGACGCCGACCAAATATTTTTGTCCGATGATGAAAGAATGTTGATAACCAATTATAGAAAACTATCCAAAAAAGATAAAAGCGCCGTTACGACGCTCTTGCAAAATTTGAATATCTGAAATAAAATTTTTATGATATTTGCGACTCATGTCGCTTTTTTATTTTACTATCTCTCCCGTCTTGGCGGATTGATATATCACCCAATAGCCCGCAGCGTCCGCCGTCTTTTGAGTGAGCGGCAGCCATACGCACATGTCCTCCAGTTCCTTGGGCGGGCGGCTGTCGGCGGACACGGACGGCACTCCGTAGCAGATGAACGCCGGCTCGGCGTCGTCAAACAGCAGCCCCACGACGTAGTATCCGTCCTCCGCTTCTATTTTGACCCACTTGGAATTTTCCACCGCCTTGCCCAGGCTCTCCTCAAGCGGATAGCACACAAACATCTCGTCTATCTGCGGCTTGACAGCGTAGTAAAAATTGTTGCCGTCATACTTTATCCAATCCTCGCCCAAGGCATCCGCCATCCTGACGGAGCGCGCCTCCCCGCGCGCCGCACCCATCGCCTGCGCCATATCCCCCGCGCCAACCGCGCTTGCGCCATCGGGGGACGCGTCCGCCGCAACTTTATCCTGCCCCGCTTTGGCATGGTCATCTGAGGAAATTTTTGAGGGGTTTGCGGGCTTAGCACTGTCTGCGCCCTTGGAAAAATCATCAATTTTTTTAAGCAGATCCGCCTTGTTGCCCACGCCGCCAAACATCGTCACCGAGCTGGACCTCAGCACGCATGAAATATCGTAATTTGTCACAAACGGCACTTCAAACGTCGTATTTATATCGTTTATACCCACTTTTGCGATATTTTCGCCCACGAAGTACAAACTTGCCCCGACGGGACGGAAGTCCAACGCGCAGCTGCCCTTTAGCATTCCGCCGCCGCACAGCAACTTTACCACGCCCTTGTGCCCGCCGCCGCTCAACACCAATATCTGTTTACCCAACGCCATATTCCACCTCCTCAAATTATATGCCCCTCCCGCGCATATATGCCGACTTACGCATTTGCCGCCTGCCAAACGGCAATTTTGATGCTATAATGACCTTGCCTACACGTCGCAAATATGGCAACAAGGATATGTTTATGGGACAACCGACATGGAGAAAAGTAGAATATTCAAAGGGAGATATCAGGCGCGCCGGCGAAATACTCAAAAATGGCAACGCGTACGAGGCCGCATACGACGAGGCGGTGCAAGTGCTGGACAATTGGCGCGCGGCTCACGCAATTCCATTGCACACGGTCTATATGCGCCTGCGCAAAATCGGCGCGGGACATGGGGTCATCGTCGCGCAGCGGTTGAAGCGGCTCAATTCCATAGTCGACAAATTGCGCCGCGAGGACGCGATGAGTCTGCTGTATATGAATGACTTGGGCGGCTGCCGTTGCATTGCCCGGACAATTATGGAGGCGTATTATTGCGCGGAAAAATACAATTCGTCGCGCATACGGCATGAGCGGCTGAAAGTTTACGACTATATCCAATCGCCCAAAGCGTCGGGCTACAGAAGTCTGCACGTCGTGTACAAATATCATGGCGACCAACGCGGTGCCTACGACGACATGCGCGTCGAGATACAATTCCGTACCCACCTGCAGCACGTTTGGGCTATCGCCGTGGAAACGCTTGGGGCATACACAGGACAAGCGCTCAAATCGGGACAGGGTGACGAGACGACCCTGCGCTTTTTTGCACTGACGTCCTCCCTGTTTGCGCGGTTGGAGCACGCGCCCGCCGTCCCAAACACTCCATCAGACCTTTTCGAGCTGGTCGACGAGATCGAACGCATAGACAAGCAGATGAACATTATCCGATTGCTGAAAAACATCAAATTTGCACTCCAAACATTCAAACAAGAGCACAATAACAAGCGCGGCTATTTCTTGCTGACCTCCGATTACACCGAGCACACTATTCGCATGTAATTTTTCGCACCCGGCGACGTCGACAAAGTCATGCAACTCTACAGCCAAATCGAGCGAACTGCGCGCGACAAAGACGCCGTCTTAATACGTGTAGATCCCTTCCAAGTCCTCAATGCCGCCTACCCAAATTATTTCGCCGACCTGCAGGATTTCATCGACGTAGTAGAATCCTTCATCGGCTTTTACCGCCTCCCCCGGGGCATGTAAATACGCCTTAGATATATCAATATATAACATGCATCCCGCCTTTCTCATTGACAGAAACGCATTTGGGCGAATTTAACGATGGCAGAACGAAACAGTTTTCTGCCATTATGATTATGCGCAAAAGTAATTTTGAGTAAATTCTCGACAAACCGGAAAATATATCTTATAATATCTAAGCGCACACCCGTAGCTCAGCTGGATAGAGTATCAGATTCCGATTCTGAAGGCGCGGGTTCAAGTCCTGTCGGGTGTACCAAATGATAATAATCCGAACCTTGTAGTGCCTGTTGGCGACGGGTTCGGATTTATCATTTTCTTCAAGAA
>CANQNQ010000001.1 GCA_947625225.1 uncultured Clostridia bacterium | reverse complement strand
CCGTACAACGTCGGTTTCTTGTTGCATCTGCGTTTACTTTTTCCATATAAAATTGCAAACGGCTTCAGATGCAACATTCATCGCCGTACAACGTCGGTTTCTTGTTGCATCTGCGTTTACTTTTTCCATATAAAATTGCAAACGGCTTCAGATGCAACATCTGAAACCGTTCGCTATAATAAGGGGGAAAATTATGAGCTTGTTGCAGGAAATATTGCTTTCCTGATTGCAACTACATATTACCACTACATTATATGTTCGTCAAGTGTTTTTTGTAAGTTTTTTTGAGAAAATTTGAAAAATCTCAAAAATCAGCCACATTTGTTGTGATAATTATTTGCAATTTTTTGCAAATTTGTTGATTTTTTGCTTGCAAAAATGTGCTTTGTGAAAAATCAGAATGCCGAAAACTTACAAATTTGATATATGAAATTGCAAAACCGGTAATCTAACGCCATATTTTGAAAACGCTCGATTAGTTGCCACAAATTGATACAAAATCGCAAATTTGTACAGAAAAAATTTGCGCCGATTTACAAAAAATATCGCCCCCGACCGCCGCGAATTGCCGTCTGAGGCGAAAAAATCATAAATTTTTCCTTCAATTTTTGCGTAGAGCCACTATAAGCACGGCTATATCCGCGGGCGAAACGCCGGATATGCGGGACGCCTGCCCCAGATTGACGGGCCTTATCTGCGCCAACTTTTGCCGCGCTTCCAGCCTGAGCGCCTTGACCGCCGCATAGTCGAAGTCGGCGGGGATAAGCCTGCCGTCCAGCCGTTTTTGCTCGTTGACGGCGGCAAGTTCCTTCTTCAGATACCCCTCGTACTTAAGCTCCACGACCGCCGCGGCAAGCGCTTCGTCGTCGACATCCGCGGGCGCAAAACGCCGCATATGTTCCGCTTCCACGCCGGGTCTGCGGCAAAGTTCGCCAAAGGTGGGCGCTTTCGACGGGATATCCTGTCCAAGCGAGGCAAGCAATTCCTCCGCTGTCGCCCTGTCCACGAGCGCGTCTTTGACGGCGAGCACGCTGTCGATCATGCGCCTCTTTTCAACAAGTCTGGCGTATCTGCGCTCCCCCGCCAGCCCTATCTCGTAGCCGATGGGAGTAAGCCTCATGTCCGCGTTGTCCTGCCTCAGCATAATGCGGTGCTCCGCGCGCGAGGTCATCATTCTGTACGGTTCCGACGTGCCCTTGGTGACGAGGTCGTCAATGAGCACGCCGATATACGCCTTGTCCCTGCCCAGCACGACGGGCGACGCGCCGTCAATATAGCGCGAGGCGTTGATGCCCGCCATGACGCCCTGCGCCGCCGCTTCCTCATAGCCGCTGCTGCCGTTGAACTGCCCTGCGGAAAACAGGCCTTGCACGCGCTTGCTCATAAGCGATGGGTAGAGGCTGAGCGGATCCAGGCAATCATACTCTATCGCGTAGCCGTAGCGTGCAAAGCGACAATGCTCCAACCCCGCGACGGAGCGGTACATTTCCTCCTGCACGCGCTTGGGCATTGAGGTGGACATGCCCTGTATGTACATCCATTCGCTACCCGCGCCTTCCGGCTCAACAAACACTTGATGGCGCGTTTTGTCCGCAAAAAGCATCACTTTGGTTTCTATAGATGGACAATAGCGTGGTCCCACGCCCACGATAGTGCCGTTGTAAAGGGGGCTTAAAGAGATGTTGCGACGGATGATGTCGTGCGTGCGTTCGTTGGTGTAGGTGAGCCAGCAAGGCTCCTCCTCGAACACGCGTTTGGGGGACAAAAACGAGAATCTGTCGCAATTTTCGCCGCGCTGTATCTGCATCTTGTCGTAGTCTATGCTGTCGCGGTAAATGCGCGCCGGCGTGCCCGTCTTGAAGCGGCGTAGCGGCAATCCCAACGCGCGAAGGCTGTCCGTAAGTTCCCTTGCGCTGTAAAACCCGCTCGGTCCGCTCTGCACGCACTCGTCGCCGGTGATTATGGTGCTGTTGAGGTACACTCCCGTAGCCAATACCGCCGCCCTGCAGCCGTATATATTGCCGTCCTTCATGCGGACTGAGTCTATTTTGCCGCCCTTTGCAACTACTTCCACCGCCTCCGCGTCGCTGAGAACAAGGTTCTCCTGCCCGCGCAACACGTCGAGCATAAGTTTGTGGTACAGCGCCTTGTCCTCCTGTCCTCTCAACGAATAGACAGCGGGGCCCTTGGCAGAGTTGAGCATCTTTATCTGCAACAGCGCGCCGTCCGCGCATATGCCCATCTGCCCGCCCAGCGCGTCCACTTCGCGCACAAGATGGCCCTTTGCGGTGCCACCTATGGAAGGATTGCAAGGCATGTTTGCAACGGTGCCAAGATCGCCGCACACCAACAGCGTGCGTTTATTGAGCCTTGCCGCGGCAAGCGCCGCCTCGACCCCGGCATGCCCGGCGCCTATAACGATAATATCGAAAGAGTCTGTCATTTGCCCACGCAGAATTTGCCGAATATGGCGTTTACCACATCCTCCTTTGCGGTCTTGCCCGTGATCTCGCCAAGCGCGTCATATGCGCCTCGCAAGTCCACAAGCGTAAGGTCTATTGTGCCGTCCAGTGACGAAATCGCGCTTTCTAACGCGCGTTTTGCTCGATAAAGTGCCGATACGTGCCGTTCGTTGGTTATAAGTCCGCCGTCCTGTCCGCCGCTTTTGTACAGCGAAGCGATCGCGTCCAGCAACGTATCCACGCCCTCGCGCGTGACGGCGCTGACGGCGTATGTGTACATCTTGCGCGGTATGGCAAAGCCGTTTACGTCCGCCTTGCTGTACACGTCAAACACAAGCGCGTCGCCGTAGTCCTCCATATCTTCGGGAGCGGATCTGTCTATGACGTGCAGTATAACGTCCGCGCCCTTTGCCGCGCGGCGCGCCCTGAGTATGCCCTCGCTCTCGACGTCGCCCTCGGCGTCCTCGCGTATGCCCGCGGTGTCCACAAGGTTTATCCTGACGCCGTTGTGCTCTATTGCGGCTTCTATGGTGTCTCGCGTGGTGCCCTGCGTAGGCGAAACTATGGCGCGCTGCTCGCCGAGCATTGCGTTGAACAGCGAGGATTTGCCCGCGTTGGTGCGCCCCGTCAGCACGGCGGTTACGCCGTACTTCGCAAGCCTGCCCTGCGCCGCGGTGGACAGCAGAGCGCCAATATGCGCAAGACAGTCGCGTATGCCGTCCTCAAGGGGCGGCAAAGTCTCGTCCTCCATCTCGTCGGGATAGTCCAGCGTGGCTTCCAAGCCCGTTATGAGGTCGCCCAGCTTGTTGCATATTTCGTCTATTTTGATTGAGACCTCGCCCTGCATCAGCCTGTACGCGGCGCGAAGTCCCGCGGCGCTCTGCGCGCCTATCATATCCATTACTCCCTCCGCATCGGCAAGCGACAGCCTGCCTGACAAAAACGCGCGCTTGGTGAACTCGCCCGCTTCCGCCATGACCGCGCCGTGCGACAGCAGCGTTTCAAGCGCGCCCTGCATGATGCGCACGCCTCCGTGCAGGTAAAACTCCACCGTATCCTCCCCAGTATACGCCTTTGCGGCGGGGAAAAACACCGCGTAGCCCTTGTCCTCAAATCCGTCCGCAAAAAAGGTGCCGAAGTTGAGCTTGAGAGGCTCCCACGACACGCTTTCGCCCCTGTTTTTGCCGTTGAAAAGAAAAATGGCATCGGCAATTGCAAGCGCCCCGTTGCCGGACATGCGCACTATGCCGATACCACCCGCTCCAATTGGAGATGATATTGCCGCTATAACGCTCATCAGAACCTCTTTCTGCCTCCGAAGCTCTTGTATTTGGGAGGACCTGCCTGCGGTGCGGGCTTTACGAAGTCGTCCTGCTGTGTATAGTAACCCAGATACACATTGCCGTCCTCTATCTCCTCGTAGTTGTCCTCTCTGCGGGGCTTGCCCTCGCGACGGCGATTGTCCCTTCTGCCGCGGCCGCGCCTGTCGTCGCGCCTGTGTTCGGATCTGTCGGATTCGCCGTTTTTGATGGGTTTGCCGCTCTTGAGCTCAACGCCTACGGGGATTATCACGATATAGCGCGCAGGCTCCTCGCCCTCGCTCTCGGTGGTGACGTTGGGGTCGTCCGCCAGCGCGCTGTGGATTATGCGCCTCTCGAAGGGATTCATGGGCTCCAACGCTATCTTGCGACGCAGCCTTATTGCCTTTTGCGCCAGCCTCTGCGCAAGCGCGGTGAGCGTCTCCTTGCGCTTTTCGCGGTAGTTTTCAGCGTCCACGACCAGCTTTTTGAACTCGCCCTTATGTTCGTTGAGGAAGGTCAGCGCAAGATATTGCAACGCGTCCAGCGTTTCACCCCTGTGGCCTATCGCGACGCTGCTGTCCTCGCCCTCGATGTTGATATAGATGGTGCCGTCCTTTTCCTCGGCGGTGGCGCGGCAGACCAGACCCATGCGCTCCAACGTGCCGTTGAAAAACTCCAGAAGTTTGTCCTTCAAGGTATCCTTGATGGTCACCCTGACCTTAGCCCTTGAAAACAGACCGCCCTTGCCGAGCACCTCGACCTCCACGCGGTCCCTCGTTGTGCCAAGCTCCGCAAGCGCTTTTTCTATGGCGATATCCACGTTTGCGGCCTGCATCTCTACAGATCTTTCCATTTTTTCTCCTATCTCTTAGCTATATTGGGATCCACTCCCTTAGCTCTCGACTTGTCCACCAGCCAGCCTACGAGATTGAAGGTCAGCTGGAACGCTATTGCCGTGAGCGAACTTGTAAACATATACAGCGCAAACGCGCCCGAATACAGCAGTCCGAACACACCCATCATGATGGGCATCACGTACTGCATTGCTTTCATGGAGTTTTGCTGCGCGCCGGCGGCCTCTTTCTCCTTTTTCTTTTCTTCCTTGCTCTTCTTCTTTTTGTCGCCCTGTCCGACCGTCACAAGTTTTGTGGACAGGAAGCTGAGCGCGATGGACAGCACGGGCAGTATAAGCAAGCCGTTCCACTTGCCACCCTTGCCCCAGCCGCCTGTGCCGAGCACCTTGCCCATGACAAGGTTGTACTCGTCAACGGTGATGCCCGACAGCCTCGACGTGGCAAAGCCGGACTGTCCCGTAACGGTGGTGAAATTGGGCACCGCCTGCGACCAATTGTCGCCCACGAAAATGTTTTTTATCCACAGCCAACTGCGCACATCGGTGTTTTGTTTGGCATAATACGCGTCATAAACTGCCTGTTGCGCTTTTTCGACATACGCGTTGTAGTCCTTGGCGCCCTGCTCCGTCTTGGCAATATCGTCCACGTTGAACACGCCGTCGCCGTTGACGTCGCCGTAACCCGTCTCTATCTGCTGAGACAAGGAGGAGTTGAATGTGTTGTAGCAATCCTTGTAGTCCTGCGCGAACTGATAGCCGACCATCTGCCTGAATCCCGCAAACACGACGAAGAACACGACAAACGAAATTATCGTCGGCAGGCACATGCCCATCATGGAATACTTCTCTTTTTTGTAAAGAGCCATCTGCTCCTGTTGCATGCGCTGCTTGTCGTCGCCGTACTTTTCCTGCAAGGCCTCAAGCTGTGGCTTCATACGCTCCATAGCCTTGTTGTTCCTGCGGGAGATGACCTTTTGCCATATGTCCAGCGGGGACAGTATAAGCCTCAGAATGATGGTGAACACCACGACCGTCCAGCCGAAACTTTCCGCGCCGCCGCCTATGCTCTTGTTGATGGTAAGCATAAACTTTGCCATAAAATGCGTAGGCTGGGACACGTCGCCCTCGACGTTGTATGAGGTGTCCCGGTTGCAGGCTGTAAGCATGACAAGGCACAACAGCACCAGCGTCACAAGCAGATATATTTGTAGTTTGCGCTTTCTTTCAAAGCTCAAAGCAGCCATTTGATCTTTCCTCTATAATTTTCTTTGACAGGGTCAAAGCCGCCCTTGAAGAAGGGGTTGCACCTCAGCAGTCTCAGCGCCGTCATCACGACGCCCACCGCGGCGCCGTATTTGCTGATGGCGTCGTAGGAGTACATCGAGCACGTCGGCGTGTACGCGCAGTGCCTGCCCGTGATTGGGGACAGCACCCGCTTGTACCATATCAGCAGCCACAGGCAGATCTTTTTGATCATTTGAGCCTCCCTGCCCGCTCGAACGCGGAGCGCACCGAAGCGCAAACCGAATCGTAGCTTTTGCCTGCAAGCGATGGGCGCGCGACCAGCACGTACATATATTTTGTATCGACGCTGTCAATTATGGGGTCTATCGCCGCGCGCAACAAGCGCTTCACGCGATTGCGCACGACCGCCCCGCCCACCTTTTTTGACACGGACAGGCCTATCTTAAGCCCCTCGCGGGACCTTGCGCAAAGCAGAATGACGTCCCCCGCCGAGGCGCTGTCGCCCTTGCGATAGACATATTGAAACGCCGCCCTGCGCTTAAGCCTGTACTGTCTTTGCATATCGTCAGGCGGTCAGCTGCTTTCTGCCTCTGTTGCGACGACGCTTGAGCACGTTCCTGCCGGACTTGGAGCTCATTCTCTTGCGAAAGCCGTGGACCTTGCTTCTCTGTCTCTTTTTGGGTTGATAAGTCTGTTTCATGTTGCTATTCCTCCGTCATATAGACTTTACTTTCTATATCGTATTTTTTATAAAAATTCTTTTTATTTATAAATACGCTTGATTATTATAAAGAAAACAAACGTAACTGTCAAGTATTTGCTCCGCCTTTTATAACTATAAACCTCAAAAGAGCAGCCGCGCGGGCTGCTCTTTTGACAAATTTTTTGTTGATCACTCCACTCGCAAGGCGTCGACGACGTTCTTTCTGGACGCCATTATCGCGGGGATGACGCCGCTGATTATCGTAAGGGCCGTGGACAACACCACCAACACCAACGCGTGCAGCGGGTTGAATTGCAACAGGTTGGCGATGCCTACCCCGATGCCTCCCGTCACCGCCTCTATGATAAGACTGATGAGAGGACAGAATATATACGTCACCACAATGCCGGCGATACCGCTCGCCAGACCTATCAGCGTAGTCTCGGTGATGAATATGCTTCTTATGTCGCGTTTGCGCGCGCCGAGGCTTCGCAGGATACCTATTTCACGCGTGCGCTCGACGACCGAGTTGGAGGTGATGACGCCTATCATCGCCGTGGATACCACCAAGGATATCGCCGCCACCGCTATCAGCAGATAGGACACAAGGTCTATGATCTCATGCAAGGTCTTGGTGATCATCGCGGAGATGTCGAGGAAGCCGACGTAGTTATCCTCATCTTTATCTTTGTTCCAGTTGTTAATCGCTTTTTGTATAGCTACTTTTTGATTATAATCATTGGGATATATCTTGATGTAGGCAGGCTTTTTGTATGCGCCTATGCCGCGGACGGCGTCGCTGTAATCCTTTCTTAAGTTGAGCAACTCAATGCCGTTCATGCTCTGCAAGATGTAATCCGTTTTTTCGCCGTCAAACACCGTCATCCTTTTGATTGTTGTGTCCGTTGTCTGCGCCTGAATGTTTTCATCCAACTTGCGCTGCATTTTTGCAACGGCGCTGTTATAAGAGTTCTCCAGGACATAGTCCTGCAACTCCGGAGTGTAGCATATGCCGGGCGTGACAAAATCTGCGGAGGAATCCTTTGCGGGACGGATGATACCCACTATCTTCAGCTCCAAACTCTGATCGCTGTTGTACAGTTTTGCAAGCTCGTCCGCGTTGACTATCTTGTCGTTTTTGAATATGTCTGAATTCTTGTCATATGTTACGCAACCATCATATCCGACGGGTTCTTCAGTCAGATATTCGGGCGCATAATACAGGTCGTTGGGCACCCATTTGAATTTTCTGCCGATGAAATCGTCAAAAGTGAGTTCGCCATCGGGGATGGGGACGGGCTGCCCGTCTTGCATGATATAATTGCCGTCGCTGTCTATCTTGTACATGTCTATATCGAACGCTTCCAACAGATCCTTGCTGACAGAGTTGTTTTTGCCGATACTGAGTACAATTTCGTTTTTGTTTTGAGGATAGTGACCTGCCAGCACGTCGAAGCCCGACTTCATATGAGTCTCATCGCCGACCAGCACCTGCCAGTTTGAATCCTGCACGCCCGACTGCCCCATAATGCCCATCAATATGTTTATGAGATTGGTCTCGGATTGCTGCGTTGACACGTCAACATATTCCGCCGTGCCGGTATCTTTGTTGATCTTGGTGCCTATAAGGTTGTAACGCAAGCCGTAGTATACGCTCATAGCGTTGTAATCTATTTTCTCATGCGCTTTCTCGTCCTGCATATATTCCACAAATTCTTGTGAAAAATGGTTTTCATAGCATTCGCCCAAGAAAGAGTCGAGCAATTTGTTGAAGGCTTGCATGGGGCCGGCGTCAGAGGAATCCGTTATCACAATGCCGTTGCCCTCCGGGAAATCGTCCTCGGAAGCGCTAAGCTGCGTCAACATACCCATCATCTTGTCCATCATGGAGACGTCCACGTTGTACTCGTACATACCCATTGGCATGCCAGCCATCATCTCTGTCTGCATGCGGTCGACATACAAATCAAAGCCGTTGGAGATGGACAGCACAAGGCCGAGGCCTATGATGCCGATGCTGCCCGCAAACGCGGTGAACGCCGTCCTGCCTTTTTTGGAGATGAGGTTGCGAAGGCTGAGGCCAAACGCGAGACCCGCACTCATAGAGGTGGGCTTGAACGCCTTGTTCTTTTTGTTTTCGGGAGTCTTTTTCTTCTTTATGCCGCTGTTGAGTCCCAGACGGTTGAACGCCTCGTTGGTGTTGGCGCCGATGTTTTTCATCACCTTTTTGCGCTTGCGGTTGGACACCCTTTTGACGTGTTTTTCCTTTTCGGGTTCGGCGTAAAGCTCGTCCAGATCTACGCCGGGCTGAGACGCTTCCGCAGCGGATGTCTCCTCGGGATGAGGGGTCGCGACGTCCTCGCCGGCGATGTGATTTGTTGCCAAATCGTCGGTTAAGTCGTGATTTTGAAGAGATAAAGTGTCCGTTGTGACTTCACTCTTCCCTATGGCGGAGTAAACATCGTCGGGGCTTGACTCGTCGGGATCGGGCACTTTGTAGGGGGTAAACTCCGAATTGAATGGGTCGGAGTCCGATATAAGCTGACCGTCCTTAAAGCGGCAGATACGCGTGCAGTACTCGTAGGCAAGCTCCGCATTGTGCGTGACCATGATGACCAGCCTTGTCTTTGAAAGCTCGGCAAGGATATCCATGACCTGCACGGACAGCTCGCTGTCAAGCGCGCCGGTGGGTTCGTCCGCAAGGATGATCTTGGGGTCGTTGACGATGGCGCGCGCAATGGCGACGCGCTGCATCTGTCCGCCGCTGAGCTGGTTGGGGCGCTTGTTGATCTCGTCGCCCATGCCCACGCGCTGCAAAGCCGCGATAGCCTTTGCCCTGCGCTCCTTCTTCTTTTGACCGATGAGGCTCAGCGCAAGCTCAACGTTTTCGATGACGGTGAGGTGCGGGATGAGGTTGTAGCTTTGAAACACAAAGCCTATAGTCGCGTTGCGGTAGGCGTCCCAATGCAAGTCGTCAAAGGTGGCGGTGGATATGCCCCCTATGACAAGGTCGCCGCTGGTGTAACGGTCAAGGCCGCCGATGATGTTGAGCATCGTGGTCTTGCCGCAGCCGCTGGGGCCGAGGATGGCTACAAACTCGTTCTCCCTGAAGTCAAGGGAAACGCCGCGCAAAGCGTGCACGGTCGTCGTTGCGGTCGGATAATTTTTGACGATGTTTTTAAGTTGAAGCATATTCCCACCTTATAAAAAGTTTGTTTTTATTTCAGCATAGCGGCAGATATTTTGCCAAAGTCATTATTTTTCCACGTACAGGTTGCCCACGGCGCTCAGGCCGCAAGTTATCATCTCGGATATGCGCTTGCACAGCTCCTCGAGGGTGAGGCTGCTGCGGTGGTTGTACCACAGCTTGAAGCATTCCCCTATGCCCGCCGTGACAAACGCCGCGATGTACTTGGCGCGCGCCACGTCGATGTCAAGCTGTTTGTCCTTTACAAACCTGACGAACGCCTCCACCACCCTCTGGTTGAGCTTGTCCAGCAACCTGCCCGATTGCGTGCCCGACAGCAGATAGCGGTTGTACTCGTCATAACGGGCGATCTCCTTGGCGATGGCGTCAAGCATGACGTAGGGATTGACCATGCAGTTGAGCCAATCGCTCTCGTCCATTATCTTTTCAATATGGCGGATTATCTCGTCCTCGATGTCGTCGCGCACTGCGGCGACGGAATCATAATACATGTAAAACGTGCTGCGCGTGATCCCCGCCCTGTCGACAAGGCTGCTGATGGAGATAAGCGACATATCCTGTTGCTGGACCAGCTCCAAAAACGCACTGCGAATGGCGGCTTTGGTGCGGACAATTCGTTTGTCTACCTCGTTTCGCTTCATGTTTTGATACCTCGACGTCCTTTTACATTTGACACTATCATAATATCACACGACTGTATGATTTTCTTATGAATTTACTCTTTGATTTGCCTAAATTTTTCTTTATATTTTAACTTTCTTTTTCAAGAAATTTTTATTGTTTTTCAAGGGATAGCGCGCCGGGCTTCTGCACACGCTATATGTGGCGACAAGCCTTCTTGCCGCCGCCGAAAAAAGGAGAATTTTTTATGGAAAAACGCAGATACCAACCGCCCCTTATGCACAGCAATCTTTCGACAAACGAAAACCTCAGAAGCCGCTTCGACCCAAACGGCAGCTACACAGGCACGCCCGACTCCTCCCACCCCGCGCCGTCCGACATAGACGACCTCGCGCCGCACACTCAGCTTCCCTACAAGGACGAGGCGACGCCATCCTCAAACGGCAGCATAAAATACGCGGACGTCTCGGACAAGACAGGCGGCGTGATAAAGACGCCCGACGGCAAACCCGACCTGACCTACAGCGACGACGCCATCCTGCCCGACTGCCCCATGCCCGAGGGTTGGAACGACAGCTACTGCACCTCGTTCAAGCCAAAAGACGCGGACGGTTATCCGTCTGTGCCGGACGGCGAATTGCCCATAAACAGGGCGGACGAGCCCGACGTCCCCGTGCAGGACGTTGACGATTTATGATTGCACAACGCGACGTTTAATATATGCTTTTGATATATTAAACTGCAGTTTTTGCAAAATAAACCTTGGCGGAAAATAAAAATTTGTATACAAAAAAAGCGAGGATCTCTCCTCGCTTTTTAACGGCGTTTCGTTACTTTTTCAACGGAGTTTTGTTGCCCTTGTCGTCCACGACATAGGTGTTGTCCAAACTGCGGCGCAGGTTGCCCACCACGCTGTCCACGTACTCGCGGCGCAGCTTTGCCTGCTCCTGCTTTTCCTCCTCCGTCAAGCCCTGCTCGCGCTGTTTGCGCGCAAGGGAATTTATCCTGTCCACATCCACCATAACATCAATAGCTCTTGGCGAAGTAGATCACCTTGTCGGCGGGCTTGCCGCAGCAGACGCACTTGTCGCCCACGGGGGTCTGGTCAAAGGGCATCACGCGCGAAGTCGCCTGCAGCTCCGCCTTGATCTTGTCCTCGCACTCGCGGCAACCGCACCACATCGCCTTTACGAAGCGTTTGTTGTCCAGCGCCTCCTTCATCTCGCCCATATCCTTGCACACGCTTATATGCGAATGCAGGAAGTCGTGGGAGCATCTGAACATATTTTCGTGCACGTCGTCAAGCAGCCGCGCCACTTCCTGCGCGATGCCGTCCAGTCTGACAAAGGACTTCTCGTGCGTGTCGCGGCGCACCAGCACCGCCTGCCCGTTTTCTATATCGCGGGGACCAAGCTCCAGCCTGACGGGGACGCCCTTCATCTCCCACTCGTTGAACTTCCAGCCCGCAGACTGGTCGCGGTCGTCCAGCTCCACACGGATGCCCGCCGCCCTCAGCGTAGCGGCGACTTGCGCCGCCTTCTCGTTTACGCCCTCCTTGTGAGCGGCGATGGGCACGATGACGACCTGTATGGGCGCAACTCGTGGCGGCAGCTTGAGACCGCGCTGATCGCCGTGCGCCATTATGAGCGCGCCTATAAGCCTTGTGGACACGCCCCAGCTGGTCTGATAGGGATTTTTGAGCTGACCGTCGCGGTCGAGATATTTGATTTCAAACGCGGAGGAGAAGTTTTGCCCGAGATAGTGCGAGGTGCCCGCCTGCAGGGATTTGCCGTCAAGCATCATCGCCTCCATGGCGTAGGTGTCCACCGCGCCCGCAAACTTTTCCTTTTCGGACTTGACGCCCGTGAGCACGTCTATGGCAAGCACGTTCTGCATAAACTCGCGGTAGACTTCAAGCATCGTGAGCGTTTCCTCGCGCGCTTCCTGCTCCGTCATATGCAACGTATGCCCTTCCTGCCACAAAAACTCGCTTGTGCGCAAAAACGGCCTTGTGGTCTTTTCCCAGCGCACGACGTTTGCCCATTGGTTTATCTTGAGCGGCAGATCGCGCCAGCTCTGCACCCACTTGGAGTACATGGAGCAGATTATGGTCTCGGAGGTGGGGCGCACCACCAGCTTTTCCTCAAGCGGCGTGTCGCCGATGTGCGTGACAAGCGCGACCTCCGGCGCGAAGCCCTCCACGTGGTCCGCCTCCTTGACGAGGAAACTGTAAGGAATAAACATAGGAAAATAGGCGTTTTTGTGACCCGTCGCCTTAAAACGCTTGTTCAGCTCCTCCTGTATATGCTCCCATATCTCATAGCCGTAGGGGCGTATGACCATGGTGCCCTTGACGGGGCCGTAGTCCACCAACTGAGTCTTGAGGATGACGTCCGTGTACCAGCGCGGAAAATCCTCGTTCATATCCGCGACGTCCTTGACAAACTGTTTTTCATCGGCCATAACCAACTCCGCGAGACGTTATATGGATTTATTTTATATCCTTATAAATATATAAAACGTTTAGCGTCTCAAACGCCAATATTCTAACACCAATATGCAAAAATAGCAAGCGCCGCGCACAAAAGCGTCTCAAATGTATGCGCGCCGATATCCGCGCATAAAAAAAGCAACGGCAAAAGCCGTTGCCGCTGCTGCTTACAAAGCTCAGATATCCTCGTCGTCCTCTTCTTCCTCTTCCTCGTCGTCCTCGTCAAAGCCCTCGTCGGCGCCGAGATAGGACTCCTCGAAATCGTCGGGTTCGTCGTTTTCCTCTTCCTCTTCTTCCTCTTCCTGCTCTACCTCGGAGAGGGACAGTTCGCCTTCGTCGTCGGGATTCATAGGCTCGTCCTCGTCGTCGTCGACAAATTGCTGCCAGCCGTCGTCCTCCATCTTCTCGGCGTTCTTTTCCGCCTGTTCGGCGCGGCAGGATTGGCAGATGTCCTCGTCGGGCTCAAGATAGTTTATCTTGCAAATGGGGCAGATGCGCTCGTCCATATCAAGCTCCTCATCGTCCTCTTCGAGCAAACTGATGGAGCTTGCCTTGCCCATCTCCGCCTTGCAGACTTCGCAGAGTTCCTCATCCATCGCGATCCAATTCAGATCGCAACGCGGACATTTTTTGAATTTTCCCATAGCAACCTCTTCCCGTTATGTTTGCTTATTTTGCATATATTATATTTATATGTTGGCGTTCTGTAAACTGATTTTTGCGATTTTTTCAAAATTTTTTGACAAATCATAATGTAGTGTGCCTTCTCGTCGGATTTTTCAAGATGTTGTGGTTTGCAAAATTGGTGAAAATTATGATTGAAAATTTCGCTAAGAATACCTAAAATTTGCTTGCAAAAAGCAAATAAGGCGCAATTTTTTAAGTTTAACAAGGCAAATATATGACAATAACGATAAAAAAGCGACAAAATTGCGGCAGATTGTAACAAATCTGCCTTACATCTGCTATAAATTTTATGATATTATTCCATTCGACGGAGGACATATGGAAAAAACTCTTTTGATAGCCGATGACAACCTGGCACTTTGCAACAGTCTCAAGGAATTTTTGGATTCCAAAGATGGCTATAAGATCGTAGGCGTCGCCGCAAACGGCAAGCAGGCGCTTGAAATGGTGGATAAGTACGACCCCGACTTCCTTTTGCTGGACATAGTTATGCCCGAGCTTGACGGCTTTGGCGTGCTGAGCGACCTCAAGGGCAAAAAACCCATCGTGGTGGTGATGTCGCAATTGGCGACGGACGGATTTGTGCAAAAGGCAATGAGCTACGGCGCAAGCTACTTTTTGGCAAAGCCGTTTGACTACGACGTGCTGCTGCGCACGCTCAAGGATCTGGATTCGCCAAATCCGCCAAAACCCGTCGCGGCAAGCTCGCCATCGCCCGCGACAAAGCACAACCGTTCGCTGGACGAGAAGATATCCAATCTGTTTATATCCGTGGGCATACCCGCGCACATAAAGGGCTATCAGTTTTTGCGCGAAGCGATAAAGATGACCATCGAGACGCCCGACATAATAAACGCCATTACCAAGCGCCTCTACCCCGGCATTGCCGAGAGGTATCAGACCTCGCCCTCAAAGGTGGAGCGCGCCATACGCCATGCCATCGAGGTGGCATGGAACAGAGGCAAGATAGAAAACATCAACAATGTGTTCGGCATCAAGATATACTCGCCCAACGAAAAGCCGACCAACGGCGAATTCATTGCGCTTATTGCGGACAAGCTGCTGCTGGAATCCGCATGACAGTTTCCATTCTTTTCCCCTTTTTATCCTTTTGGAAAAGGACGCCCACACGCGGCGCCCTTTTCATATCGAGTGTTTTTATGTTTTTGAATGCACGGGAGCAGGACGGCTGACAGCCGTCCGACCCATAAGTTTGCTGTGGCGCGGACTTATTGCTCGTCCGTATTTTCGCCCTCTTGACCCTCTTCGCCCTCTTGAACGAATATGGCCTCGTCCCTCTTGGTGCGGATGTTGCGCTTGATCAAGCCCTTGTTGATAAGCTCGACCGTGCCCTCGTAAGGCAGATAGTAGTCCACAGCCTCGCGCTCGGTCTTTACGCCGTCCACTTTTTCAAGCACCATGGCAATAAGCTCCTTGGCGTATCTGACGCGCTTGTCGTTCTTGATGCGGTACAGGCAGGGGGTGTCCACATAGGACGCGTTGTCGCCCACATTTTCCACCTTGTACTTGCTGTCCGCAAACTCCTCGGGATCGAGGGGCAGGTACAGGCACATCGTCAAGCCGCGGAACGCGATACGCGCGATCTGGTTGCGGCCGAGGTTGTAGCTCTCGCGCTTCCAGCTGATACGGCTGTGCACCTTCTTGTAGGACAGCAGCTCGTTTTTGAGGTCTGTATACCAGCTCTTCTGGTCGTCGTCCGCTTGAATGATACGCGCGGTGAAGCTGCGATCGTAGCGCAGAGTGCCGCCCTCAAACGAATCCTCCGCAAACACCAGCGTAGGCGGCGTTTCGGGCACGACCGCGGCGGCGGGCTCTTCAACGACGGGTTCGGGCTCTTCCACGATCTCTTCCACAGGCTCCTCGACGGGCTCCTCAATAGGCACAAGCACGATGGGCTCTTCCTCAACGGGCTCCTCGACGACTTCCTCTTCCTCAATGACCTCTTCGGGTATCTCGGCAAGCTCTTCGACGGCTTCTGCGGGCTCTTCCTCTGCGACAGGTTCAGCAACAGGCTCGTCCTCGACAAGCTCCGCCTCGTAGTACTCGTCCTCGATCGCCTCCGGCCTTGCGACGGGTCTTGCGGGCTTCTCGTCCTCAAGCGCGTCGCGCTCGATGATGATGGTCTTGTTGGAGCCGACGCGATGTATAAGCACGCCGAACACGATCAGCATAAAGACGATCAACGCGACCTGTGCGATGAGCAGCCAAAACAGCGCCGTGGGCAGATCCCACGCCAATTCATGACCGAAAAACGTAAGCGCATTCAAAAATTCCATTGTTTTATCCTTCCTTTTTTGTTCCTTTTTTTATTTTTACCCTTTGCAGGGCGCTTGCGGACAGGCTTCCCCGCCCGTTGTAACTTGGTTACGTCCGCCTGCATAGGCAGGTGGAGTGTGGGCGAGGCGCGGTCAGGCCGCCGCCTGCTGTTTTTTGTTCTTACGGCGCTTGCAGAATATCAGCGCCAGAGTCAGCATAACAAACTGCGAGGCGAATATCAGCACGTAGACGGCGATGTCTATGTTGGCGTTCGTCTTGAGGAAGGAGTCGATAATACGCAGCGCGTACACGTCCTTCAGCTCCGTGTAGTTCTTTGTGCCCTCGACGGTGACGCGCACGTAGTAGGTGCCCGTCTTTGCGTCTCTGATGTCGCCCTCGAAGCGCCTGGTGCACGCCTCGTCAAGGAAGTACTCGATGACGGCGTTGCCAAACCTGGCGGTGGGTATCTGCTCCTCGTAGAGGGTCTCGCCCTCCTCCATCTCGAACACGCTGAACTCGTGCACCCATCTGTTCTTCGCCTGCAGTATGTGATATGTGCCGAGGATGAACGTCACGTCGTAGTTCTTGTTGGTGTAGTCGCCGTGGATGGTGTAGTCGTCGACGTCCGTAGCGGCCTCGACAGACAGCGTGATGCCCGCGGGGACCGCGCACATCGTGCCTGCGGTAAGCGTCCAATCTTCGCCCTCCACGCTGCCCACGGAGATCGCTCCGCGGTCGTAGTATTTCTCCTTGTCAAGCACGGTCACGGTGATGGCGCGACGGTCTACGTAGTACTTTGCCACGTCCTCAATGTCGCCCTTGAAGGTCAGCGCGTAGTCGTTGTTGTCCCAATCGCCCGCAATGACGTACTGTCCTGCGTCCGCTGTGGACGGAACGGCCAGGCTTACGCCAAGCGTATCGCCCTCGAGCACTTCGCCGCTTGTGATGCGCCAATCCACGTCTTGCTCGCTTCCGACGGAGATCGCCTCGCCGTCGTACACCTTGCGGTGGCCGGTAAGCTCCACCTCGATGGGACGAGGCTCTATGATATACGCCACTTCGTCCGTGCGGATGTCGTAGTTCTTTTCCCAATCGGGATTTCCGAAGCTGATCTCAAGCGGCACCTCGTATCTGCCCGCATGCAGCCTGCCCTGCGAGAGCAACTCGCTGGGATCGGGGACGATGGTGGCATACTCTTCGCCGTACCACACGTTCTCCATGCTGCCGTTGCTGCGCTTAAGGATGAGGTCCTCCGCGCCGATAGCGTCCGGCATATCGCCGTAAACCGCCGTCATCGGTTTTGTCACCTCGATGATGACCACCCTGCGCACTATCTCGTACTTGTCGTTGAGGTTGGGATCCACCACCACGTCGTAGAGGGTGTCGTTGTAATTGCTGTACCTCTGCTCCACGTTGTAGGTGCCGATGTTGTCGCCGATGTGCGCGCCGGTGACGAACTCAAAGTCGTATTCGTCGTCGTTGACAAATCCGGGCTTGCTGTCGTCAATGCCGCCCTCCGCGGTGCGGTGATGCGCCGTCCAGCCTATCTCGCCGATGGGATCGCCGTACTCGCTGCTGCCGCCCGTGACCTCGACAAACACCCTGCGCTTGTTCAGCGTGTAGCTGCCCGTGCCGTCCACAAACTGTATGTCGTAGTTGGGGTCTATAAGCTCGCTGCCGTCATACGCGTTGCCTGACACTTTGAATGTGGTGCCCACGGCATGCGGGTCAAAAGCGGTTATATCGATGACAAAGGGCATTGCGTCGCCTTCCATAACGGCGTCACCCGCGAGACCGTCGCGCCTGACTGCGGTGTAGGTGGCGGGAGCGGGCGTGTCGCCGTACTCGCCCTCCATATCGCCCAGCGTAACGAGTATCTTGCGCGCGGTTATGGTGTACTCCAGCGCATGCCAATCCACCGGCTGATAGTTGGGATCGTTGTTGTACAGCACGTCGAAGGTGTAGACGCCCACGTCGCTGCGGGAGTTGAACGGGATGTTGAAGCTGAAGCCCAGCTGATCGCCGTTGACCACCGCGTCGCCCGCAAGTCCGTCGGGACGGGTGAGGACAAGCGAATCTATGCTGCCCACGGTGAGCGGATCGCCGTATTGGCTTGTAAGCTCGCCCGTGAAGCCTATCTGTATCCTGCGCGGCACCACTCTGAAGGGCTCCGAGGAGTAGTACTGCCCATAGTCGTCGCCGGGAGTGTAGAGGATGTAGTTTCTGTTGCTTATCCTTACCTCTACCCGATAGCTGTTGACCGGGCTGATCGTAGACACATAGTTCTCAATGTACCAATTAACTCCCAGGTTGTCGGGTATAGCCTCGTCTGTGCCGACTGTACCGTTGAGGGCGATCGCGCTGTTGAGGTAGGTGGATATGGCGTTGGTCGCCACCCAGTGATCGCCTATATCCTCCTCATCGCCGTATTCGCACTGCGCGCCCGCAAGCGTGATATCGATATAGCGCGGGGTGACCTTGTGCAACACTTGCCTGTCGTTTTTGACAAACGCGATGTAGTTGTCGTCCTTTGCCGCCTCGCGGTCGTATGTGATGTAATATCCCGCAACGTTGACCTCGGGGTATTTCAGGCTGTTGTTCTCCAGCTTGAAGGAGATGCCCAATTGCGCAAAGCCGTTTTCAAGCACATCGCCGGGCACCGCCGCCGTTTCCCAATCCTCCACTTCATAAAGCCAAATTATGTCCTCGCCGTAGACGGATTCGCTGGGCAAAACTATTACGTTGACCTGTTTCTGTCCTATTTCCAGTCTACCGGCTTTGCCGACCTCAAAGTATCCTTCCGCCATCCAGTTGCCAAAGAACGAAACCGTGTAGTTGCTGTTGTCAAAGCTGCCGACCACGACGTACTCGCCCGCATGCAGATAGCCCATCCTGTTGCGGTCCGCGCTGTCAAGCTCGTTGCTGACGGGAGTGCCGTCCGCGTGGTAGAGCGCGCTGGTCACATGGAGGTCGTCGCCGGGCAATGGCGCTTGAGACATAAATGCGCCGACAAATTCGTTGTCCAGGTTGACTTGCCCGTATGTGAAATAGCCGCCATACAACACGTACTCAACTTCCTTCTTGTTAACGGTCAACTTTGCGGTGGTATGCTCAAGATCCATGTGCGGCGAGTTTTCGTCCCAATAATCCTGCCCCATGAACTTTATATCGTAGTTGTCGTTGTCGTAGCTGCCTGTTATGGTGTAGCTCGCGCCCTCCTCGGTCGCCTTCAGATAGTACCAATATGCGCTTGCGTCAAAGCCCATCATCGGCATGGCGCAATCGGCGGGGGTTGCCTGGATGCTGAGCGTGATGTACAGGTTGTCCGCCTGGAACACCGCCGTGCCGTTCAGGTCGGCTCTGTCCTCCACGGTATCCCACAGCGCCACTCGATAGAACGCGTCGTTGTGGTTGCCCGCCAGCAGCACCTGCCATTCCGTATTTTTAGGCGTGGACTCATTGCCGAGGTAGTAGTCGCCATAGGTGGCGGTGATGTTTTTAAGTGCGATCACCACCGTGCGCTGTGTTACGGTCAGTTTACCGGCCTGATTGGGTTCATCGTAACCGAACGGACGTTCGCCTTCCCAATGGTTGCCGTCCTCGCCCACAAACTCCACCGTGTAGTTGGTGCCCGTGTACATACCCGTAATGGCGTATTCTCCTGCACTGAGGTAGGTGTCGCCAACGTAATCGGTGTCTTGGGCATACCAATTGAGGACTATCTCCTCGTTGGTAAACTCGTCGCTTTCCGACATCAACTCGGCTTTGTCAAAATATTCCCAATTGCCCACAAGCGCCGTGGACATATCGGCTTTGCGCAGGTCGCCGTAGCGCGCCTCGAAATTCTTTATGCGTATATGCACCAGTGCGGGCAAAATTTTGAATTCTATACTGTTGTGGATCTCATCTTCTGCATCCAACTTGTAGTTGTTGCGGTCGCTGCCCGACCATCCCGTAACTATGGAGTAGTATTCATCCACAACGCGCGGGACATACAGCGTGTTGCCTGACTTGATATAGGTGCTGACGCTTGCCGTGACGTTGTCCGTGCCCGCGTCGGTCTTCTTAAGGTCCACCGTGTGCAGCTCGCCGTTCTTTTCGTATTCGCCATAGTATTCGATCAGCGAAATTGCGTGCGCCTTGCCGTCATAGTACATTTTCCTGCTTTGATCATAACCATTGCCGTTCCACTTCCAGATGACGTCATCTTTATCGGGAGCGTATGCCGCGGTGTATTTGAACCTGAGGTTGATAGGCTTGACTCTCAACACCGTCAGCCTCTCGCTTTCGGTGGTCAAGTCCGCAGCAATGCCCGTGGGCACCAGCGCAACTCTGTAGTCGCCCGCGTTGAGCCTGTTTGAGGTGCTGCCCATCGCTCCCGAGGTGGGGATCAACCTGAACTTGAGGTTGTCCTTCAGGAATTGCAGGTTGTCGGGATCTTCCCACTCGACATCTACGCCGTCTCGCTTCCACGTCACATTCGTAACAAAGGGAGAATGTCCGTCATAGGCGGTGAACAACAGTTGATACAGCACTTCGTTTATATGATCGGTTATCGAGAAGGAGCCGTCCGCGTTGCGAATGACGTCCCAGCCCTCTTCGCCGTAGAACACCTCATACGCATCGCCGGACAGGGTGAGTGTGATGACCTGCGGCGAAATGGTGAGCACCAGCGTGACGGTAAACGGGTTGTGGTTTGCCGCCGTGACATTGACCACAATTGTCCACATGCCCTCGGTGATGGGCACATAATGACTGCCTGTGTTGGGATGATCGTCGGGATCGGCAAATTGGCTCACGCTCTTTTGCGGATCGGCTTCCGTGCCGTTGAACGTGGGCTCCTCGTAGGTGATCTCCACCTCGCCGTCATGGCCGTCCCAGGTGACGTCACCCGCAAATCTGAGGTCGGTAGAGGTGAGGACAAGCTCGTCCACGCCTTCCTCGCGGAATTCGCCGACGCGGCTGTCGTTGCCCGTCCAGGTTATATCGGCGGGGGTGATGGTATAAGTGCCCGCGCCCTGCGTGTAGCTGTCCTCAAGGTTCTTCATTATGGCGGGATCGGAAGCTTCATCGTCCCAGCTGCCCGTGAAGTGCACGTCGTAGTTTTTCTTTATACGGTTGTCGGGGTCAAGGTTGACTGCCCAGCCGCCCACGATGGGGTACTTGCCGACGGACGCCCAACGAGCAAGGCTTTCGGGAGAACCGTCCGCCGCCGCGTCCGTCTTGTCGTTGCGCAATACGCCGAGATAGAACGCCAGATAGTTGACGTCGCTGAGCAGGTCGTTGGTTTCCGCGCTGAAGCCTTTTACGTGGTCGGCGGGTGCGTTGTCGTACTCCCAAACCTCGTTGTAGGTGTTGAGCAGCGCGCTGCCCACCTTGAGCGCAGAGCCGCGTGCGACATAGTTGTACGTGCCGTAGACAGAGGTCAGATCGTCCTTTATCCTGATATAGATCACCCTGGGGTTGATGGTGAATTTACTTGTGCTTTCGGGGTCTATGGTGACATCATAGTTGTTGTACCAATCGCCGACAACGCGCTGGCAAAGTATATCGTAATCGCCCGCGTCGACGCCCGCCGCCTTCATAAGTTGAATGTGCGGATCCTCAAGAGGACTGTCGGGGTCGTCGGCCTTTTCGTGCAGTCTACCCATGGTCTCGCCTTCCACAGAGCCGTTGTACGCGTCTGTGTAGTCGGTGTTCTTCCAATTGTCATTTCTCTCCCCTGCGGGATCGGGATTGAGACCGTCGTAATAGTAGTAGTTCTTGGGGGTAGGAGTTATCTTTATAGGTCTGGGCGTGATGGTGAACTCCGCCGCTCCGCCGTACTCATAACCTCTTACGCTGGTGCCAAGGAAGTTGATGGAGTAGTTGAGCATGTCCTCATACTCTTCAATGGGATAACCCACAAAGTTGTACACTGTGGCATTCCACTTTGTGTAGCTGTCACGGTTGAATATATCAAGGTCTATCTTTGGATAGTGTACAACGTCGAATTCGTCCGTATACAGACCCGTAGTGCCTTCCTTGTTGACAGGCTCAAACGTGAAGTACGTCTCCATCTCGCTCTTCCAATTGTCACCTTGATAATTGGGTTCCTTGATGACAGGTTCTTTGTTGTTGTACTCGTGAGACTGAGGCTTCACTGTGACCGTCAACGGACGTTTGGTGATGGTGATGACGTTCTCGTTGAATATGGGTGTGTAGTTCTCGTTGGCAAACTCGTCCTTGCGATCGGTCTGACCGGCAAAATCAATTTTGTCCGAATATGTGCCCACGGGGCTGCCCTTCTTCGGGCCGCCTTCCTTGACGGAAAGCGTGAAGCTGAGCACGTCCCCTTCCACCACCAACGTTCTGCCGTTTACGCTGTTGGAGCTGATTATGGTCGCCCAATCGGCGGCGTTTTTGTCGTCCAACAGGTAGGCGCGCCCGGACAACGTGATGTCCGTGCCGTAGACGTAGCTGAACATATCCCTGTTGACGTTGATGTTGAGCGTGCGCGGAATGACCGTGTAGCAACCGGGGTTGTCCTTGTTGGCATAACCCTCGGTTTCAAACGGAGTTTCGGCATAATACCAACCATCAGAGGGGTCTTCATTGAGGAATCCCAGCCGGTAGTTGGGGTTTTTGTCCACGCTTTCCTGCGTGACAAACAGCCTGTAGTTGCCCGCGTTGAGCACAGGTGTGCCTTTATCGCCGTAACGCACCCATTCGCCGGTTATGGGATCATGGTAATGCAGCTCGAGCGTAAGGTTGATGACGTCGCTTGAAGCGATGTCGTTTACCTTTGCGGCAGTGATTCTGTCAAGCAGGGTTTCTCCCATTTCACTCAACGTCCAATGCTCGGTTGTATCATCGTTATAAGTATTTGTCGTTTTGCTATCCCAACTGAATGCGTTTTCACGCATGCTGTTCACCACGATGTCGTCGCCGTATATGGAGGACTGCACCGAGAGCGTAAGGTTCAGCTTGCGCGGATATATGTTGAAGTAGTAGTTGTAGCTGCCCGTCAGGTTGCCGTTGCCCGTGACCGTGACCGTGGGCGCGCCGCTGTAGTCGCCGTCATTGTGCACGTAGGCGTAAGTGTTGTTGAAGTATGCCAGCGTATAATCGTAGCGGCCGGTGCCACTTACCTTGGGATCCTTTTCCCATACAGGCTCATAATTCTTGAGATTCTCATAATTCTTATCCTTTTGTGTGTCAAACCAAACATCGCCTTTCTTCAAAGGCATCGGCTCCCAAGCCGTGCTGTCGTATATCGCGTTGGGGAACAGGAACTGCAGCCCGCCCAACGAGATGTCAAACGGATTGATAACATAGTACGCGGTGTTGACGAGGATGTATTCATCCGCCACCGCGACCGCCTCGTCCAGACTGATGCCGTTTGCCGAGATGAACGCGAAGTTGCCGCTGAGCAGGGTCATCTTGACGGTGTATGTGCCCGCGTTGAAGGGATTGCCGCCGTTCAACCATTCGTCTTTTGAGCCGCTGCTCGACACATCGTACTCCAGGCGCAAGTCGTTATATTTCCAGGCGCTATCCCCATCCGGCTGCGGATATTCACCTGTATCGCCAATGATGAGGTACTTAAGCAGTCTTGTGCCGTCAAACTCGCCGCCGCCAATGGTTTCAAACGAATTGTCGTTGAAAGTTACGGGCTGCTGAGCGTTGTTGAACGTCACCGTGGCAAAGCCTGTGTGCCTTATCTGCACGGGGGTGATGTCGTAGGTGAAGTCCTTTTGGATATTGTAGACATCGTCGCTCGCGTCGGTGATGGAGAAGTTGGCGGTGGACAGGCTGAACTTGATGCTGTACGTGCCCGCGTTGGTCAACAGCTTGTTTTTCTCCAGCTCTTCATCACGCAGCTTTTTGAGCAAATCGATTACGCCGCTTGCGTCCGGCGTACCCGTGAAAGTACTCTTGGGTCTATTATCGTTGAAGTCTATAGAATAGCTTGCCGCCGTCCATCGACCGGTGGCACCGCCTTGGGAAGTATCGTAGTGATACACGCCGCCGAAGTTGATTGTGATGGTATAGCCGTCATTGGCGCCGTCAGAGTTTGCCTTGACGATCGTCAAAATGTAGCCGAGGTCGGAACTGTCCAGCGCTTGGTCGGAAGTTATGGTCATCTGCCCCATCAACCCCGTCAGCAATTCGGTTGCGGTGTCGTTTTTGTTGATGAGGTGGTTACGGTCGTTGTAGAGGTTGCTGCTCACCGTCTGAGCGACGTTTATGGGCAAACGCTTGACCAGGAAGGGCGTGTCCAGCGAAACGTCGCCGCCACTTTGTTTGCGAGTCTCATTCGAAACAGTTTCTAATTTGCTGAAGTCAAGAGTTTGGGTTCCTTCTCCCCATTCTATCTTATTGGCCTTTTGTTCAACGTATGTGTTTACTTCGAACTTGAAGTTCACCGCGTCCGCGTACCAATCGCTTTCTTCGCCATCGAATGAGTTTTGAAGCGTGAGCGTCACATCATACATGTCCGCGCTGTACGGCAAACCGTTCGGCAAGGAAGTTTGTGCCATCAGTTTAGGCTGAGTCCAGCCCAACGCCGTGTATGTCTTGCCCACATGCTCCAGCGCAGGCACAACGACGCCGGTTGGATTGTAAAACACGTTGACGTCCGCGCCGCTGACGCTGTCCACAAACGGATCGATGCCTTGGCGCGCATAGTACGCCGAGCCGAGGTCCCTAACCTGTATGGTCGCGGGGTCGATTTTGTATGTGAGCGCGCCTGATGTGTATACGCCGCCTGCGAATACGAAGTTGCCGTTTTCGGCAAGCGTCACCGTGACGGTATAGTTGCCCGCATTGGTGAACTTGTTGTGCCAATCCCCATGATTTAAGCCGGCGAGAACCTTATTGCTGAAAGCGTATTGCAGTGTGAACTCGGAATCGCTCGCCACGCTGGTTTCGTCGTTGCCGTTTATCCTCTGATAAATGGTATTGTAAGCGCCGACAAGCCTTGCCGCGTCCACCGCCACGGGGACTATGCTGCTGGACGTCGTGTCGCTCTTGAAGATGACGTTGAGCTGGTGCGGGTTGCCGTCATAGGTGATCGCGGCGCCGGAATAGTTTTCCAGCGAAACGCTGATCTGGGCGGGCGTGATCTCGATGTCCACGACAAAGCTGCCCGTGTAGTTGCCGGGCTCTTTCGCCGTTATCGTGACGCGGTAGGTGCCCACATCGACGGCTTTATCGGCAGCAATGTCCGTAAAGCTGTCTTTGCCGGGCGCCTTGTATTGATATGAAAGCTCGTAATCCGTGTTGCGACCCAGCGTTCTGCCGTCGGGCAACGCTTCGGGATGGTAGCTGAGCGTCATCAGCAGGTTGACGGCCGCGCCGGTGTAAACGTTGGTTGCGCTGTAGCCGCCTGTCAGCTTCAACTGCGCGTCAGTGTATGTGCCGCCGCCGAGATCTGCCGGCTTGGAAACGCCGCCGGGGCCGTCGGAAATGTCCTTCGGCGATATGGTATACTCTTTCGCCGAGGTCGCTCCGGTATGGTCGTCGGTGTCGGGATTCAAATAGACATACCCCTCTGCCGTGTCCTCTTTAAAGTTGTAGTTGGCGCCGTCCAGCGCAACTTTCACCGTGTATTCGCCTGCGTTGACGGGGCGAGCCTCGGAGTCGTTGTAGGTGACATGGATCGCCGCCGTGGACGGTACGGGCTCATCAAATTTCGCATTCGGGTCGCTGTTGTAAAGCGGGCCTCCTTCGGATGTCTTTGCCCCATACGTGCTGACGTTTTCGTATTCTATGGTGACGGGCTGCTCCTGCGTGTTGTACACGGGCGAAACGTCCTTAAAGCGCGCGGTCAGTTCGGCGGGGGTTATGGTGAATGTGAGCGTCAGCATACCCGTGTAGTTGCCCAAGCCGCTGACCTGCACGGAAGCGGTGCCCGCGTGCACGTTGGCAACGTAGTTGAGCGAGTAGTCGCTCCGCTGCTGCAGCACTATTAAAGTTGAATAATTATAAAATACTTTATCTGTATCTTGATTATAATAAGGCGCGTACTTCAGCGTGATCGCGGGACGATACTCCCAACTCTCGCCTGCATAGGCGTACTCAAGTCCAAGCTCGCCACTCGTCAGCGTTGTGCCGTCGGAAGCGCTCATATGCGCATACGTCTTGCCGTCCGCCTCCGTGACCATGCCGAACTCGTTCTCGATGTTCTTTGCGAAGATGGTCTCGTTGATGGAGGAGCCCGCCTCGTCTATGACGAAGTTGGGGATGAAGTCCGACACCGCCACGCCCGCATAGTTGCCGAGCGCCTCGCCAAACACATTGTCCGTTCCATAGGTGCCGTGCAGCCACTCGCAATTGCTCACATTGGTCTCGCCATCGACGGTAGAGGAGTAGCCAAACTGCCACACCACGCCCGTTGCGGCTGTGATGTTGACGGGATTTTCGCCCCCAAGTGTATAATTTGCGGTCTTGAGCTGGTAGTTGCTCACGTCGACCTTGGTCTTAAGCGCGTACGCCCACACTTCCAGCGTTGCGCCCGCGGGCAACGCGTAATCCGCCACGTCGTAGGTGACGGTGGTGGAGTCCAGCATATATTTGCCGCTCTGCCCCGCGACCGCGTCTGCGTCGACCTTTATAAGCGAAGTGTAGCCGTCCGTGACATTATCATACGTGCCGACGTCCTGCGCGAGATTGTCGTAGGTGCGGGTGACGTTTGCCGTGACGGTCACCTTGACGGGCTTGATGTTGAAGTACACGTAGAACGCGCCGTCCGTGGTCTCGATGGGATCCGCCGCGCCGTCCGATTTGGCGACGGGTTTTCTCGCGTAGGCGTCGGATTTTGCGCCCTCATGTCTGTTGTTTACAAAGTTGCCCTTGAAGGTCAGCTTGACGGGCAGGTTGCGCGCCGTGCTGTAATTCAACGCCGTTGCGCCCTCGCCGTAGTTGACGGAAGCGTTGGTGTAGTCGTAGCCGTCAAGGAACTCCACGTCATAGTCCACGCCCGCCACCAGCTGGAAGTCGGACTGCGCCATGTAGTTTACCGTGGGGATGTTTGCCTGCACGTGCTGAGCGTTTGTGACAGCCACGCCGTTTTCAAACAGCGCCTTCTTGTCCGGACCTGTCGCGGCGGCGTAGTTCCTCGCGTTGAAGTTGACCTCTTTGGTGATGGTGACCAGCGTATTCTTATCACCCGTCCTCACGCCCTCGTAGGGATCAATTTCCGCGGGGTCGACTGTGAACTCAAACGCCCAGAAATACGCGCTGTCTCCCGCCAAGCCGACGAGGTGCTGCTCGTCCTGATCGAACTCATAATCGTAGTCGTCATAGCCGACGTCGAGGTCCAGCATGACCAGCACCACATAGCGGTCCGCGTTGATGGGGTTGCCGTCGTTGGGGTCTTGGGTGAAAGATTTTGCCGCGTCGATGATGTACACCAGCTTGCCGGTGGATTCCATGTGCAGCGGTCTCTGATACAGCTCTTCGAATTTCGCCACCAGATCCGCGTTTGTAGCGGGGTCCAACGTATCGTATGTTGATGCTGCCGAATTGAATGTTGCACCGTCTAAAATGGTACCTGAGTACGTTTTATCCCAGGTCACGACAGGCGCGTCGTCCAGATCGCTGTCCTGCAATGTGGATATAAACGGCACGCCCTTTGCGTTTGCGGCATCCTGTTGTCGTTTATCCGCGTCCTCTTGGGTTGCCATATCTGCGGGGGCTACTCTGCCCAGCGGACGGACGTTGTCCCAATCCCTGACCTGCGCCATCGTGTAGTACAAGCCCGTGCGGATATCGTAAATGCCCGCCTCGTACTTCAGTGCGCCGAAGTTGTAGTACACCATGTTGGCGGTGCTGTCGATGTGGGGGTTGACTCCCGTGTTGGAAGTGTTGTCAAACAGCACCACGTCCTCGTTGGAGAACGTCGTGCCGCGGAATGTGAAGTCTGCCTGCGCGGCGTCGGTCAATCTGACCTCCGCGCCCGTGGGCGCGACATAAATATTTACCGCCGATGAAAACGCGAAGTTGTTTGCGGCAAAATACACACCTGTCTTGTCAAAATCCTCATTTGTTTCGCCCGAAGAAGCCGCGTTGCGCGACGAGATGAAGGACACCTGATAAGTACCTGCGTGCATAACGCCGGGCACGTAGGTGCCTATGCCCATTGCCGCGCCGGGCGCGCGGTGCATCGTGCGATATTCTATACCGCCGCCGGTGTGGCTGCCAAAGTTGACTTCCTTGCCCTTGTACGTTCTGCCGTCGGGATATGTTTCCGTTGTGGAAGTGCCGAAGTATGCGGTGTTTGCATAGGTGAAGTCCAGCACGTAACCCGTAAACGAAGTCTTTGGCACCACGCTGGTCGTGCCGTCAAAGGGATTGGTCAAATGCAGCATTGCGGAATGGTTGTAGTCCGCGCTGAGGATGGGATAGTAGTATCCGCCGCTGTAGATGAAGTACGGCTGATTTGTCTCGTATATATGGCGTGCGTAATCATCCTTGATGCCGTCGCCGTCCCAGTCTATATTCTGAGTCCAGTCAAGCTCCGTGACGTTTTTGCCGTTGTAGTACAGCTGACGATCCACTTCAACGCCCGTCTGATTTATCCTTATTTTGAAGTTGGGGTTGACATATCTGGCGTCGCCCAGCACAAGGAAGGAATATTCGCCCGCATACGAAATGCTCTTGTCCGTTGCGGTGATGACGTCAAACATTTTGTCCCCAACGCGCAAAATATTCTCGCTTCCGTCGGGGTCGCCCGCCTTGCCCGTATTTTCTATATCTTCCGTGCCCAGCTTAAATTTGAAATTGGCTTTGAATGAGTTTGTCAGCGAAGTGTTGTCTATCTTCCACTGCCCCACCAAAGTGCCGCTTGCGCCGCCTATACGCGCTTCAACGGAAGTGACTTTAAGCATGCCGAATTCGCAAGTCAAACCCGAATATGTGTACACAATGCCGCTTTCGCCACCATAATTGCCACCGCCGACGGTGTCTGCGGTTATCGTGATGTCTTGGTCGTCCTTTGTCTTAGTTATGCCCGTGCCTTTTATTATCCAGGTAAGCGTTTGCTCGGCATCTGTGTTGTTGCCTATTTTGCCTTCGTTACCCGCTGTGCTTGCATTTGCTTCGCTGTTGACAACGCGCGCGCTTGTCATGCCGTTATACGTAGCTTTATCCGAGAAAAAATAGTTGAACGCATTTACTCCCGAATTGTATTCGTCATAATCCGAAGTAAATATTGTACAGTCTTGTCTTTGGGAGCCCGTTGTAGTTACAGTGCTTACTGAACCAAGTGTAACGCCGATATGCGCGACAATACCGTTTTTGAACAGCGGACCGCCTATGGCTATGGTGGGCTGACCTGTATAACCACTGAGCGAGGAACCTTTGCCTGTACCGCTAGGATAAAAACCGCTTGTTGTACCGTATGCAAGATATACGTTTTGCTCTACGCCTTGATATTTATTGCCATAAATTTGCAAAGAACCACGGAATTTGAACGCGCGACCTTGCCCGTTAGGAACGCGCATCGTTTCATCGACAGCAGCGACCTCTTTGCTGACGTAAACGCCGCCACCACCGCCGTTTGCCGTATTGCCCATTATAGTTACGCTGTCCAGAATACCCAGCGTATTGCCGCTGACGTTCAATGCACCGCCCGTGCCATCTGCATGATTGTAGATTATCTCGCCGCCATGGAAATTGGCGTAACTGCAAATACCCAGCCCGATGGCACCGCCATTGCTTGCAGTACCATTGTATGATAGCGCTTTGTTATATCCGAGCACGCCGCCGTACATGGTGAAAGGGCAACCCGAACCGCCACCCAGCACCGACACGCCACCGCCTTTATGAGCTGCGTTGTGAAGCACATATCCATCGAACACGGTGACCGCCGCCTTGGAACGCTGATAGAACGCGCCACCGCTTTCGCTGAGATTCTCATTTCCATAAATTGTACCGCTGTGAATGACTAGATCCGCCCACATGGAGAGGTTGAACCCCGCGCCGCGATATTGCATATCGGGTTTGAGTGCAGTAGGGAGTGCATTCGCTCCCTGCGAAGTATTGATTTTGCCGCCCGTGATCATTCCTTGGTGATTGGTGACGATCAAATCGGGAACTGTAGTCATATCGTCTGCGGGAATTAGCTCCCAAAATCCCTCATGTCCCGCAATCGTAAGACCGCTACCAGCTTTTTTATAACGCTGTATGCGCAGAGAGGACGCATTTTCATATGCGGAAGTGTCGCACACCTCAAGACGGGATTTGGAGCTGATGTGGAACACGGAACCAAAGTAATCTCCGTTCGTCCCCGTCAGCGCGCGGTCGATGGTGTGTCCATTGAGGTCCAGCACGATGTACACGCCTGTGGGGACGTTTATTCTGCCGTAAGAGAACGCACAGTTGTCATTGAAAACAGGCCTGTCTCCGCCGTCATAGTCAAAACTGTTGCTGGCAATATCATAGGAAAGCGTATAGTCGCTCGTTTTTTGCGTGCGGTTATAATTGGTGATGCCTGATCCAAGATAATTGTCGTTGGCCGCCTGTTTGCCGGTAGCTATATAGTTGAAGGTTGTGGAAGTCATGTTTGCTGCACTGTTACCCGTCACTGTAACATAATCGGTTCCTGCTACAGCTTGTGTACCTGTGGGCAAATTTGTGGTTATACTTTTTGCTATCCAATCTGTCTGCAACCGCACGGTGATGTATTGCCCCAGACCTGCACCCTCATTGGAGATAAAGAAATTGCCTTGGTATTTGTTGCGAGTGCCATTGTTGACGCCATTTGCATCCGTCGTACCTGTATTTGTGCCAACGCGGAAGCCGGCGTGGTTTTCATAGTCTTCCCCTTTTTTTGTTTCAGAAGATTTCCAGTCCCCGCCTTTACAATCGTGTTCAGGATCTGCTCCTGCAAGTGTAGAATCGCCCAAATCGGTTTTGGGACCTAGAGACTGCGCAAAGGCAACCGCGTCCGCCCAAACTTTGGCGGCAGTGTCCATGTCCTCGATGTTGAACACAACCTCGTTGCCCTTTTTCATGTTGTATTTTTTTATAAGCTCATCAGACACACCCTCATCGCCCTTATAGGTGTATGCGGGGGACTGCTCCATGATAGGGTCGTTATCCTCAACGTCAACGTGCCAAACTGTGTGCATGACGGTATAGCTGTCGCCCACGCCGCCCTCGGCAACGGAATCACACTTACTCTGCGACCACTGCGGATGCATGCCTATGTTGGTGTTTACGATGTTGTTGAATGAGGCGGAGTCCGCCGCGTTGACAAAATTTTCTCCAAGCGGATCTGAGTAACCGATTATATTTGCCAAAATCAGCGCCGCCATCAGCGTCAGCACTGCCGCCGACACCAGGTTGCGACGTATACGCGCCTTGCCGCGCGCTTGCGCGCCGCGCGTAGGCGATTGTGAATTGCGATTTGTTCTGTCCGACATTCTCACTTTCAAGTTCTCCCAAAAACAAGAATTTTTGCTGCTCTCGCATGCGGGGGATGAGGACCCATCCCGCCGAAAAACTCAATACAGGTCGCACTTTTTCGTTGTGTGCCTAGGTTTGCTGTCGGGGCGGAGGCGACTTTCGCTTCCCGTCCCATTGGTGTGATACAAAAAAAACTCTCCCGTCAGTCCGTTGTTGTCGCGTCTGTTTGTCCTTACCTCTCCCCCGCGCTTGGCGCGGATTTTGCAACACAGGTGGCGCTTTTGCGCGCCCGACGCGCCATATTTGCGCGTGGCTACGCCAACCCGTGGCGTCTGTCACATAGGAAGTTGCGTAAGGATGACCAAAAACCGTCCTCAACAACACCCTGCGGCAGAGAGAGAAAAGTGCTTCAATTATCCCTCAAACACCACCCCGAAAACGGCAAAAACCGCAACCGTGTGGCATTTTCGGTAAAAATATACGCTTTTAATCATTCATTTGTCAATCATTTTAACATAGTTTTCTGCAATTTCTTATATTTTATTATAAATTATATGCTTTTTCTGCCACTTTTTGCCTCCCGTGAAAAATTACTGCGCGCCGATCGCTTTTCTGTTCGCAAAGCTCAAAGGCACTCCGAAATTTTTCACTCTCTACCGCGATTTTACCCCACACAATCACTACGTAATTTTGCGGGGACCCCGATTTTTTACCCCAACAAATTCGCAAGCTCATTTGCTTGGGGACCCCGAAAATTCCCAAAGAGGATTAAATTGGCAGGTGGGATGCGTTTTTCTTAAAAATGCTCATGGCTCGCTATTTTTTGTGCTTGGTGTTGCGCCTGCGGCGCTTATCGGTTGACACGTCAAAACTCGCCGTGCTTTTGTTTTTGCGACGAATATAATTTCATCCTTTTAAGGCTCCCCTTTATCGGGGTCCCCGCGGAAATACAAGGCCCCCTTTAGCAAGGGGAGCTGCCGCCTTCGGCGGCTGAGGGGATTGTCCCAAGCTGTCCGTTAAACCTCTTATGGCTCCCCTTAGCAAGGGGAGCTGTCTGCAAGCAAACGTGCGCAGCAGACTGAAGGGATTGACCCAAGCTGTCCGTTAAACAATCCCCTCAGGCACTCCGTGCCAGCTCCCCAGCTTTACCCCAACAAATTCGCAAGCTCATTTGCTTGGGGACCACGTAAGGGGAGCATTAAAACGGAAAACAGCCGCCAAGTCGGCGGCTGTTTTATATCATTTAAGACTTCGCGCAAGCGAATCTGCGCAACTTAACTCAAATACACTTTCCCTTCATACGGCTTGAAAACGTCGGCGAGGCCTTGGTCATATACGGACAGTATCTCCTTGGCGCCCGCGGGAATGTACTTCTTGGCGCGCTTGGTGGGCACGGGCTTGTCGCTGAGGTTGATCACCACCGTCAGCTGCGTGCCGTCGTCTCCCAGCTTGTCGTACACAAACAGCTTGCGGTCGCGCTTGAGATGCAGCTTGAACTGCCCGTACACCGCCGCGTCCTTGTACTGCCTGCGCAGCGCGATGACCTTGCGGTAGAAGTTGAGCAGCGAGTTGGGATCCGCCTCCGCCGCCGCAACGTTGACCTCGGTGTAGTTGGGGTTGACAGTGTACCACGGCTCCGCATCGCTGAAGCCCGCGTTTTTGTCCGCGCTCCACTGCACGGGGGTGCGGGCGGTGTCCCTCGCCGCGGTGTGCGCCAGCTTGAGCAGCTTCTTGGTGGAGAAGCCGAACTTTTTCATCAGGTCCTTGGTGCAGATGGTGGACACGTCCTTGAACTGCGCCCACGGGTCGGCGCCCTTGGGATAGTCGTCGAAGTAGGGGCACGTCATGCCGATCTCCTGCCCCTGGTACACAAACTGCGTGCCGCTAAGGAACGAGTACATCATCGCGAGCGCCTTGCCGCTCTCCACGCGGTACTTCTCGCTGCCGTAACGGGAGATGTTGCGCGGCTGGTCGTGATTCTCGATATAGTTGGCGCTCCACGCCTTGCCGTACAGCTTGGTCTGCCAATTGTTGTACACCTTCTTGAGCTTGACGAGGCTAAAGGGCATCTTCATCCAGCCGATAAACAGGCAGTCCGCCTCCATGTGCTGGAAACCGATCATCATGTCAAGCTCCTTGTGATCGGAATTTACGTACTCAAGTACCTTTTTTGGCGTGATAAGCGGCGCCTCGCCCACCTGGAACGCGTCGTAGTCCTTCAGCACCTCGCGGTACTCGCTGAGGTACTCGTGGATGTGCGGACCATGATTGTACTTCTCTATGCCGCGGGAGGCGGGCATCAGCGGAAAACCGTTGGGCAAGCCCTCCGCCTTGCTGATCTCCGTGATGACGTCCTCTCTGAAACCGTCCACGCCCATGTCAAGCCAGAAGCGCATAACCTTTTTGATCTCCTCGCGAACGAGTGGATTGTCGTGGTTGAGGTCGGGCTGCTCCTTGGCATAGATGTGCAGGTAGTACTCGCCGCGCTCGGGCACGTACTCCCACGCCGAACCGGGGAAGGTGGACATCCAATTGTTGGGGTCCTTCTTGCCGTTTTTGCCCCTGCCCTTGCGCCAGATGTAGAAGTCCGTGTAAGGGTCGATGCGCTGCACGCTCTTTTTGAACCACTCGTGCTGATCGGACGTATGATTGATGACCAGGTCCATGATGACCTTCATGCCGCGGGCATGCGCGCCGTCGAGCACCTGCTTGAATTGCTCCAGCGTGCCGTACTCCGGATTGATGTTGCAGTAGTCGGCGATGTCGTAGCCGTAATCGTTTTGCGGCGAGGGGTACAGCGGCGAAAACCATATCGCGTCCGCGCCGAGGCTCTTGATATAGTCCAGCTTGCTCAGCACGCCCGTGAGGTCGCCTATACCGTCGTTGTTGCCGTCTTTGAAGGAACGCGGCCAGATCTGATAGACCGTCAGCTCCTTAAACCATTTTCTGTCTTCCATACAATTCTCCATAACGCCCCAATGGGCTTGATATAAATATAATAACGCCAAAGCGAATATATTTCAAGAGAAAACTTCAAAACGCCCCTCATTTTAAATCAAAATCAACACCTGAGGTGGAAAAAACAAAAAATATCCCCGCGGTTTTCCGCCGCGGGGACGCCGTATTTTTTATGTGTTTTTACACTCTGTTTTGCGCCGCAACATCAATCGTATGACGCGTCCTTCTCGATGACGATGCCCGTCTCGGCGTCTATCTCTGCCTCGTACTTGAGGTTGCCCACAAAGAATTCCACGTCGTAACACAGCCTTCCGTCCTCGCGCTCCAACTTTATCTTGCGCACTTGCGCGTCCGCCGCGTTCACCCCGAACGCGTTGAGCGCAATGGACAACGCCTCCTCTTCGGATATGACCACGCTGCCGCCGCTGACCATGTCCGCGCGCTTTGTCACATTGCCGGTGTTGGCGTCAACAAGGTAGTCGTACTCCCTGCCGCCAAGCAAAATCTCGACCTCATACCAATATTTTCCGCCTACATACTCCAATTCGACGTCGGTTACGACGGCCTCTTCGCCCACCGCCTGCTTAAGCGCCGCGATGGCCTGAGCTTGCGTGAGCGCCACGCTCGCCGCGGGAGGGATCGCCTCGTCGCGCTCCGCCTCGTGCTTGAGCACCGCGCCCGTGTTGGCGTCGATCTCCGCCTCATATTCCATATTTGCCGCGTGGAACTTGACGGAGAAGCACAGCACGCCGTCCTCGCGTTCCAGCTTGACGGATTTGCGCGTCACGTCCGCCGCGTTCACGTTGAAGTACTCGATGGCTATGCGCAAGGCGTCCTCCTCAAGTATCACCGTCTCCGTCGCGAAGACGTCACCCGTTATTTCGCCCGTGAGCGCGTCCACAATATATTCGCGCTTGACGCCGTTCACCTTGACCTCTATCTCGTAGAAGTACTTGCCGCCCTCCTTCTCTATATCGACCTCTAGGACAAATGCGTCCGCCGCGACCTTTTTGACTGCGGCGATCGCCTCCTCGCGGGAGATGAATTGCTTGTCCTGAGGCAGCGGCGCGCTTTGCTTGTCGAAGCTGTCTATCTCTACGTCGAGGATAGCTCCGCTTTGCGCGTCGATCTCGAATTCATACTCCGCGTCCTTGGCGATAAGTTCCACCTCATATACGAATTTTCCGCCCTCATAGTCCAATTTTACCTTGCGGAATACGGGCGCTTGCTGCGGCGCTCCGTCGGGATAGACAAACGCTGTAGCGATCGCCCTTGCCTGCTCCTCTGTGATATTCTGCTCCACCGCGGGCGCGTTGAGATGCGACGCGCTCTTTGAAAACTTCACGATTGCGCCGCTCACCGCGTCCACGCTGACGTCGTAGCGATAGGAGGCGTGGTCAAAGCTGACCTTGAACACTTTCCTGCCCTCCTCAAACTCGCTCCTTATCACCGCGGTCGAGTCCACATCGGCCGTAACGCCCGCCGCCTTAAGCGCATATTCGTATGCGGCGTCTGCCGAGATATATGTACCCGTGCGCGCGTCGTTTTCAAACTCTATCTCGCTGTCAAGCAGCGCGAACGTCGTGGCGTCAAACACATATTTGTATTTTGCGCCTATCTCCTCTATCTCCACCTTGTACGCCTGCTTGCCCATATACGCGTCGCGATCGAAGTCGAATCCTATCACCGCGTCTGAGCTCAGCCCCGACAGTCTCAGAGCCTCAGCGTACGCCCTTTCTAGCACGGACGCGCCCTCCGCCGCCGCAGTCGCGTCGCCGGAATTGCCCGCAATGTCGGTCACCTTTTCCACATTGAACTGTTTGTCCAGCACATATTGCGCGACGTATTGCGTTGTGATGACCGTTACCGCGTACTTGTTGCCCTTGAGCGTCGCCGTCTGCGTGACGACGTCCCCCTTGGGAGTCACCGCGTTGAACGCCCTCACCACGTCGGCGTCGTCCGCTCCGGGCAAGACCGCGTCGTCGTGATTGCACGCCGCAAAGACGAAGCATGCCAAAACAAAAATTGCCACAGTAAGTAAAATCGTCAAGTTTTTCGCCTTTTTCATTTTACTCCTCTCTTCCTTGGGAAGTCCTCCCCTGTATCTGCTTAAAATACGATTTGGGTCGCAATAGGTTACACTTTGCCTTTTCTTCGCGCCGTATTATACCCTGCATTTACACAAAAACGGACGAGGATCTCCTCGCCCGTAATTGCATAACACGCTGTTTATCGTTTCGTTTTGGCATTGTCAAATGCCGTTTGTGCGGTATTTTTGAATTTTACTCCTCGCCGCCTTCGCCTGCGTTTTCGCCCATGATCTGCTCGCCATCGACGCCCTCTGCGCCTTCGACGGCTTCGCCTTCTTCCTCCTCATCCTCATGCGGAGTGAGAGCTATTGCCATGACGCTCATCTTGTCGTCCTTAAGCTTCATGACGCGCACGCCCTGAGTGGCTCTGCCTATCTTGCTGATCTCGTCGGCCTGCACGCGGATTATGACGCCGCCGTCGGTGATCATCATCACGTCCATATCGGCGGGGATGACTTTCAGCCCCACAAGGCTGCCCGTCTTGTCGTTGAATACGCCCGCTCTGACGCCTTTGCCGGCTCTGCCCTGCAGCGGATAGTCCGCCACGTCGCTGCGCTTGCCGTAGCCGCCGCTGGTGACCGTGAGGATCTCGTCGCCGGGCTTGACGACGGTCAGCGCCACAAGGTTTGCGCCCTCGGGCAAATTCATCGCTTTGACGCCCATTGCCGTCCTGCCCACGGGATGCACGTCTCTCTCGTGGAAGTGGATGCTGAGGCCCGCGCTGTTGGCAACTATAAGTTCTGAGTCGCCGTCGGTGACCATGGCGTCGATAAGCTCGTCGTTCTCGTTGAACTTGATGGCTATCTTGCCGTTGCGCTTGATGGATTCAAACTCCACAAGCGGAGTCTTCTTTATCAGGCCGCGCTTTGTCGCCAGCAGCAGGTACTTGCCCTCGAGGTCGTCGGGCATGCGCAAGAACGCCTGTATCTTTTCGCCCTGCTCCAGCTGCAACAGATTGACCGCCGCTCTGCCGCGCGCGTTGCGGGTCGCCTCTGGGATCTCATACGCCTTGAGCGTGAACACTTTGCCGAGGTTGGTGAAGAACATCAACCTCTCGTGCGTGTTGGAGGTGAATATATTCTCCACAAAGTCCTCGTCCTTGGTCTTGTGACCGGTGATGCCCATGCCGCCGCGGCGCTGAGCTTTGTACTCGCTGACGGGCATGCGCTTGATGTAGCCGCCGTGAGTCATGGATATTATGACGTCCTCGCGCTCGATGAGGTCCTCGATGTCTATATCGCCGTAGTCATAGGTGATCTCGGACAGTCTGGGGGTGGCGTATTGCGCCTTTATCTCGCTTATCTCGCGCACTATTATCGCCTTGACTTCGTCGTCGCTGGACAGCACGAGGTTGTAGTACTCTATCTGCTTTGTAAGGCTTTCGAGTTCCGCCTCTATCTTTTCCACTTCGAGGCTGGTCAAGCGCTGCAATCTCATGTCGAGGATTGCGCCCGCCTGCTTGTCGGACAGCAGATATGCCTCCATCAACTTCGCCATAGCGTCCTGGCGGTCGCGGGACTTTTTGAGCAGCTCCACAATAGCGTCGATGTTTTCAAGCGCTATGTGCAAGCCAAGCAAAATGTGTTGTCTTTCCAGCGCCTTTTCAAGGTCAAAACGCGTGCGGCGCACTATGACGTCCATCTGATGCGCGACGTAGCATTCAAGTATCTCTTTGAGGTTCAGCACGCGCGGCACGCCGTCCACCAGCGCCAGCATGATCATGCTGAAGTTGGTCTGCATTGCCGTCTGTTTGTACAGTTGATTGAGCAAAACCTGCGCGTTAACGTCCTTTTTGAGCTCGATGACGATGCGCATGCCGTGGCGGTCGGTCTCCTCGCGGAGGTCCGCAATGCCCTCAAGACGCTTGTCCTTGACCTGGTCGGCTATGTTCTCGATAAGTTTGGCTTTGTTGACCTGATAGGGTATCTCGGTGACCACAATGCGGCTCTTGCCGTTTGCCATCTCCTCTATCTCCGCCTTTGCGCGCAGTATAGCCATGCCTCTGCCCGTGCGGTACGCCTGCTTTATGGTGTTTCTGCCCAAAATAAGCGCGCCCGTCGGGAAGTCCGGCGCGGGGATAAACTCCATCAACTCGTCCACGGTGATGTCGGGATGCTGTATAAGCGCCACGGTCGCGTCTATGACCTCGCCGAGATTGTGGGGAGGGATAGAGGTCGCCATGCCCACCGCAATGCCGTCCGAGCCGTTTACAAGCAGGTTGGGGAAGCGCGAAGGCAACACCACGGGCTGCTCGCGCGTGTCGTCGAAGTTGGGATAGAAGTCCACCGTGCGCTTGTCTATGTCGCGTATCACCTCAAGCGCTATCTTGCTCAGCCTCGCCTCCGTGTAGCGGTAAGCCGCCGCCGGGTCGCCGTCCACCGAGCCGAAGTTGCCGTGTCCGTCGATGAGGGGGCAGCGGATGGAGAAGTCCTGCGCAAGGCGCACCATCGCGTCGTACACCGAGCTGTCGCCGTGAGGATGGTACTTGCCAAGCACCTCGCCGACGACCATGGCGCACTTGCGGTAGGGCTTGTCGGGAGTCAGGCCTAGCTCGCTCATAGCGTAAAGTATACGCCTGTGTACGGGCTTGAGTCCGTCGCGCACGTCGGGGATGGCGCGGGATACGTTGACCGCCATGGCGTAGGATATAAACGACCTCTTCAGCTCGCCGTTGATCTCCACGTCCTTGACGATGGAATTGGCAATATGTTGCACATATTCGTTGTTTTTGTCGTCTCTTATGTTTGCCATATTTACCCCCTTATACGTCCAGATCTGTCACCAGAGTCGCGTTCTGTTCGATAAACTCGCGGCGCAGTTCGGGTTGTTCGCCCATGAGGATGGAGAACAGCCTGTCCGCCTCTATGGCGTCGTCCATCGTGACCTTGAGCAGCGTGCGGTTCTGCGGGTCCATAGTGGTCTCCCACAGCTGCTCGGGGTTCATCTCGCCCAAGCCTTTGTAGCGCTGCAACTCGCCGCTCTTGCGGCCGTTTTCCTCGTAATACTTGTTGAGGCTGTCGTCGTCGTAGAAGTACAGATCCTGCTTGCCTTTGGCGATCTTGTAGAGGGGCGGGAGCGCAATGAACACGTGCCCGTTTTCTATAAGCGGCCTCATGAAGCGGAAGAAGAAGGTCAACATAAGTATGCGGATGTGGCTGCCGTCCACATCGGCGTCCGTCATGCAGATGATGCGGTTGTAGCGCAGCTTGCTTTCGTCATACTCGGCGTTGATGCCGCAGCCGAACGCGGTTATCATCGCCTTGATCTCCTCGTTTTCAAGCACTCTGTGCAGCGCCGCCTTCTCCACGTTGAGGATCTTGCCTCTCAGCGGCAGAATGGCCTGGAAACGCCTGTCTCTGCCCTGCTTTGCGCTGCCGCCTGCGGAATCGCCCTCGACAAGGTATATCTCGCAGTTGGCGGGGTTTTTGTCCGTGCAGTCGGCAAGCTTGCCGGGGAGCGTCGTGCTCTCCAGCGCGCTCTTTCTGCGCGCGCTCTCTCTCGCGAGCCTCGCCGCTTCGCGCGCACGCTGCGCTGTAACTGTCTTTAACACAAGTTCCTTCGCCTCGCGGGGATGTTCCTCAAGATAGGTGCCAAAGCCTTCCAAAACGCCTTTCGCAACCGCAGAGCGCATCGTGCTGTTGCCCAACTTGGTCTTTGTCTGACCCTCGAACTGAGGCTCCGCAAGCTTGACGGAGATGACCGCCGTAAGACCCTCGCGCACGTCCTCGCCGCTTAGCTTCTCGCTGCCCTTGAGGATGCCCGCCTTGGTGCCGTAATCGTTGATTATCTTGGTTATCGCCGACTTGAAGCCGTCAAGATGCGTGCCGCCCTCTTCGGTGTTGATGTTGTTGGCAAAGGCAAGGATGGTCTCGGAGTAGCTGTCGTTGTACTGCATCGCCACCTCCACCTCGCTGTCAACGTACTTTTCGTCAAAATAGATGACCTCGGGGAAGATTGTCTCCTTGGTCTTGTTCATCTCTTCCACAAAGGACACGATGCCGCCCTCGTAGCAGAAAGTCTCCTTGCGTTCGGGGGTGACGCGCTTGTCGCAGATGTCTATGCTCAACCCCTTGTTGAGGTAGGCAAGCTCGCGCAGACGCGTCTTCATTGTGTCGTAGTTGAACTCAAGCGTTTCAAATATCTCGTCGTCGGGATAAAAAGTTATCGTTGTGCCCGTGCCCTCGGCGTCGCCCACAATGGCAAGCGGACGCTCCGCAACGCCTCTGTTGAAGCGGATACGGTACAGCTTGCCGTTCTGCCTTACCTCGGCGACAAGCCACTCGGAAAGCGCGTTGACGCAGCTTACGCCCACGCCGTGCAGACCGCCGGAGATCTTGTAGCCGCCGCTGCCGAACTTGCCGCCCGCATGCAGCTTGGTGAGGACCACCTCCACCGCCGACTTGCCTTCCTTCTCGATTATGCCCGTAGGGATGCCCCTGCCGTTGTCCGTGACGCGGATGGCGCCGTCGCTGAGTATCTCGACGGATATCTTCGTGCAGTAGCCCGCCAATGCCTCGTCTATCGAGTTGTCGACCACCTCGGTGACAAGATGATGCAGACCGCGCGTGTCCGTGGAGCCGATGTACATGCCCGGACGCTTGCGAACAGGATCCAAACCTTCCAGCACCTGGATATCGCCGGCGTCATAACTGTGCTTTACTTCGTCTGCCATGTTTCCTCCTTCTTACAAAGTAAATTTATAAGCATTATAAATATTAAAAATATCTTAGCATATTTGTAAACATATTGCAAGCGCGCGCGCGAATAAATTTCAAAATATTTTTCGGCGATCTGATCAACTATAATATTGCGCTTGCGCTGCTCCATTTTGCCCCAAGATCGACCTTTACGGCGCCTGCTTTTATTCATTTTACCCGTTTTATGCATAATGCAAAAAGCGGCCGCTTAAAAGCACTTTTCGTATCCCATATATCAATTTTGCCCACTTTTCCACAACCCATTTATGCAAAATCGCGGTTTTCTTGCCTTAATTCAAAAATCCGCACCCCACAAGTCATTTTGTACCCCATATATCAATTTGATTTATGCACATTTTGCCTGCCGCAGCGCGGCATTTTGCATAAAATTACCCGCTTACCCGCATTTTAGCAACTTTTTCAAAATATGCGGCCGATTGGCCAAAAACCCCGCTGTTTGGTGGCTTTTCGGCACATTTTCGGCTTTTCTTTGCCATTTAAGCCCAAAACGCGACTTTTAGCCGCTTTCCCCTCTGTCCACAGCGATTTTCACCATTTTGGACGATTTTGCCTCTGTCTGCCCTCTTTTTGGCTGTTTTGCGGCTTTTTTGCCTATTCGAAGGCTTTTTACGGCTTTTCGCCACTATTTGGGGCATTTCAGCCCATTTGCCGGCTGCTTACGCCATTTTTGGCGATCTTTAAGCTATTTGCTCGCTTTTGCGACCGTTTACAGCAAACCCTGCCCCTTCCGCCGCCATTTGTGCTCTTTACAGCCAATCACGGCTGTTTAGAGGATTTTCGGCTTTTGACAGCCGTTTGCCTTCATTTTGGTCTGCATTTGTTTATTTTGCGGCTTTGCACCGGTCGTCGGCTAGTTTTACGCCGATTCCCCCTCTATTCGCTACATCTCGGCCGCATTTTACACACAACACGGCTTTTGAGCCTCTCAGAGTCGTTTTAAGCCGTTTTGAGGCCTCTTCTCGTGAGTTTACTCACATTTCGCCCAATTCCCGCTCAAATCCCGCTTTACGAGCCAAAATCACAGCCTATCATTGTCCGCATGCACTTTTCTGTCTTTTCAACTGTATTATCGGCTGTTTTCTCTCTCAATTTGCCTGCCCCGTTCATTCTGCCCTTTCCACTCGCTTTTCGCCAACATTTTAGCTCACAAACACAGTATTCACTACACTTTCCCACAAAGCCCCACTATTTAGTTAGATTTTCTATCCTTATGCCCTGCCTGGCACCCTGATCCCTTTAATTCCCTCACCCTCTTGAAATCATCTCCCTTTTGCCTCTCCCAGCTCTCCTCTCTCCTGTCTCCAAAGTCTCCTCAAAGTCATCTCAACACCCCATTATTTAGTAGCTTTTTGCGCACTCTCCCCTATCCGGCGCCACCGATTCTTTTTATCCCCTCGTCACCCATTGAAATCCCTTACTATTTCCTAGCTAGCCTCCGCCTCTCCTATCCATGCCTCCACTTATTTTGCCCTTCGTCACCCCTTGAAAATTCTCTATCCATACCTCCCAGTCGCCTTTCCCCATTCCAACATAGCTGTTCTCAATGAACCACTCCTCCGCCAAACTTAACAACGATCTCCGCTCCTCCTATCATTTCACTGCCGACATTTCCATCTGCGCGTTTGTTCTCATCTGTTATTTTCCGCAGTTTTTAACCTGTCTCTTCGGTCACCCTGCCGCCTTCACCGATCTAATCCGTGATATATGAGGTTCATATCCTTTTGCCCCATAATTATACTCGCATTTCCGCTTGCATTTCCCCGTTCGACGCCTATAATCTTTTACATTCAAGCCCCCTGCCGGTCAGTCCCAAAATCCCTGCACTTAATTCCCATTTCACGCTCAGCATAAAGTAGAATTTTAGGCGTTCTCTCCTGGTGTCCACCTCCCTTTATTTCGAATCAACGTCCCTCTATACCCACTGTTTACTAGGGTTTTCAACCCTTTTCCATGCCCGACGCCACTGATTATTTTAATTATCTCTTCCCCTCTTGAAATGCCCCACTTCTCTCAGTTCACCTCTCTTATGTCTCCAAAATCTACTCAAAAATCATCACAATCTCCCCACTGTTTAGTGGCCCCGCTCTCCCCCATCCGACACCACCGACTCTTTTGATCCCCTCGTCCCTCTTGAAATCATCTTACTTCATTCCCCGACCCGTCTCTCCTATCTATACCTCCGTATGTTTTGTCCCTCGCCACCCCCTTGAAATATTTTCTATCCATAAGCCGAGTTTACTTTCCCCATACCGGCATCTCTGTTCTCGACAAACGACTCTTCCTCCCATCTTATCCGCGATCTCCACCCTTCCTATCATTTTGCTGCGCAAATTTACGCTCTTGTTTTCCTGCTCGCCCAATATTCTCTCTCAATATTTTTAGAATACGGTTTATTTGTAAACTATTTTGTAGCAAAATCGCTCTTTTGCACAAGAAACAGCCCAAGATTTTTCAAGGCCAAAGCACAATTGCGCCCATGCACAAGAAGCATTTCGTCCCATGAACAATCCGGAAATCAGCCATCTCAAGGGACTGTGAATCCAAAAGCTCTCTTCCTGCAGCAAAATTTTCATCAAAAACGTGATTTTTGCCGTTATAATCACCAAAATCCGCTCAAATTCAGGCCAAAATCTCTGAAAAACGAACTGAATTTTTCATGGAGAAAGCAAATGCGGTTTTTGCAGTCGCACAAAATTGACTTCTCTACACCAATTTTAAGCACGGAAAACACAGAAAATCTCGCAAAATTCACAGAAAAATGAGCATTTTCCCAGATAAAAACGCATATTGCTTGACAATTTTATGAGGAAATGCTACAATTCGTGAAACATTTCTATAAAAAAGCACAATTTTTCTGCGAAACATTTTATGCAAAAATTGGTCGGAAAAATTTAGGTGAAAGGTCGCTGAAAAAAATTTGGGTGAAAGAACGCAATGTAACCTTGCGAGCGGCCAAAACCCCACTAAACAGTAGCATTTCGGCAGTTTCAGTTCCACGTGAAACGGAGTGCAGACTTCTCGATTTTCCACGTGAAACATATAAAAATGGCTATTTTGCCAATTTTATCCACCTCGCAACACGTTTTGAAAAGTTTGTGTTTCTCACCACTCAAAAGCAGCGCTTGGCGTGTTGTTTATGTGAAACATCTTCCGCTTTACCCGTCCGCGGCACATACCCAGTCGGCACACATTCATATTGCCATTACGCGCTCATACCATCTTTCATGTTACTCCCGATCGGGAATGTGTATTGCCAGAATTCCACCTGATAGTAGGCATTTGTGGTCGAATGTTTCACGTAGAACATTCAAAATTTTTTGTTTTTTATTGTATATTTGCAGTTGTTTTGAGCTGCCGGCTATATGTTATTATATGAGTTGAGGCGCGTTGTATATTGCCGTTTCAGTTATATGGATATTTTACTTATCTTTGCGCACAGTATAGGAAAATAGGCGAGATTATTCAAAAATATGCTTACGGCAAGGATGATGCGGGGGGGGGGTGATACAATGGGAAACGGCTCAGTGAGACGTCTCGTGGATCTAGAGCATGAACGATTGGTCAAATAATGATGGTTTGAGAAGTTGATAATAAGGGAAGCAATGTATGAGAAACGGTATTGAAAAGGCGACGTTGGCGTGATTGATAAGGGACTGATGACAATGGGCAGGTGAGGTGAAATAGTAACGCCACTGCGGACTATACAGGAATAGTGGCGCCAGTATGATTGTTAAGAAAGATGATAGGGGGGTGTGATGGCGCAGAAGAGGCTAGCGGTGAAGCTGCGCGGGCTTGAGTGGTAAAGAAAGAATGTTGAACGGGTGATGGATCTTCCTTTTATCCGGATTGAGATTTGTGGAACATCTGCTCCCCTTTCTTGCAGTTATCCGTCGAGCGTGGACGTGATTGCTGCCATTTCAGATGCTGTCTTCAGATGGATTTGATTGCAACAGCGTTGGTTATGCTGTGGAATAATGTCACTTTGGCGTATATTTTATGTAAAACGGAAATGTTCCACATAAAACAATGCAGATCTCTGTGGGCGCCGGGTTGTGTGACTCGTCGGCGGTGTTGGGGGTGGATTCAAACGTTAATCCATGTCAAAGCAATATTGACATCGTCGTGTTTATATGGAGATTGCGCGTGGTGACAGCACGGCTGCCCATTAACATAATGCAAATTTTATTTAATGTTGGGAATCTCGAGTGGCGTGTTCACACGGGCGTTACTTCATGAATAATAGTAGATTCGGTGATAGGATCATTCTGAGTATGGTGTACCACGGAGGGCGTAGCTTCACGAACAGGAGTAAATCTGTGGGGCGCAGGCTCATATCCGGGGATAAGGTTATTCCGAGCGTGACCTGCCACAGGGGTGTTAGCTTCATGAACAAGGGTCGAGTTTCTGTCAGCTCATTTCCTCATAACATAAAACGCCCGCTGTTTCGCGTGAAACAACGGGCGCCTTATTATCTTATTCGCATCACATCGGATTTCGTTTAGAGCACTTTTCTTTTTGATTGCCCTTACAGGGCTTTGTGCTACCGCCAACTTGTCAGACAACAAAGGGGATTCTACCCGCAGAAATCCTCTTCACTTCTTGTATTTGCGCACAAGCTCTATCACAGTTATCACCGACACTATCAGCAGAGTGTAACCTATCAGATAGAGGATGTGCGGGTAGATGCAGCTTGCGCCCAGCGAATATATCTCGCTGCCGATCGCGACCGAGTGACTGAATGGCAGAATCTCGACGATCGTGGCGAACGCGCCCTTAAACAGCTCTGTCGGCATAAATATCCCGCCGAAAATACCCGTCAGCGATATAAAAATTGTGGAAATCGGGCTGGTTTGCTTTTCGCTTCCGCATAAGCACCCCACCAAAATGCCCACCGCTATGTAGAATACCGCGGATGGGATAAGGTACAGCACATTCAAAAACAGTCGGCCGCCGAACGGGTATCCCAACATCAACGCCACCGCAAAGAACAGCGCCGTCTGCACCGCCGCGATGGGCAGAGAAGAAATGAAATAGCTGAAATAATATCCGACTCGACTGACGGGCGATATGTTTATCCTATTCATAAAGGACGAGTTTTTGTCGCCGGCGATCTGCATTCCGACAAAAAGACTTATAAAAGTATAGCCAAACACGCATATTCCGCTTGCGAAATTGACTATTTGGAAGTTGGGAGGCGCCGATTGTGTGTTTTTGAGCAGCAGCGACATCAAAACCAGCATTATAAGCGGCAAAACGATATAAAACGCCAAATTGAGCGGCGCTCTCACGGTTTCCAACAAATTGCGCTTTGCAAGCGCCAACACGCCTCTCATGCGTCCTCCTCGGTAAGGGACAGAAATGCCTTTTCCAGGCTTTCGCAGCCCGCCAAGCAACAAATATCCGCCCTGCTGCCGGCGGCTTTTATTCTGCCTTTGCTGATGATCGCGATCTCGTCCGCCAAAAATTCTACCTCTTCGAGGTAGTGTGTGGTCAAGATGACCGCCATCTCTCTTTTTAGTTCGCCTATTATATCCCAAAGCGTACTGCGCGCCCTGACGTCCAGCCCCAGCGTCGGCTCGTCCAGAAACAATATCCTCGGCTGTGTGATAAGCGCAAGCGCTATGCTTACCCTGCGCATTTGTCCGCCGCTGAGCTTTTTACACCTTTCGTTTTGCTTGTCCGACAGCTTAAATCTGTCGATAAGGCGGTCTATTTGCTCATTTTTATCGACTATGGAATACATATCCGCAACAAGTTCGAGATTTTCGCGGACGGTGAGGTTTTTTGCGACAGCGCTCTCCTGCGGGGATATATTTATCAATTTGCGCACCTCTTTTGCGTCTTTTACCACATCAAAGCCGTCAATAGTCGCGCTCCCGCTTGTAGGCAGTATGGAGGAGGACAGCATGCCAAGCAGTGTGGTCTTGCCGGCGCCGTTGAGTCCCAGCAGGGCAAAGCAGCCCTTGTCGGGGATATTGAGCGACGCGCCGTCCACCGCGGCAGTCTTGCCGTAGCGCTTGGTCAGATCAGTCGTTTTGATCATTTCCGCCGTCCTTGAGCTTGAATATCTCCTCGGCAAACTTGAGATAGTCGTCGTATTTTGCGATGGCAATGCCTTTGCTCTTGTCTCCAAGCAGTATCAGCGTGTCGCCGTCCTTTAGGCCGAACACCTCGCGCGCCTGCTTGGGTATGACTATCTGCCCCTTGCCGGACAGCTTGGTCGTCCAGATGAATTTATCTTGTTCTTTATCCATTCTTTTTGCCTTACTTTTCTTACTTTGCTTACATTGTATACCTCGCTTTCCCCATTTGTCAAGAAAAATTATTTGAAATGCGGCAAACAAAAAGGCGAGGGGTAATTCTCCTCGCCAAATGCGTATTTTCTATTATTTTTAACCCGCGACCGTCTGAGAGCGATTTTAAGGCTTGATCGGAGGCAGGGGCGATACGTTGCCCGTTATTGCCGCCAAAACGTCGGGCAGCAGGCTTTCGTAGCGGCTGAGCCCCTTTGCCACAATGGTCGAGAAACTTTCCGTTGCGCCCTCGTCCGCTCTGTCGGACACCACTTTTACAGACAAAAGCGGTATTCTATTGCGCTGGCATGCAATGGCAAGTCCCGCCAGCTCCATCTCGCAGATGCCGCAGCCGAAGTCCTTATGTAGTACGCGTTTTGTTTTGCCGTCCGCGACGAACACGTCTCCGCTTGCCGCCGCCACGACGCGCATGGGCTTGCCCACCGCCTCAAGGACTCTGTCTATCAGCGATCCGTCCAGCCTGAAGAAGCGGTCGTTGCATTCGGGGTATTGTCCTGGCATTGTGCCGTCTATCGCGGAGGTGTCGAATTGGTAGTGGCACACCCTGTCCACCAGCACCAACTCGCCCACGCGCAGCGCGGGATCCAGCGCGCCGACGAAGCCGAAGTTGAGCATCGCCTCCACGTCAAACAGATCCTTCAGCAGCTGCGCCGCGAGGGCGGCGCGTATCTCGCCCACGCCGGAAGTGGCGAGGTAGACGGTGTTGCCGTCTATCTCGATCTTGCGTATATAAACGCCCGATATGGTGCTTTGCGCTGTGACGTTGCCCAGCTTTTGGTAGATGGGCAAAGTTTCGGACGCCATTGCAGTGACAATACCTATTCTCATAAGACGCCTCCTGTTATATGATAGCACTCCTTTTGGCAATATTCAAGCCGCGAGCAAAATGTCTGCGCATATTTTTCTGTTGCATATTGATTTGCCGATCAAAAAATGATAGTATGGATTTATGAAGCCGACCAACCTTGAAATGCTCACAACGTTTTGCCTTAGATATGGCCTTCTGCTTGACGACGACATGCAAGCCAAGCTGTCCTCGTTTTGCGACATGGTGCTTGACGCCAACACGCGCTTCAACCTTACCGCCATCACGGACGAGGACGCGTTTGCTGTCAAACATTTTGCGGATTCGCTGTCCGGCGCGAGCGAAATCCCGGTCGGCGCGGATGTATGCGACATAGGCACGGGCGCGGGCTTTCCAAGCGTGCCTCTCGCTATAGCCAGGCGGGACATAACAGTAACGGCCGTAGACTCCACCGCCAAAAAGACGGACTTCGTGCGCGGCTGCGCGGGGATGTTGGGCATAACCAATATAGACTGCGTTGCGGGCAGGGCGGAGGAGCTGACCCGTTTCCGCGGGCGCTTCGACGCGGTGACGGCAAGGGCGGTGGCAAGCCTGCCCATATTGCTGGAGTTGGCGGCGCCGCTGCTTAAGATCGGGGGCATATTTGTGGCATACAAATCCGACGAATCCGAGCTTTATCAATCAAAATCTGCACTTAAAACATTGAATATGCAATATCTGCGCACAAAAACGCTTCAGTTGCCCAATGGCGACCAAAGGGCTGTGCTCACCTTCAAAAAGACGGACGAGACCCCAAAGAAATATCCTCGCCCCTACGCGACGATAAAAAAGCGTCCACTGTAAGTCCTTCCCGCCGGGTGTCGGCGGGATATTTTTTACACACCTTTTACGCCCGGTCATCGACTTCGCTTCGCTCCCCTTACGCCTTGTCATCCGCCCTCTCACACTCTTTACGCCCGTTGGACGGGGAGCGCGGGATGCGTTTACAAAATTCGCAAAACTTATTTTCCCTCTTTCCTTGAAAAACCGATTGGATTATGATACACTTTTCATATGGCAACCATACTTTCCTTTTCAAACCAGAAGGGCGGCGTGGGCAAGACGACCAGTTGCGTCAACCTTGCTGCGTCCCTTGCGCTGAAGGGCAAGCGCGTGCTTGTTGTGGATTTTGATCCGCAAAGCAATGCGTCCAGCGCCCTCGGCGTGTTTGACAAGCGTGAAAAGCGCTCCGTATACGACGTGCTTTGCGACCGCATGGAAATGTCCGAGGCGATACGCCACAGTGAGATAGCGGGGTTGGACTTCGTCCCGTCCTCAAGCGACCTGGCCGGCGCTGAGCTGGAGCTTAGTCAGATAGTCATCGGCAGGGAACGCGTGTTGGAGGAAAAACTGCGCTCCGCCGCGGAGGGCTACGACTTTGCGTTTATAGACTGTCCGCCCTCGCTTGGGCTGCTCACCGTAAACGCGCTTACCGCGTCGGACGGCGTGGTGGTGCCCATACAGTGCGAATTCTTTGCGCTGGAGGGGCTTAGCCAAATGATGAATACGGTCAAGCTGGTCAAAAAACATCTCAACGCCGCGCTTGAGGTGTACGGCGTCATCCTCACCATGTACGACGGCAGATCAAAGCTGTGCAAGGGCGTGCTGGAGGAGATTCTCAAGGTGTTCGGCGACAAGGTGTACGACGCGAAGATCCCCCGCAACATACGCCTGGCGGAGGCGCCAAGCTACGGCAAACCCGTGGCGCTGTACGACAAAAAGTGCGCGGGAGCGGTGGCGTACGACGCGCTCGCAAAGGAATTTTTGGCAAGGCTGTGATTTCAAAACACGCGGTTTACACACATATATCGCAAACATAAACATCAAATTCATAAAAAACAAAAAGGGTAGGTGCAACTATGGCAAACACAAAGGGCGGCTTGGGCGCGAAGGGCTTGAACGCGCTGTTCAACGACAATATGGAAAACGTATCCGTGGATCTGGGAGAGGACATCGTGACGATGGACGTGGATATCACACTGGTGGACCGCAATCCCAATCAGCCCAGAAAAACCTTCAAGGAAGAAGGCCTTAAAGAGCTTTCAAACTCCATCGCCTTATACGGCGTGCTGCAGCCGCTAATCGTCGAAAAAAACGGCGACGGCAGATATATGATAATCGCGGGCGAGCGCCGCTTCAGGGCGTGCATGATGGCGGGACTCAAGACGGTGCCCGTGGTGGTACGCAACTTCACCGCCGAGCAAAAACAGGAGATATCCCTCATCGAAAACCTGCACCGCGAGGACCTCAACGCCATCGAGGCGGCAGAGGGCATGAAGGAACTGATGGAAAGCCACGGCCTCACACAGGAGGAAGTCGCCGCAAAGATAGGCAAATCCCGTCCCTACGTCACCAACACGCTGCGCCTGCTGCAACTGCCGCAGGAAGTGTCCGCGCTTGTGCGCGACGGCAAGCTGTCCCCCGGTCACGCCAGGACGCTTATATCCATCGACAACAAGGAGGAGCTTATCGCCCTCGCCAAAAAGACGGTGGAGCACAACCTTTCCGTGCGCGAGCTGGAGAGGGAAGTCAATCTGTACTTCTCAAGGAAAAACATTCCTCACGGCCCCAGGAAGCGCCCCTCTCTTGAGATGCGCGAGCTTGTCAACGACATGAAGCGCATTTTCAAGACCAAAGTCATGATAAAGGGCAACGAGAGCATAGGCCGCATCACCATAGACTACTACACCGCGGACGACCTCGAGCGCGTGCACGAATACATCCAGCACCTCAAAAAGCTGATGGATTGACTCTCCGCAGGCGGAGCTGCGTCAAAAATATTGTTTTCAGCAAAAAGTCGGAAGCATACCTTCCGACTTTTCTTGTTCGTCTTTGCCGTATGGGGCGTTTTTCAATTCCGGGATGTTTTACCCTTTATCCTGCCGTTTTCTATCTCAAACAACGCCGCCTTGTTGGGCAGGGTATACTCCGTGCAGGTAAGTATGGTCTGAAATCCGTACGTCATCTTCAGCAGCAGATCCTGCCTTGTTTCGTCCAGTTCGCTCAGCACGTCGTCAAGCAACAACACGGGCGGCTCGCCAAGCTCGTTTTTGAATATCACAACCTCGCCCAGCTTCATCGCAAGCGCAATGGTGCGCTGCTGCCCCTGAGAGGCGAATTTGCGGCTGTCCCTGCCGTCTATCTCTATCTTTATGTCGTCCCTGTGCGGGCCAATGGTGCTGAAGCCCAGCTCCTTGTCCTTTTCGCGCGCGCCCTTTATCGCCTTAAGCAACTCTTCCTCGCCGCCGCCTTCGGTGACCGAGGTTTCGTAGGACAGGCGCAATTGCTCCTTGTCGTTGCTCATGCTGCTGTGGAATTTGCCCGCCGCCTTGTTGAGCGTATCCACATACTCCCGCCGCTTGTCTATAAGTATGGCGCCCTCTTTTGCCAGCTGCGCGTCCCACACGTCCAGCATATCGTCAGTGTTGGAGTTGCGGTATTCCTTGAGCAGGTTGTTTTTCTGTTTGAGCGTTTTATTGTAGCGTTGCAGCGCGATAAAGTAGCTTTTTTGTTGTTGGCTCAATCCTACGTCCAGAAATCTGCGGCGCTCGGCGGGGGATTCCTTCACCAGTTTCATCTCGTCCGGAGAGAAAAATACCACGCCCAGCACGCCCAGCAATTCGCCCGCTCTGTTGACGGGGATGCCGTTCACCGCAACTTTCTTTTTGCCCTGGCTGTCTATCATCAGCTCTATCTTGTAGGTGCGGTATTTGCGCTCTATCATCAGGCGCACGGTGGCGTAGGGCTGCTCGAGGCGCACCATCTCTTTGTCCTTTGTGGTGCGGGGGCTGTGAAAGACGGAGCTTAGATATATGCTCTCAAGCATATTGGTCTTGCCGCTGGCGTTTTTCCCGTACAGCACATTCAGCCCGTCGCAAAATTCGGCGTGGGCGTACTCGTAATTGCGGAAGTTTTTGAGCTCTAGCGACAATATCTTCATATACAACAAGTATAGCGTAATCCCGCCTTTTTTTCAACATATTGTGGTCTTTTTTTCTTTTTGACTTTTTCGCTTGAATTGCGCGGATTTTCTGTTATAATATCTGAACTATGATAAATGTCGAAGATTTTTGGTCGGAAGCAAAAAACAAGCTTTCCATCACCATCCAGACCATAAGTTACGAGGTCTGGATAGACAAACTGCAACCCGTCTGTTTTGTGGACGGCGCTCTGATATTGTGCACCATCTCGCAAACGGCGAAGCGCACGATAGACTCCAAATATCTCGACAGCATAAAAGAGGTGGTGTCCTCCATCAACTCGTCCGTTACGGACGTCGTCATCACCACTCCCGACAAAAAGGACGAGTTTATCAACAAGCAGAGCGTGTTTTTGGAGCACGAAGGTTTTGTCACCACCGACAACAGATCGGTCGCGTCTCAGCCAAAAAAATGCCCATTCCTTGAAAAGTACACCTTTGAAAATTTTGTTGAAGGCAAGTCAAACACCTACGCGCTTGCCGCATGCCGCACCGTGGCGGAGGAGCCGGGCGGAAGATACAACCCGCTGTTTATCTACTCCGGCGTGGGGCTTGGCAAGACGCACCTGCTGCACGCGATAGGCAATTTCCTCTACAAAAATTCGCCGCGCACCAACGTGCTGTACGTAAGCGCAGAGACGCTTATGAACGAGCTTATTTCCGTCATCCGCAACAAATCCAACGAGGAAAACAACCGCTTCAGGGAAAAGTACCGCTCCTGCGACGTGCTGATGATAGACGACGTGCAGTTCCTCATCGGCAAAGACGCGACTCAGGAGGCGTTTTTCCACATATTCAACGACCTGTATCACGCCAACAAGCAGATCATCATCACCTCGGACAAATCGCCCAAGGACCTCACCACGCTTGAGGAGAGGCTGCGTACCCGCTTCGGCTGGGGGCTTACGGTGGACATCCAGTCTCCTGATATGGAGACAAGGATAGCTATACTTAAAAACAAGGCGGCGCAACTGAAGTTTACGCTGTCCGACGACGTTGCGGAATTTATTGCGGAAAACGCCACCTCCAACATCAGGGAAATGGAGGGCTTGCTCAACAAGATAGTGTTTTTCAGCTCCCTCACAAACTCCGTCATCAACACGCGCGAGCTGGCGTATGAGGCGCTCAGCGACTTTATTGAGGACAAAAAGGACACCGTGGACGCCAGCGACATCGTGGAGACCGTGTGCAAGTACTTCAACATCACTCAAGCGGACATCTTTTCAAAAAAGAAAACCAAAAATATTGTGGAGCCGAGGATGATCGCCATCTATCTCATCACAGAGATCCTGCCCATGCCGCTTGTGCAGATAGGGGAGATGTTCGGCGGGCGCGATCACACCACAGTCATCCACGCAAGGGACAAAGTCGCGGAGGAGTTGCGCTCCGATCCCAAAATGAAGATCATTGTCGCGGATCTCAAAAATATGATCCTCAAACGCTGAATTTTATAAAATTATGCCGACCGTTCAGTCGGCGTTTTTTTATTTCAATCCAAATTGTTTTGCCATGCGCCGCGCGTTTTTTACGCCACTTGGTTTTTTGCTGTATTTGTTTTCAACAACAGCCTCTATCTGCTCTTTTCTTATTTTTATAATTTCCCTCTTGTTACTCAAAATAAATGTTTATTTGTTTGTTTTGATTGTGTAAAATATTTGTTTTTATTTTTTTATTATAAATTTTGCGCCGTCATATTCTCTATAAGTTTTGTGTTGTACTCCCTTATTTTTGCGTTTATTCTTCTGTTGAAATCGTCGTTTGCGGAGGTGGAAAAATCGCATTGCACAATGGGCATATACTTCATCCATTTATCAAAGTTGGGGTTTTCCAACATCTCGACGTTGTGTTTTTTTGCCTTTGCCATCAGCGACCAAGCAAACGCTGTTTCAAAAACATCCTTCGCGTTTGGCGTCGTGTTTATCTGCATCACGCGGAAATATCCTTCATACTTCTCTTTTTCTACGTCCATCTGCTCACACTTTGCGTCCAGCTTTTTCGCCATGGTTTTTGCTTTCATCGTGTTGTGCCAAGTTGCGGACAAATAATGATATTCTGTGCTAAATTTGGCTTTATATTTGCTGTCATACATATTCTTGAAAAACTCGCCTCTGTCAAACTCGTCGTCCTTCCCCTCCAACATGATCAGCGCGCCCGCCTGAGTCCCGTTTAAGGTAAGTTGATTGTAGGTTATCTCGCGGTAGTACAAGTTTTCAAACGGCATAAAGTCGCTAAGTGTCAGCCCATCATATTCTATCCCGCCATACACGTAGTCGCAAAATTCCGCCGCGGTGGAGTTCTCGGCATACATGATCTGGAATGTCAATATCACTATCTCGCCGGGGTGGCTCTCAAGAAATTTTATTGCTTGTTTCACATATACGTCAAGTTTGTCGCAAAGGATGGCGTGACTACAATACCACTCGCCGCCTTGATACGAACATTTTATATGCAGATATCTCACGCCTTTTGTAAGTTGAGCGTATATGTCGTCAGTCTGCGTCTTGGAATATCTGTAAAACACTCCCGGCGCCAGGTCTCTCAATATTTTCACGCCGTCTTTTGTTTCTCCGCTCAAACTGTTTTTGACGTCAATATTATATGTGTTCGCGTCATGCGAGCCTAGCATCGCTATATCGGATATGCGCGGATTTGCCTCTTTAATACCTTCTATATCAGATATTACATACTCATAATTTTCCGCGCTGTCCTCCCCCTCAAACAATCTCTTGCTTTGACACACTATAGTCAACAGCACAACAAGCGCCGCTACAAACGCCGCAAAAACGCAGAGTATTGTTGTTGTCCTCTTTTTTAGCTTTCCTCTCATTTATATAAGTTGTATGTCTTTGTAAAAAGCGGTTTGACAATTCCGCCAAGCCGCTTTCTCTCATCAAGTTTTATTTTGTCGTTACGCGATGACGCGCAGTGGCAGTATCAGGTACAGCCACCTGTTATCCTCGCCTTTTATTATGCCGGGCGCGGTGGACGTCGTGAAGTTGAGTGTTATCATTGGCGACTCGATGGCGTGCATGCAGTCCGTCAGGTATTTTGCATTGAAGCCGATGGTCAGATCTTTGCCTTGCAGGGCAATGGCTATCTTTTCGTTTATCTCTCCGTCATCGCTGTGCGCGTTGAGCAGGATATACTCCTCTTTGATCTCCATCTTGACGTACGCTTTTTTGTCTATTCTGTTTATAAGGGACACGCGCTCGATGGCGTTTTCGCACAACTTTTTGTCTATGGTGACCTGCGTTGTAAAGTTGTTGGGGATTATCTTTTCGTAGTTCAAGAATTCCTCGCTGATGAGGCGGGTGACTATCTTGGTGTGGAACAGGTCCACCATAAGGTAGTTGTCCTCAACATACACAGTCACGGTCTCATCATCGTCGTCAAGCAGGCGGCAAAGCTCGTTCATGCTCTTTGCGGGGACCACTATCTTTTTGATGACGCCGTTGTTTCTTATCACCGCGCGGGTGAGGGCAAGTCTGTAACCGTCGGTCGCGACAGCCTCTACTTCCTCATCTTTTACATTGAGGCAAACGCCTCTCAAAGAAGGACGCGCCTCATCCACGGACACGTTGAATATGACCTTGCCAATGATATCCTTAAGCTGTTTTTTTATTATGACAAAGGATGTCTCTGTGTTGACCTGCTTGAATTCGGGATATTCGTCGACGCTCATCGCCTTGATCTGCAGCTCGCTGTCGAGGTATCTTATCACAAGTTTTGCGGCGTTTGTGCCGTCAAGTTCAACCTCTTCTTCCTCTATCTTTTTGGCGTAGTCCGCAAACAGTTTGCCGGGGACGACTATCTCGCCCTCGATGAGCACTTGCGCGTTTATGCGCTTTTCGATAGCAAGTTCGGTATCGGTGGCAAACAACGTCAATGTCTCGCCGCTTGCGGTTATTTTTATCCCGTCCAGAATGGGATTTGTCCTCTTGACGGGCAGCGCTTTGACCACTTTTGACAGTGCGTCGCTCAATTCGTTTCCTTGACAAATAACTTTCATATCTCGCCTTTCTATATTTATTTATTATTTCTTTAATAATGATAACATAAATAAGCTCTGTTGACAAGTAGATTTTATTTTTCCTCACACAATGCCTTGTCTTTTTATACTAAACAAACAACAATATTTTGTGTTTTTCTGCCTCTACAATATGTGGATAACTTTTTAAGAATATCAACATTTTGTTCACAGTCCCTCACTTTATCCACATTTACAACCGCAAAGCCTCAAAACCGCAGGCGGCAGACGCGGCGTATCCCACAGCGACGCTTATAAAAAATACCAGCGCGAAAACAAGCAGACTTTGTTTTATATTTTCCTTCTTTTTGAAAAGAAAAACAAAAGCGACGCCTGCGTTCATGCAAAGTCCCGCTATCGCGGCGCCAAAGCCCAGCCCGCCGAATATATAAAGCTCGCTTATGATTATAGACGACACGCAATTTGGTATTATACCCACCAAAACCGAAAGTAGCGGAGCAATATATTTGTTTGCCGTCAAAAACGCCACTATCTTATCTAGTCCGACAAAATAAAATATGATCCCAAACACTATGTTTACAATTAGCGCGTATGCAAAAATTTCCAAAGAGTGAAGAAGTGGTTTTATCAAAAATCTGTCTTTATTTGCCTCTTTTTGTGCTTTCAACTGTTTTTTCTGTAAATAATCGAACAAGATGCCTTTTGGGTGTTCATCCTTGCAACAATCATCGTGGTCAATGTGAATGTGGCCGCAGTGCTCGCAGATATCAACCTTCGGACAGTCGCTGTGGCTGCATTCATCGCAACAGCAAACCGTATTGGACGGCGCGTCATTATCCACCAATTCCGCGCTTTCGCAGTGCATCAGTTTTATATTGTATTTGTCGTTGCAGTGGCTCAGGTGATGCTCCACCGAGCGGCGATTTTTTACAAAAATCAAATCCAGAGCGTAGCCTGCGACAAGACCTATCACAAATTTCAAGCCGAGCAACGGCAGCACATGCAGCGCTTTTTCGGGATAACTCAAAAAGATGGGCAGCGCCTCGTCCGAAGTGGCGAGATATATACCGACAAGCGTGCCGATGGTTATGTGTTTTTTTTGGAATAGATCCGTCGCGACTACAGAAAAGCCGCATTGGGGCAACAGAGAGACGCTCACCCCGATAAGTGGAGCGAGTTTGCCTTTTAGCCGCACGGCGCGGGACAGCTTTGGCTCGATCAGCGCGATGATGTAGGTGCACACAGCCACCACCGCAAGCAACTTAAGGCTGTCTATAAGCGAATCCAACAACACATCTGCCATAAGATCAAAAAAAATTATATATATTATCATCTCACTTTAACAAATTGTCAAGCGGGTAGTAGTGGATAGAGGGTAAAAATAAATACAAGAAACGATAAAAAAAAAGTAAAAAATAAAAATGAAAGAGAAAAAATTTAAGTATGGAGGAGAAGAAAAAAAAACAAAGGGTAAAAAAAGACAAATAAAATTAGAGAAGAAAAACAAAAAATATTGATAAATAAAGAGAGAATAAAAACAATTTTCCTGTTTGGTCAAATGTACTTGACAAAAGGAATGAATAATATTATTATATACAAGCAAAACAAATTTGCCTGTTTAGCTCAGTCGGTAGAGCATTCGGCTGTTAACCGAAGTGTCGGGGGTTCGAGTCCCTCAACAGGCGCCATACGAAACAATTCCACCCAGATGGGTGGAATTGTTTCGTATCTCCAACTATCGAAGAGGGACTCGAACGGGCGGAAAAGGCAACAATCCGGTGAATTGTTGCCCCGCCCCGGCGTGATAGCGAAGGCAATGTATAGATGTACATGACGAATGTGGCTAAAGTATAGATGTGTGAGGAAGTTTTATATGTCGAGCGGAGCGAGTCCCTCAACAGGCGCCACATCAAAAAAGCACGTTGACCTGACGTGCTTTTGTTTTACCAAAAGCACGAAAAGGTCACAAGCTTTTTTGATGTACTACCGCGATTTTACCCCACAAAATCATTTCATAATTTTGCGGGGACCCCGAGAAAAATCTTAACGGTTCACAATATCACACATCAAAGATGTGGATATGGTTTACCTAATTTTTGTGCTTGGTGGGCGCCTTTGGCGCAGGCGGACTGTTTTTGTATCACCAACGAAAAGAGAGGGACTCGAACGGGCGGAGAAGGCAATAATCCTGTGAAATGTTGCCCCGCCCCGGCGTAAAAGGGGTCCCCATCAAACGAGCTTGCGAATTTTATAGGGTTAATGAGCGAAGGCAACGTATAGATGTACAGGAAGAATTTGTCTAAAGCAAAGCATAAAAAATACAATTGTGTACACACAAAAATTTCATTTAACCATTGACAAAACGGCGGCGGGTCAATATAATAAAGCCACACCATCAAGAGATGCGCGAGGGACAGCCCCTATGACCGCACGGCAACCTACCGGATAAATGGCAAGGTGCCAAAGGCTGAACGATGGGCGGGATGTGAAGCTCATTGTGACAATGGGCTCTTTTTTATCTCTTGTGGTGAAAAACAGGAGGTATTTTTTTATGAAAAAAACAGAACAAATTTTGGTACACTACAGCGACGATGAGGCGCAACGCCTCTTTGCATGGTTGGAGGAGCACGGCTACCGCAATATCCAACATTTGAAGTCCGGAAACTACAAATTCCCCGCTATATGCGTAGATGAAAGCGGAGAATTTTTCGGCACAAACGTTACGTGTATGGCGGCAGCGGCGTCCTGCGGTCGGCGTGCGATAGGTGTGGATGAACTTATCGCCACACACCGCAACATCAACTTAAACCAATAAAAACAATATTATAAAGTGTGTTTTTGTTACAAGTTTATGTATTCTCGCAGATACTTGCCTGTAACGCTTTCGGGGCAGCGGCAGATCTGTTCTGGTGTGCCGCAGGCGACTATTTTACCGCCCTTTTCGCCGCCGCCGGGGCCCATATCCACGACGTAGTCCGCGTTTTTGATGACGTCTAAATCGTGCTCGATGACTATCACGGTCGCGCCGTTTGAGATGAGTTTTCTGAACACTTTCAGCAGCACGTCCACGTCCAGCGGGTGCAGGCCTATTGTGGGCTCGTCAAACACAAATACGGTGTCCGCCTGGCCTCTGCCCATCTCGCTTGCCAGCTTCAGGCGCTGCGCCTCGCCGCCGGACAGGCTGGGGGTCTGCTCGCCAAGAGTGAGGTAGCCAAGCCCCAGGTCGTGCAGCACGCGCAGGCGTTTTTCCACAATTGGCAGATCCGAACACGCCGCGAGCGCCTCGTCAATGCTCATATCCATAAGTTCGGGCAGGGTATGCGCGCCCTCGCCGTGTTTATGAGGACGGCGCACAAGGCTTGCCTCTTTGGAGTATCTGCTGCCGCCGCAGTCGGGGCAAGTTATCTCGACATCGGGCAAAAATTGCACGTCCAGGCTTATGGTGCCCGTGCCGTCGCAGGTGGGGCAGCGCAGTTTGCCCGTGTTGTAGGAAAAGTCGCCGTCCTTATATCCGCGCGCCTTTGCGTCGGAGGTCTTGGCGTACACTTTTCTCAGTTCGTCGTGCACGTCCGCGTAGGTCGCCACGGTGGAGCGCACATTGATGCCAATCGGCGCGGAGTCTATCAATTTGATTTGGGATATGCCGTCCGCGCGCACGTCGACAATATGCGCGGGCATAGCCGTCCCTTTTATCTTTGCTTCCAGCGCGGGGATGAGGCTTTCAAGCACGGAGGTGGTTTTGCCGCTGCCGGAGACGCCCGTCACCGCGGTCAGCCTGCCTTTGGGAAATTGCACAAACAAGGGTTTTACAGTGTGTATTTGATTGGTAGAAAGCTCTATTGTGCCAAGCGAAAACAATTCGTCCTGCGGAACTTTGCCCTCCGAGACCACCTTTTGTTTGCCGCTCAAAAACCCGCCGATGCGGGAGATTTTGCTGTTTTTGATGTCCTCAAGCGTGCCTTGCGCTATTATTTCGCCACCGCCCGCGCCCGCGTCGGGGCCAAGCTCTATAAGCCAATCCGCCTCTTTAAGCACGTTTATATCGTGGTCCACAAGCACTATGGAGTTGCCGTCCGCGATGAGGTCGTGCATGACGCCCGTAAGCCCTTCGAGGTTGGAGGGGTGCAGGCCGATGGATGGTTCGTCCAACACGTACAGCACTCCCGTTGTGCGGTTGCGCACGGCGCGCGCCAGCTGCATGCGCTGTCTCTCGCCTGTGGACAGAGTGGACGCCGCGCGATCGAGCGTGAGGTAGCTCAAGCCCAGATCCATCAGTCGCTTTGCGGCGGTATCGAAGGACGCGCAAATGCTTTCCGCCATAGGCCTCATTTCGGCGGGCAGGGAAGCTGGAACGCCATGTACCCAATCTATCAGGTCGGACAGTGTCATTGTGCAGACATCCGCCAAGGATATGCCGCGCAACCTCGGAGCGCGCGCCGCCTCGGACAGTCTTGTGCCGCCGCAGTCGGGGCAGACGTCCTGCCTCAAAAACTTCTCCACGCGCTTCATTCCCTTTTCATCCTTCACTTTGGACAGCGCGTTTTCCACGGTGTAGGTGGCGTTGAAGTAGGTGAAATCCATGTCGCCCATCGCGCCGCTGGTCTTGTTTTGGTAGATAATGTTTTTCTTTACCGCGGGCCCGTGGAACACGATGTCGCGCTCCTCGGGGGTCAGGTCTTTGAAGGGGACGTCCGTGCGCACGCCCATTGCGCGGGCGATGTCCTTCATCAGGGACCACATCAACGTCTGCCACGGCGCCACGGCGCCCTCGTCTATGGACAGGGATTCGTCGGGCACCAGCGTGGATTCGTCCACAATGCGCACTATGCCCGTGCCGTCGCAGCGTTTGCACGCGCCTTGGCTGTTGAACGCCAGCTCCTCCGCGCCGGGAGCGAAGAAGAGTTCGCCGCATTCGGGACACTCCAGCTCCAGCCCCGCGGCGACATTGAGAGAGGGCGGGACGTAGTGCCCGTTGGGGCAGCGGTGGGAGGCGAGGCGAGAGAACATCAGGCGCAGACTGTTCAGCAGCTCCGTGCCCGTGCCGAACGTGCTGCGTATGCCGGGTACGGACGGACGTTGGCGCAGTGCCAGCGCGGCGGGCACGTACAGCACCTCGTCCACCTGCGCCTTTTCGGCTTGCGTCATGCGCCTACGCGTGTAGGTAGACAGCGATTCGAGGTAACGGCGGGAGCCTTCCGCATACAGAATGCCCAGCGCCAGCGAGGATTTGCCGCTGCCGGACACGCCCGCAATGCCCACGATTTTGTTGAGCGGGACGTCCACGTCAATGCCCTTGAGGTTGTGGACTCTGCCGCCGCGGATCTCGATGTGATTTGGGGTGAATTTTTCCATAAAAGCACCTTTATATGCGCGGTATGCGCTCTTCAAGCGCGCGATTTGGCAAGTTTGCGAAATGTGTGAGCGCAGCGCCACCGCAAAACAGCTGTGTTGTAAGCTTATTATATCATTGCCGCCCGCGTTTGTCCAGCAGAGAGCGGAGCATACAAAAACAGCGGCAAACGCCGCTGTTTTTGGATTTAAGTTTGTTTGCTCGTTACGGAGTTTCAACGGGCGCCGCGTCAAGGTAGGAGAGGATATCCACATAGATACCCATTCCAGAATCATACTTCAGGCAGGAGAAGAATTGGGGGATAGTCATATCGACCAATGCGTCGCGCACCTCAGGAGCAACATCGGTGATGTTTGCAACGGTGAACAACTGCCCCAACGTCATGGAGGTGAAGGTATTTTCCATCTTTTCTGCAATCTCCGTCAACTTTGCATTGCGCAGGCTTTCGTTGTTGAATATGGAATCGGGCGTGATGTCGATTATATCGCTGAGCGTTGCTTTGTCAATGGAGTCGCTCATGGTGTTTACCGTCGAATCTGCAAGGTACTGCAGCACCAGCGAGCTCTTGGTTTGGGTAACATTCACTCTGTAGAATGTGCCGTACTTCATCGGTTGAGATCCGGACGAATCCTTGTTGGTATAATTTACTTCATTTTTTTCCGCTATATAGCCGATCACTTTGTTGTAGCGGTCGAGGCCCTCGTGCGCGGACGCGTCATAAGCGATATAAGCGCCATTGACATACACATACTCGCCGTCTTCAGCCTTGACATAAATATCTTCGCAGAACTTCTGTGCATATGTCAGATCTTCTTCGGGATCAAACGCATACATGGAATCGTTTTTGTCCACAAAGTAGCTGCCGTCCTGCTTGTAGTATTTGTTCAAGAACCAATGCATAAGGTTGTCCTTGTTATACTCGGTTGCCGTGCCAAGCAGATCCACATACAGCTTCTTTTCCTCGGTGCACTCATATTTGTATCCAACGTTGTCTGTGGAGCCTTCCGATTCCTCGCAGTAATACAGCTTGTTGAGCAACTCTTCGTTTCCGCCGGCCTTGTTTGCCTGGAAACATAAGAAACCGATAAGCTGCTGATTGTAGATATATTTGCCCGCGTCGTTTTTGTAGAACAAATTGCCTGTCAAGAACTTCTCGTTTACCAACTCTTTGGTGTTGGCGGGCTTATATTCATAGTAGAAGGGTGTTGCCGATACGCCAAACTGAGAACCTGCCGTTTCGCTGTTGTCAAGCTCCACATACTTATAATCTCTATGGATAAACGGACCGCTGATGCCGGCATTCAACACGTAGACAATGGGAGTGTCGTCGCTCAACACGGGATCGCCGCCGCCTGCTCTTTCGACGGTGTTGCCGCCCTTGTCTATCACGGTCTTGTTGTCCCATTCAACGAGGTATTGCTCAACTTCGCCCTCGCCTTTTTCCACTTGATAATACTTGACAATATCGATCAGCTCGTCAATGAACAGCTCTTCCATAACGGTGTCCATTGCGGTGGCGAGTTCGTTGACCTTTACGAACGCCAGCTTCTTGAGCACGGCGACGTCCTCGCTCTGTTTGTCGATAACGAGGTATTCGGGCGGTTCGGGAGACGCGTCCAATTTGCGCATGTCTTCGGGCGTGACCACTCTGTACAGCATGGTTTCGGTATCGAAGTAGTAAATCCTCTGCTTCTGCGCCGCTATGACTTCGGGATCGGTCGTCTCGGTGGACTTGAACTTATCGAGCAGTTCGGGATCCGCCGCCTTGTACGTGTCGGGCATTATATCCAGCACGTCGGACAGCAGCAGGTCGTCAAACGCGGTGGACAGCGAGTCCAGAGTTTCGCCCGCAAAGCGTTGCAACACCTTGGAGGAGTACTTCACGCCCTCAACGTCGGGCTTTCTGGTGTATCTCTCGTAACTCAGCGCGTCATGAAGGGCGGGGTTGTAGAGAGTGTAGTAGAATGATTCGCCGTCAATTATTTTGACGTACATGCCGTTGGGATCAAGATCGTATTCGTATTTGACGATGTTCATCATATCGTCGAGGATGACGTAGTTGATATCGCTGCCGATGGTGTCCAGCGTGCTGTTTCTCAGCGCCTTGAGGACCTTGGAGGCGTCGGGCGCGTCCACATCGATGATGTCGCCGATCTTGGCGTTTTTGATGACGTCGTCCGCGTCCTGCAACTCGCCGATGGTGAAGTAGTTTATCATTTGCAGCACCGGATTGGCGGTGCCGGTGTGTATCCTGCGGTACACGGTCGTGCCCGCGGCGACGTCCTCGCGCCTGCCCTCAATTGCGGACAGCATGCTGTCTTTGTCCATATCCTCGGTCTTCATCGTGAAGTAGCCGCAATCGTTGTAGGAGTCGCCCTCAATGCGCTCTTCGATCATGCCGCTGCCGATCACGACGGAGCCGTTCTTCATCGTATCGACGACGCGAGTGCGCGTTGAGCCCGCGTTTGTGCGGTTGTAGAGATTGTCTATGCTCACAAAGCCCTTTTCCACCAGCGTGAAGGATTGACCCTCGATGGTGGCGATGCGGTTGGCGTAGGCAACGATGTAGTTTTCAGCGCCCGCCGCGGTCGCCTTTTCGTAGAGCAGGTGACGGTAGTAGGTGACGTCCGCGTGCTCCTCGTTGTAGCAGGTGTTGTCCACGACGTACTCGCCGTCCTTGAGGATGTAGCGCAATTCTCTTACATCCGCTTTGTCAAATTTGCCGTCCTCGTCGGCGTCTATGCCGCCCGCGATATAGGTTTCTGCGCCGACTGTCGCCGTTGTGGAGGAAAGCTGCGCCGCGGGGACTTCCTCATATCTGTCCGCCTTGTGATACACGGCGTGGGTGCCTTCGGGGACGAAGGTGTCCGCGTCGGCGGCGAGCAGGGTGTCGACTGTCAGCACGTCGATCACGCTGCCGAACTGGCTGAGCCTCAGGTCCTGCAGTTGGCTAAGCATGGCGTTGTCCGCAGCGCCCAGGTCTATGCCGAACTTGTCCTTTATGGCGCGGATGGACAGGTCGTCGTTGAGCGAGTTGAGGATGTTGTCCAGCGCGGAGTTGATGTTGTTTTGCAGATTGTCCTCAAGAATGGGCAGATCGTACTTTGTGAAGTCCACCTTCGCTATCGTGCCGACGTCGTCCAGCGTTATGGAATTGGTCAGCAGAGACCAGTCATCCACGATGTCCATAAGAGCGATGGTGTAAAACTCCTTTTGGGACAGGTCCAGATCGCTCATCTCCTTGAACAGGGAGATGCCGTAGTGGTCGTACAAGTCCTTCAGCGACAGCGTGTCGAAGTTTTGTATGTCGCCAAGCACGCTCTTTATCGCGTCAAGCAGCGTCTGCGAATACAGCGCGCTGTCCTCGCCGACGATGTCGATGCCGGTCTTGTCGCCGATGTCCTTGACGGTCATGGTTGTGCCTATGCCCAGGACCACGCCGACTATGGCGATGATGAGCATGATTATGCCCAAAAACAGTCCCAGAACAAATGTCAGAGTGCTGCGCAATGCTTTCATAGATCCCTCCTGGAAAATTGCATTTTCATATGTTTTTTATGCGGCTTGCGCCGCAAGATCAACCGAATATCTTGTTGAGCAGCTGGTACATGGGATTGTGCATATACAGATATCCCGTGCCCGGAGCCGTCGCGAAGTATTTGCCGCTGCCCGCAGTCGTGCCAAGCGCCGCCCTTATTATCGCCAACGCCAGCAACAATACTATCATCGCCACCGTTGCCGCCACCAGCGCGCCCAATATCCTGTCCGTCAATTGGATGGCAAGGCTGTCCGAGTCGTGCATGCGCTTGAACACAAACACCCTCAGCAGTACCAATATCACCGCTATCGCCACGCTGTATATGACAAACGTCACTACCTCTATTATCAGATTCGCCAACGCGTCCGCCGCGTATCGGGCGAGGGAAGTGCCGTCGTTGTCTTCGTTTACAAAGCGCCGCGCAAGCCTCAGCGCGGTCTTCGCCTTTGTCTTGCTGGCAAGCCCCGCGTCCGCCGCGTCCTTAAGACTGACGCGCACGCCGTCGCCAAGCTCCACATAGAAGTCCTCTATCTCGCCCTTGTCGTTGCGCACGGGCGCGCCGTTGTCGTCGCGGGCAATGTAGATGGGCGTGGTGAACGCCTGCCCCCAATCGGAAGTGGAGGACTCCAGCGAGGAGGTAAGGTCTTGGCATACGTCCAGCTTGCGCACGGGCACTATCGTCGCGCTGGTCAGCAGCATTGCCGCCAGCACGGTTATCACGCCTATATAGAAGCCCTTGAACGCCCTCTTGAGACCGCCGAAAAGCCCGCCCGCAAATGCGAGCGCCAACAGCGCATAAAATACGACGTCCACCGCCTTGACGGCGCCAAGCATGGCAAAGGTCATATGAGGCTCCTTTATATGTACACGCGCCTGCGTGCATATACTTAGAATCATTATAACCAATCATTACGCTTTATGCAACTTAAAAATGCAAATTGGCAGGATATAACAAAAAAATATTGCGACATTTGACGCGGAGGGTATATTTTTTTGAGGTTTGACAACAATCCCCACAATGAACAAAGTCACAAAAAACCTCGAAAACAACCTCATCAAAGACGCACTGAGGGCAGCGACCGCAGAAAACAAGCGCCACGAAGCGGACAAAACGCCGCCCAAGACGCCGCCCGCGGGGCAGGACGTCCGCCCCGTGGTGGTGTGCTTTGGCACGATGTCCATCTCCGGCGACTCCGTAGGCCCCATGGTGGGCACCTTGCTCACCGGCAAGTATGGGCTGGAAGCATTTGTGTACGGCACGGAGGAGCATCCCGTCAACGGCAAAAACATGCAGGATTGGATGGAATTCATCGTCGCCGCGCACAAGGGCGCGCCCATAATCGCCGTGGACGCAAGCCTTGGACAGGCGGACAGAGTGGGGCAGATCGTGCTGCGCGACGACGGAGTGTGTCCCGCCGCGATAAAGGGCAAAAAAGCGCGCTTCGGCGACGTCGGGATTTTGGCGGTGGTCGCGGAAAACAGCGGCGACGCACTTATGCAGTTGATGTCCGTACCGCATGTTTACGCAACGGAAATCGCAGGTAAAGTGGCAGATATGATATATTCCGCTCTATAAAAATTTTTATAAAAACAGCAAAATCGCTTGCGCTCTCGTTTGAAACATGCTGCCGGGTCGATAAAGTTGGGGACGGAGCAAAAATGTTACATTTGTCTTCGTCAAATCTAACATTTCAAGCGGTGTTGCTCACGTCCCCAAATCAACGGAAGAAAAAAATCCTCCTTGCGTAGCGATATTTAATTTGAATTTAACAATTTTCGGTTATTATTGGCAATAATAAGAAAGTATAATGTCGCGCAGGCGCGCAAAAATGGCCGCGTTGCATTGACTTTTTTATATTTAATTTCTATAATGGTAGAACACCAGAAGTTCTTATGCCCATTAAGGAGGACAGATGAAACCATCCACCAGACGCACTATCATCATCGTAGCTGTGATATTGCTTGTCATCGTTGCCATCATTCTGGCATATACGCTTACCTCTCCCAAAGAGCTGCGCTATGCGGGCTATACGGGGGAAAAGGGCGACGTGTCTCTTGAATCGCTTGTCAAGGAAGGCAGGGTAGAGGCGCTAAGCGTAGACGGCACTTACAGCGTCAACATAAAGATCAAGGGAGACGGCAAAGGCTACTATGCCAACGTGCCCGCAAGGGCAGTACTTTCCGAGGACCTCGAGAAGTGGGCGGAGGAAGTAGAGAGCAGCGGCACCGAGGGCAGCGCCGAGCTCGCAAACGCCATCCGCACGATACCCATCTCCTACAACGACCCGTCCAAGGGCTCGCTGCTGAGCAGTTTGCTGGTGCCCATCATATTGTACGCCATACTGTTCATTGTGTTTATTATAATCCTGCGCAAGTCCGCGGGCATGAACAACCAGGCGATGAATTTCGGCAAGACCTCCGCCAATCAGGTGCGCGACATCAAGGTGCGCTTCAGCGACGTCGCGGGCGCCGAGGAGGAAAAGCAGGAGCTGCAGGAGATCGTGGACTTCCTCAAATATCCCAAAAAGTATACCGAGATAGGCGCGCGTATCCCGCGCGGCGTGTTGCTTGTCGGCCCTCCCGGAACGGGCAAGACTTTGTTTGCAAAGGCGGTCGCGGGCGAGGCGAACGTGCCCTTTTTCTCCATAAGCGGTTCGGACTTTGTGGAGATGTTCGTGGGCGTGGGCGCGTCGCGTGTGAGAGACCTGTTTGAGCAGGCAAAAAAGAACATGCCCTGCATCATCTTTATAGACGAGATAGACGCCGTCGGCAGACAGAGAGGCGCGGGCCTCGGCGGCGGCAACGACGAGCGCGAGCAGACGCTCAACCAGCTGCTTGTGCAGATGGACGGCTTCGAGGCGAGCAGCTCCATAATCGTGATGGCGGCGACCAACCGCGCGGACATCCTCGACCCCGCTCTCATGAGGCCGGGCAGATTTGACAGACAGATATACGTCAACATCCCCGACGTCAAGGGCAGGGAGGAGATCTTCAAAGTGCACGCGCGCAACAAGCCGCTCGCGGCGGAGGTCAATTTCAAGAGCCTTGCCAGGCTGACTTCGGGCTTTACGGGCGCGGATATAGAGAACATCCTCAACGAGGCGGCGATACTCACCGCGCGCGACAACCGCAAGCTGATATCCATGAAAGACATCAGCGAGGCCATCAACAAGGTCATGGCGGGCCCCGCCAAAAAGAGCAGGCTTGTCACCGAAACAGATAAGCGCATCACCGCATATCATGAAAGCGGACACGCCATCGTCGCAAAGCTGATGAAGCACTGTGACTGCGTGCACGAGGTCAGCATAATCCCCAGAGGCATGGCGGCGGGCTACACCATCACCCTGCCCGAGACGGACGACAATCACCAGACCAAGGGCAAGTTGCTTGACAACATCGCCATGCTGCTGGCGGGCAGAGCCGCGGAGGAGATAGTCATTCAGGACGTGTCCACGGGCGCGTCAAACGACTTGCAACGCGCGTCCAAACTTGCGCGCAAGATGGTCACGGAGTGGGGTATGTCCGACACGCTTGGCAATATGTACCTTGGCGCGAGCGAGGAAGTTTTCTTGGGCAGGGACTACCAGACTCAGCTGAACTACAGCGACGAGGTGGCAGCCAAGATAGACGCCGAGATAAAGAGCATCCTTGACCAACAGTACGCCGTTGCGCTTAAGATCCTGCGCGAGCACCGCGACATCATGGACGCGATGGTCAAGCTGCTGTACGAAAAGGAAACCATCTACGAGGACGAGATCGACGCGCTGTTCGGCGAGGACAGCTCGGATGATAACGGACTGTTTTCTTCCAAGGTCAACCGCGGAGAAAAGTCCGATCTGACAAAGACCGAGGCAGTTAAGCAACTTCCCGCAAAGAGTTCCGACGAGGCCGAGGAAGAGGCCAAGCCCGCCGAGGACGCTGCGGACGGCGAGGATAAGTGAGTCGGCAGAGCGGTTTTTGCCGATTTGGGAGTTTATATGACCATAAAAGAGGCGCAAAAGCGCGATCTTGACAAGATAATGGAATCCGACCCCGCCGCCATAGACAGGCGCACGGCGGCGATGACCTATGCCGGATACAAGGCGCTTTCGATATACCGTCGCGCGCACAAAAGCTGGCTTAAGGGGCACAAACGCTACGCGTTGTGGCTAAGTTGGCAGGCTAAAAAAGAGACGGGCATAGACATCCATCCCGCGGCGACGATAGGCACGCGCGTGTTCATCGACCACGGCGTGGGCGTTGTGATAGGCGAGACCGCCGAGATAGGCGACGACGTCGTGCTGTACCAAGGCGTTACGCTGGGCGGCACGGGCAAGCATACGGGCAAGCGCCATCCCACGCTTGAAAACGGCGTTATGGTGTCCGCAGGCGCAAGCATATTGGGGCCTGTGCGCATAGGCGAAGGCAGCAAGATAGGCGCGGGCAGCGTGGTGCTTAAGGACGTTCCCCCGTACAGCACCGTAGTCGGCGTGCCGGGCAGAGTGGTCAAACAGTACGGCGAGCGCGTTGAGATGGATCAGCGTCTTCCCGACCCCGTGCTGGAGGAGTTTGCTCGCATCAACAAGCGCGTCTTTGCGCTGGAGCAGGCGGCGGGCATACACAGTTGCAGGTATTCGCTTACCACCGACGAGGACAATATGGACGGCGAGGACGGCAACGATTGATATACAATACGGCGCAGAGGCGCCGCTCAAACGGACGAATATGAAAATTTACAACACGCTTACGCGCAAAAAGGAACAGTTTGTGCCCATCAACGAGGGCAAGGTGAACATGTACGCCTGCGGCATAACGGTGTCGGGCGACGCCCACATCGGTCACGCCTACCAGGCGCTCATTTACGATATAATCCGCAAATACCTCGAGAAGCTGGGGTACGAGGTGAAATACGCGCGCAACTACACCGACGTGGACGACAAAATAATCGCCCGCTCCAAGGAGACGGGCATTCCGGCGCTGGAGTACGCGAGCATGATGATAGAGCGCATCGACAACTTAATGCGCCGTTTTGAGGTGGATGAACCCACTGTTTGGTTGAAAGCCACCTGCAACATAGACAATATAATAGACTTCGTAAGCCGGCTTATCGCAAGCGGCCACGCCTACGCCACCGAGCGCGGCGACGTGTACTTTGCAGTGGAAAGCTTCCCCGGGTACGGCAAGCTGAGCGGCAGGAGGCTAGAGGACGCATACGAGAGCGTGCGCATAGAAAACGAGGAGAACAAGCGCAATCCGCTGGACTTCGCGCTGTGGAAATCCGCCAAAGAGGGCGAGATATATTGGGAGTCCCCGTGGGGCAAGGGCAGACCGGGCTGGCACATAGAGTGCTCCGCCATGAACAGGGCGGCGTTCGGCGAGCAGATAGACATCCACGGCGGCGGCAGGGACTTGATATTCCCCCACCACGAGAACGAGATCGCGCAGACGGAGGCGCTCACGGGCAAGCAGTTTGCCAAATATTGGATACACAACGGGCTTATAAAGGTCAACGGCCAGAAGATGAGCAAGTCGCTGGGCAACAGCCTGCTGCTGGCGGATCTGCTGGACAAATACAGCCCCGAAAGCATAAAGTTTGCGCTGCTGCAGACCAACTACCGCGCGGACATCAACATCACGGACAACCTCTTTGAGGATGCGGACAGGCAGATGTATCTGTTTTACAAGACGCTGGATGAGGTGGACAAGTCGGGGTTGAAGCCCGCGGGCGAGTTTGAGGCGGTGGACAGGATGTTCAACGCCGCCATGGACGACGACTTCAACACCGCCAAGGCGCTTGCCGACCTGTTTGGCGTATTCAAGGATATACGCGCACGCCTGCGCGAAGGCGATCCCGCTGCGGCGGCGGAGGCGGAGGCCGTGAAAAAGACCTACGGCTTGCTCGGCCTCTTCAGGCGCGTGCCCGCCGAGTTTGTGGCGTACTACGAGGCAAAGACCGCCCAGGCAGTCCCCGACGAGGTGATGGCGCTGGTGGAAAAGCGCGCTGCAGCCAAACGGGAAAAGGATTGGGCAACCGCCGACGCGATCCGCGCGCAGATAACCGCGATGGGATACAGCGTGAAGGACACCAAGGAAGGAGTTGAAATAAGCAAGATTTGATTGACAATCCCCTCAGGCTGTTTCATTTAGCTCATCTCTTTTGCGCCGAATGAAAATTTCGCTTTGCTCAATTTTGCGCAAACGTGTGCAGATTCGCTTACGCGAAGTCTTGCACCGCGGGAGTTGCGCCCCGCTGTCGGCTACGCCGCCACCACTCCCGTAAGGGCTGTGAAGTGAAGGGCACCTTCACTCCACAGAGATTTTGCTTTTTAGCGTTTTTCTAAACAAAAAAATGCAGTCAGACGACTGCATTTTTTGCGCTCGAAAACAACTTGCTTTGTCAGTTCTGCATCTCGATACGCTTGGATTTGGAGAAGTAGTTGACTTCGCCAATTACAAACAGCAACGACGCCACTACAAACATGGTGATGCCCACGCCGTAGCCGACGCTGCCCGGAACGAGGAAGTAGAATGCCAGACCAATCGACAGCGCCAAAAACGCAATGAGGATGAAGAGTATCATCACATTCATATTGGTCAGCTGAGCCAGCTTTCTCACAATATTTCTGTCGTCCATACCGCACCTCCTTTTTGTGCTGTAGCTAGTATGTGCAGTGCGCGCGTATGTATTCATATTTTCAAATACGCGGTTTTACGCATATAAATTTGGCATTTTAAGTGCGGAATATAAAAAAGCGACGCCCTTTCGGACGTCGCCCTTTGCCAAAATTTTATCATGCCCACGCGCTGCCGTTGTAGGTGTAGGTGGTGTTTGCAGCAGCCTTAGCTGCATTGCCGTTTGCGCCCACCAGCTCCGCCTCGCGGGTTTCGGTGTAGGTGATGGTCGACTCAAAGGTCAGAGTGCCTGCGCTTTTTGCCCAGCCTTCACTGCAGGAGACTGCCAAAGTGGCGTTGTTTGCAATGGTTACCGTTGCGCCTTTTACTGTGCTTGCGATCTTTCCGCCGAACGCCGCGCCGCTTGCCACGACGAATGCGCCATTGACCACAAATTGTGCGGGGGCTTTGCCGCGCGGATACACAAAGTAACCCGCGCTTGTTGTATCCTTCCAGTCCTGAGCTTCATAAACGATAAGCGAAGCTACCGTTCCGCCGCCCATTTCAAGCGTTGCGCCCTGCGCGACGGTCAGCTTTGCGCCGGGCAGCAACTTAAATTTGTAGGGAACGGTAGTCTTGCCCGAAGAGATAGTGATGTCGTATGCATATGAGATGGAGAGATGTACGGTAGATGTAAAAATCGTAACGCCGTATGCTTGCAGTTTTAAGAATCCGATGTTGACATCTCCGTGTATCTCCAGTTGTGTGGTGCAGGGGAAGCGTTCCGCAAGTTGCGCCGCAACGTCCGCGCCGCCCGTGATGGCGCCGTTACCCTTCGTACTGTCAAAGTGGGAGGTGTACTTTGCCTTGATATAGCCGTTTTGCAGCTGAATGAGTCCCGTTTCTTTGCCGTATGAGATCAGCGTGGATTCGGCGTCATTGAATTGACTGCTTGCGTAAAGTTGCGCATGCGCATTTACCGTTCCGCCCGCATATACGGTAAGCCAGGTCTGCACGCTGGGAAGCTCATATTGATTGAATGGACAGACTTTGTCGGTGGTTCTAAGATATACGCCCGCTGCGCAGCTGCCGCCGCGGAAGTCGCGCACAACGAAGTGTATCAGCATCGTCCCGCCCACGTTGACAATGGTTTCGCCCTCGCCCTTTATAAATCCGTGCACGGCGACATTGCCGCCCTCGTCCACGGTAAGTTTTGCGCCCTCTGCGAGGTCAATCTGCGAATAATCTCCCGACGTTGCGCCCTGGAAGGCGTTCGTGTCGTTGAATCCTATCGTGCCGCCCACGACCAGCGTGCCTTTGACGGAGAGGTTGCCCTTGACCTCCAGCGTGCGCTTGAGGTAGGTGTCTTCCTTTTCTTTGTCGATATAGAACCTTTCAACGCCGCCCTTTGCCATCTCGTTTCCAAAAATATCGCTGCCGTCGTAGGGGAGTACCAGCTTGCTGCCGTTTTTGAGTTCGTTGTCTCCGCTGAGTATGGCGTCGCCAAACAGCACTATGTCGCCGCCTTGCGCAAGCGCGTCCTCCAGAGTGTAGTTTACGTCGCCTATCTTCGCCGCCTTTATTTTGACGGTGACCACCAGGTCGCCCTCGCGGTTGTCGCTCTCGTAGTGCACGTTGACAAGGTACACGCCGCCCTTTGTCAGAGCGGTCGCGTCTGTAAACTCCTCGCCGTCCAGCGTGTAAGTGAAGCTGCCGCCGTCGTTATCATCAACGGAAGCGCCTATTTCAGTCACGATGTTTGCAAATTCGGCGCCCGTCCAATCGTACTCGATCACGGATCTTGCCGCCTTTACCTCTACAGTCGCTCTTGAAACATTTATGGCGAATGTTGTCGTCGCGGTCGCCTCGGCTGTGTCGAAGCTGTCCGAAGCGGTGCAGGTCACGCTTGCCTCAAACTCGCCGCCCGTCAGCGCGTCCAAAGTGACGGTCGCGCCGCTGTAGCTCTTTGAAGCTACCGTCCAGCTGTAGCTGTAGGTTATGCCGTCATACGCGTTTGTAAGCTCCGCGCTCAGTGTGGGCGCGTCGCCCGCGTGCGCCTCAAGCGCGTCCTCTATTGCAATGCCGCCCGTCTTGATCACTATGTCGCCAAGAGGCTCAAAAGTGAATTGCGCGGCATAGGTCGCGTTTGCGGAGAACTTGGTTTTGCCCGCCTCGAAGCCCTGCCAGTTTGCAAAGACATAGCCCGCGATCTCGGGATCCGCGGGGGTGGGGATCACAGAGCCGCTCTTGCCGCCAAAGCGCGCAACAAGCGTATCATGCGCCTCAAATCGCACAGTAAAGTCCGCGTTTGTCAAGTTTGCGTTTACGGTCAGGTCCTTTTCCACGCTTTCGAATTCGTCCGTGTCCCAGCCGTCAAACGCCTTTCCTTCGGGGATGTTCTGCCAGAAGTCGGAGAGGGATGGCGCCGTCGCCGCCTCGCCGTATGGCACCTTTTCCGCCTCGCCTATTTGTGTGCCGTCCACTTTGAATGTGACGTTGTAGACATTCTTTGTCCACTGCGCATACAGCTTTACGTCCTTTGTGAATGTGTAGCCGTCCTCCACCTTGCGGGTACCTTGCGCGTCGAACGCCCAGCAGGCGAAGGCGTAGCCCGTCCTTGTGGGTTTTTTGACGGAGTTCAGCGCGTTGGGCGCTATGGTCTCAGTGGTAAACGCGTCCGTGCCGTCGTTTGCGTACAGCGTAAGCGTGACCGTGGCGTTGTTAGTGTCCTGCTTCTTGTCGTTGTTGCACGCAGCAAACAGCGCCGCGCACGCGACGATGGCGAGGATAACCGCTACAATGGCAAGTTTTTGAAATTTTTTCATATTGCCTCCACCTTTTGTTATTTTACGGGAGTATACGCGCCCGTGTACTTATTATTTTGCTTTAGCCCCTTCTCATTCGGGCAGATACGCGCTGTTTGCGCCGAACATGAAGAAGCGGAAGTCTCCTTGGCCTGCCGCAAACGGAAGTGTAGAGCCTTGTATGGCAAGATCGCCTTCGCCCAGAATTGCCAACACTTCGAGGTTGATATTGTATTGATCCATTATTGCGCCCGTGTAGCCTGAGAAGTCCACTATGGAGTAGTTTTTGCCGCCGCCGTACATCGCTATGCCGCCGTGCACGTATTTTGTGCCGCTCTTGTCAAGGATGATGTTGCCGTAGTCATCGGGATAGTTTTTGCATACGGTGTCCAGCATCGCCGCTATATTGAGGGACAGCCAGCCTCCTTTGTCGCTACTCAGGTCGGTCTCTATCAGCGTGGAGCTGTCTATGTTTGCCAGCACCTTCCAATCGCGCAATTCCACATTGCCCACCATGCGCAAAATTGTGGGGTAGCTTGTGGCGGCGACGTTTTCCCAGCCGTCCAGCTTCATATTTAACACCTCGCCGTCTTGCAGCGCGGTGCCCGAGAAGTGGCTCTCTATGCCCACCGTGAACAGGCCGCTGGTGCTCAGCACGCTGTCCTTCAGCGTGACGTCCGTCAGCACGTAGTTGTCCATGAAGTAGCTGTCGTTGACGAGGTCGTCGCAGTCGCCGCTGTTGTGGGCGTACTCCCTGCCGCTTGCGTCAAACAGCGAGGACGCGCTGTCCGCATAGGAGCCGCGCTTGACGCGGTTGGTGCCTATCTTGAGGATAAACTCCCTCGCGTAGCTCAGCACGCAGCCGTCTATCGTCACGTGGATGCGCTCGCTCGCGGGGTCTACGGCGGAGGATTCCGCTATGCCGTACCTGCCAAACGCCCTCAGCACTGTGCGGCCGTTGTTGACTCGACTGTTGGTAAGCGAGGCGTCGCACATAAGCTCCAGTACGGTGCCGACGTAGTTAAGGTAGGACAGCTCGACGCCTTCCGAGTCGTATATGGAGCTGTCGTCGCAACCCTTGAGGGTGACGTTGTCTATCGCTATGCCGTCCGTGCGCGCGAGGAAGCAGATGTTGTCCTGTCCCTTGACCGCCGCGCTGATGCCGTGCGTGCTTGTTGCGACAAAGTCCAGCGGGCCTCTGAACACGGCGTAGTCGGGCAGTTGACCCGTGCTGTCCAGCATATTTGTGATATATTCCGCGTTGATGAAGTGGCCGTTGCCGTGCACGTTTGCGGTCAGTTCCAGCGCGTATTTCAACTTGTGGGGCGCGCCCACGTTGTCCAGATATTTGCAGTCCCACGTGCTGTCTATCTCGTCCACGTAGCTCAGCAGGCGGCGTTTCATCTCGGCGTCGGGGTATTTCGCCGTGCGGGACAACACGTTTCCGTTTTCGTCCCTCTGTACGTTGAACAGCTGTTCGCCAAGGTAGACGTCCTTTTCAAGCACCACCGCCGTACGATCGCTCATTGCGCGGCGCAGGGAAGCGTCGTCGTTTGCCCACACGCCGTCCACCGCGTTGAATGCGAAGGAAGCGGACAGCGTCCTGCCGCCGTAGTTCCAGCTTGCGGTGACTGTTGCGAAGCCGTCTCCCACCACCTGCAGCCACATCTTGCCGTTCTCCTCACCCACGCGCACGACGCTGTCGTTTGAGGAGGTAAATTCGCCTCCGCTGAGCACATCCGTCGCGGCGGCGGAGTACAGCTCGCGCGCAACGAGACCGGGGTAGTAGCGTTTCTCTATAAGGTTGCCCTCAGCATTGTACTCATAGCGAGCTATCGCCTGCTTGCCCAGCCCGAAGGAAGCGCTGTTTTCGGTGAAGGTGAGGGAGGAGTATCCCTTTATCACGCGCACACTGCGCTCTATCACGCCTGCAGGCGCGGAAGTCCCGATGTCGCTTGAGGCGTCCCACCAGCTTATCTTCAGCGTGGCGTCGCCTACCGCGAGGGGCTTTATTTTGCAATACTCGTTGTTTTGCTCTTCGATTTGTACAAATGAAGCGCCGTTTTCGACGATTTCCCACTTGTATTGCAGCTTGACGTTCTGCTTGTTGAACACGACAAATTGTATCGCGTCGCCGCCTTCAAACAGCATCAGCGCGCCGCTGTCCAGCGCGGCGTAGGCGTTTCTGACCTCAAATTCGTACTCCGCAAAATCCACCCGGAAGCTGTAGTTGGCGCCGTTGACGGACAGGGAGTACTGCTCGGTGGCGCTCGCCTCGTACTTGGTCTTGAGGGGGCACTTGACAATAAAGCAGTTGCTCTTGTCGGCGACCGGGGTAACGGTGACGCCCGCGCTGTCCACGTTTTGGTTGGACACCTCTATCATATCCGCGGTGACGCCCTCGCCCGTCTCCAGGCAGAAGGTGAAGAAATTGTCGCTTATGCCGCTGCCAAAGCGCGGGGAGGTCTCGGCGTCTATGCCGTTGACTGTCACTTCGCCCGCTTTTTCCACGTTGACGCGGATGTTTTTTGGGGAGGCGATGCTGCCCGCGGAGACGGAAAGCCAGCTTTCGCCGCTGAACAGAGCCGTCATCGCGCCCGTCACCTCGTTGACCTCTATGCCCACCGAGCTTGTCGCAAAGCGCGTGAAGGAGGGCTGACTGCCCTCGGGCACATAGGTGTTGGACAGGGTGTAGTTGCCGCTCTTTAGGGTGACGGCGTAGTTGCCGTCCTCCTGCTCGACAAGCGGTTGTTCCTGTTCGTTGGCGTCATATATGTGGGGCGTGAAGCCCGTCACGTCAGAGGCGGTCACGCTGAATATAACGCTGTCCGTAAAGCCGCCGTCATCGCTGGCGTAGGTCAGCACCGCGTCGCCTATGCCGTGCAGCACAAAGGAGCCGTCCTCCTCGCGGGTGACGCAGTCGGCGGGTTCGTCCGTGCCGGGGGTGAGGATGGAGCGCAGGCTGAACTTGCGGTTGGTCGCGCCAAGCGGGAGTACCTCTATGCCCAGCTCGCTCTCGTCGATGGGCGAGATGCCGTCCTTCGCCATGTCGAAGTGGAACACGCCGCTGCCGTCGTTGCTCTTGTTGTTTATCGTGAGAGCGGCGGCGGGGATCTGCGCGGCAATGCGCGCAAACGACGTGACGGCAAATATCGCCACAAGGAAGATGAGGGGAAGTACGATAAACAATGCCGTGACAAGTTTTTTCATATCAGCCCTCCGTGTCCAGATTGGAATATACCTTCTTCAATCCCACAAAGAAGAAGGTCAGCGCGCCTGCCAACAGCGCGGCGGGCAGGCACAGCGCGTATACGTAGCTAAGCGCCTTGTCCGTTGCCGCCGCAGCGCCGCCGCCAATGAGCGAGCGCACGGTGTTTGAAAGCAGCAGTCCGCCGATCAGCACCACCGCCGCCAAGCCTATGACGATAAGCATGGACACCGTGGAGTTCGCCTCCTTTATCTCGCCGTCGTCCGTCTTTGAAAAGTGGGGACGGTTGAGGTCCAGCCTTGTGCCCAGCGCCAACTGCGCTACGGACAGCAATGTAGCAGAAATAAAGGTTATAAGCGCGTCTACGGGCTGTTCAAGTCCCGTTGCCGCCAGCGCGATGCATGCGGCGATTATGCTCAGCTCGGACACAAGCCCGCCGAATATCATCTTTGCCCACAGCACCTGCGAAGGGGAATAGGGCAGAGTCTTTTGCATCATCGCCATATATCCGTCGCGGCTGATGCCCGTGGAACAGAACGTGTTGGTCAGCGTGCTGTACAGCAGCACCAAAAACGTGCACAGCTCGAAGCCGACGTTGATGTTGAGCAGATTTAGCACCAGCTGATTGCCCAGCTTTGCCGAGTAGTACGCCATCAGCGGCATGATTATTGCCGTTGTGAAGTACATGTACGAGTACCCCGGCGTGCGCAATACGGTGGTGAATTCCTTGAATATAAGGTTGCCCGTCCTGCTGAGGCGCACAAAATGCGGTTTGCGGCGCACAAGTTGCGGCACGCGTGAGGACAATCCCACCTGGCTGACGTGGATGAATATCGCGTGTATCACAAATCCGCCCAGCGCCGCCGCGCCCACAAGGATGGCTATGAGTATGCCAATGCTCTTGCCAAGGTTCCTGCCCAGCATCACGTTTGCCAACAGGTTGGCGGGATAGTCGTATGCGGCAAAGCGCTGTATGCGCGTCATCAACCTCTCGTTGAACAGCGAGGCGAGCTTGCCCGCGTTGAGCAGGTTGCCCGCCAGCTCAAACACGGACGCGTACAGCATGCAGAACCCCACCATTATCAGCGTGACCGTCATAAAGGACAGCAGATAGTGGGAAGATATAAAGCGTTTTACATAGTAGTACGGCAGCACGATGACGGACGCCACCCCCAGCGGAATGATGGGCAATATCAGCGTCACGACAAAGGTCATCAGCACGTTGTATACGCTCACCGAGTCCGTCGTCACAAAAAAAGTGAGATTGACGGGCAGCACAAACAGCGCCGATATAAACAGCTGCCTTATATACACGCCCGTCAGTTTTGCCAAAAACAGTTCCAGCGAGGAGAAGGGCATGGTTATAAGCACGTTGATGTCGCTGTTTTCAAACAGCGTGTAGCACAGGCGGTTGAGGCTGCTTATCAGCGACACTGCCAGCAGCACAAAGTACGCCAGACTCATCAGCTCGTATTGCCTTGCGGCGATGTCGGGTACGCGATTTATCTTGATGGCGGTGTAGGTCTTTGTAAATTGCGCAAATATAAACACAAAAGCCGCGACAATGCCCGCGATCAGCACGCCCGTAAGAATTGTGCCCATCAGGTTTGTCGGGCTCAGCTTTTTTGATGAACGAGAGGGCAGCGAGTCCATCAACTGTTTTTTGAGTAGCAACGTATAGTGATTCATGTCAGTTGTTGTCCGTCCCGTCCTTGGTCGTGCGCGAAAGGAAATATTGCTCAAGGTCGATGCCCTTGTGCTCTTTCAAGAAATCCTCAAACAAAAAGTCGTCCGTCTTGACGCCGCCGCTTATTATAACCGCGCGCTTGCACAGTTTTTGCACGGAGCTTATGTTGTGGGAGGAAAACAGTATGCAGTTGCCGCCCTCGGCGTACTCCGTCATAAATTTGCACACGCGCTGCGTGGTCGCGGGGTCGAGGCCTATCATCGGCTCGTCAAGTATCCACAGCTTGGGCAGATGTATAAGGCTGCCCATCATGCATATCTTCTGACGCATGCCGTGGGAGTAGTTGCTTATGGGGTCCGCCAGCCTGTCGCCAAGGCAGAACACCTCCTCCAACGCCTCCAGGCGAGTCTTGCGCTCCTGCACGCTGACGCCGTATGCGTTTGCCATGAAGTTGATGTACTGCATACCCGTCATCTTGACAAACACGTCGTGCTTGTCCGACACAAAACCAAAGGTATACTTGGCTTTGACGGGATTTTGCCGTATGTCAAAGCCGTTGATGGTTATCTTGCCCGAGGAAAAGGGCAGCATGCCCGTGATGCACTTCAGAGTTGTGGATTTGCCCGCGCCGTTGTGCCCCAAAAGCCCCACTATCTCTCCGGGATAGCAGACCATGGAGAGGTCGTCCACCGCAGGTTTTGTCGCCTGCGGATATTGTTTTACGAGGTTTTCTATCCTCAAAGCAGGCATAATAAGTTGGTCGTTGTCGTTTGCCACGCAAGTTACCGCCTTCGAATTGTCGCATTTGCATTATAATCAAGCCGACGCACGTTCGGAATATATATAATACCAATATAAGGTATTATAAGCGAAAAACAAGTTTCTAGCAATGCTTTTTTCCATAATAATTCCTTAAAATATGCTTACATTTTACTTATTGTGTGCAATTTCGGACGGCGGAGACAAAAAGCGCGCGCTTTTAAGGCAAAAAAACAGTGGCGTTTTTTATAAGTTTGGGGTATCATATAGGCATGAAAATACCTCGCATACTCGTCGTACAGGACCTATCCTGTCTTGGGCAGTGCTCGCTTACGGTGGCGCTGCCCGTCATATCCGCGCTGGGCGTGGAGGCGTGCCCTCTGCCCACGACGCTGCTGTCCACGCACTCGGTAGGATTCGAGGGCTTTTTCAAGGCGGGACTGACGGAACAATGCGACAGTGTAGTTGAACATTTCAAGCGGTTGGATATCCGCTTTGATGGCGTCTACGCCGGCTATCTGGGCGGCATGCGACAGGTTGAATTGTTGAGGGAAGCGCTTGCGCTGTCGGACGGCAAATTTATATTGGACCCCGCAATGGCGGACGGGGAATTATACCCCGGGCTGGATGAGGAGTATGTAAACGCCATGCGCATTCTGACGGGAAGGGCGGACGTCGTGTTGCCAAATTTTGACGAAGCACGCTTGCTTGTGGGAGCAAAACAAAAAAATGTCCCAATAGAACGCCTGTTTGGCGGGCTTTTCGCCTTGGGCGCGAGGGCGGCGGTCATCACGGGGGTACGCGACGGCGACAATATAGGCGTTGCGGTGGCGAACGGTAAGAACATAAGTTTATATACGCGCAGGGAGTATGCGCGCGTTTGCCATGGGGCAGGGGACGTGTTTGCCTCCGCGTTCACTGGGCTGTACGTTCGCGGCGCGGATATAAATACAAGCGCGCGGCTTGCCCTTGACTTCACCCACTCCGCAATAGAGAACACGTTGGACGACAAGGCGCATTGGTACGGCTTGCATTTCGAGCCGTCTTTGGCGGAGCTTGCGATACAAGCGAATAAGCTGTTGTAAAAGGGCAACTAAAACGAAAATATATGTTTAGAATGTCAAATCATAATATAGAATGATAGGCATAAGAAAAGCGAGGGTGATCCTCGCTTTTTTACTGAAAACAGGCTATCTGTTGGAGTAAATCAGTTTGAACCAGTGGAGCCGAAGCCACCCGTGCCGCGGGCGGTCTCCTCCAGCGTTTCGCTCAGCTCGAATCGGGCGGGCACATACGGCGCAAACACGATCTGCGCCACGCGTTCGCCGCGCTCTATGGTCTGCGGCAGGGCGGAGTGGTTGTGCAGCGCGACGATTATCTCCCCGCGGTAGTCGCTGTCCACAACGCCCACCTTATTTGCGGGGGCAAGTCCGCGCTTGGACGCCAGTCCGCTGCGCGCATAGACCAGGCCGACAAGCCCTTCGGGGATCTCAAGGGAGAGACCCGTGTGCACAAATGCCGTTTCGCCGGGCGCGATGGTAAGCGCGTCCGTCAGCGCATACAGATCCGCGCCTGCGGAAAATTGCGTGCCGTAGGTGGGAAGCTTTGCGTTGGGATCCAGTTTTTTGACTTTTACTGTTGTCATATTGCCTTTTATGTGCTTTACTGCCCGCATGAAAGGGGCGGTTGGAATGTCACTTTTTGAACAGTTTGGCAAACAAACCCTTTTTTTCGTATTCCTCTTGGGCGACGTCAAGCACTTTGTAGCCGTCCTTTTCCACGGCTGCCTTGAGGACTTCGACGTCCACGCTGTCGTCGCATATCACTTCCGCAGTTCCGTCCGTGTGGGAGGCGGTCACCTTTTGCACGTCGGCAGCCTTGCGTATCGCGTCGGACACGTGCGCCTCGCACATGCCGCACATCATTCCGTCTATTTTGAGAGTAACTTTTTTCATATTTTCACCTCATATTTACATTATAGCACATACGCGCGATAAGATATTGATTTTTTTGAAAATTATATTCAAATTTTGTTTGCAAATTGCCATTTACGCCTTTTGTTCGCCTGTTTTGTCCGCGCGGCGCACTTTGAACAGGTTGATCGTAAGAGCGTTGAGCACCACGGATACGCTGGACAGACTCATTGCAAGTGAGCCAATCATTGGCGTGATCTTGAAGGAGTGGTCTATATAGTAAAACGCGCCCGTCGCGATAAGCACGCACACAAAGTTGTAGAAAAACGCCCAGAACAGCCCGAGTTTTATGGTGTTCAGCACGCGGCGGCTGAGCGCGATGACGTTCAGCACGTCCATAAGGTCGTTGCGCAGCAGCACGATGTCGCTGGTCTCCATGGCGATGTCGCTGCCGCCGCCGATGGCTATGCCCAGGTCCGCCGCCGCCAGCGCGGGAGCGTCGTTTACGCCGTCGCCCACCATTGCCACAAGGTGTTTGCCGTCCGTTTTCAGTCCGTTTATGACGCGCTGTTTGTCCTCGGGATGCACGTCCGCTATCACCTCGTCCACGCCCACTTCCTTTGCAATGACTTCCGCGGTGGCGCGGTTGTCGCCGGTCAGCATGACCACCTTTATGCCCCGCTCTTTAAGCAATCCGATCGCCTCTGCGGAGCCTTTTTTGACCTCGTCCTTTACCGCCATCAGCAGGGCGGGGGAGTCGTTGCGCAGCGCAAGCAGAGGGGTTTTGCCCTCCGCCGCAAGCCTGTCCGCGATCTTTTGCGCCGCAGATGCGTCAATGCCTCTGTCCTTTGCAAAGCCGAAGTTGCCTATCGTCCAGCGCACGCCGTCCACCGTGCCCTCTATGCCTCTGCCCTCCGTGGAGGAATAGTCCGCCACGTCTTTAAGTTGAGCGGATGAGGAAAAGCGCTCCACAATAGACAGCGCCAGCGGGTGTTCGGATCTGTTTTCTATGGAATATATCGCGTCCGCGTAGCCCTCGCAGTCGCCGATCTCTATGACGTCCGTCACGCGGGGCTTGCCCTCGGTCACGGTGCCCGTCTTGTCCAGCACTACGGTGCGGATGAGGTGCGCTTTTTCAAGAATTTCCGCATTCTTTATAAGCAATCCGTTTTCGGCGCCCTTGCCTGTGCCCGCCATAATGGCAACGGGAGTCGCCAGCCCCAGCGCGCAGGGACACGCGATCACCACCACGGTTATTGCAAAATTGAGGGACAGTTCGAAGGAGGAGCCGGCAAGCAGATTTGCCGCAAGAGTTATCAACGCAATTGCAAAGATGATGGGCACAAACACGCCCGATATCTTGTCCGCAAGCTTGGAAATGGGGGCTTTTGAATTGCTCGCCTCGCCCACCAGCCTTATTATGTTGGCGATAGATGTGTCCTCGCCCACCTTTGTGGCGCGCATCTTGAAGTAGCCCGCCGTGAGCAGGGTGGAGGAGTAGACCTCCTCGTCCACGGTTTTGTACACGGGGATGGATTCGCCTGTGATGTTGGCTTGGTCTATGGACGCGCCGCCCTCTACGATAACGCCGTCCACGGGCACGCTCGCGCCGCTTTTTACCACCAGAATGTCGCCAACGCGCACGTCCTCGGCGGCGATGTCCTCTTCGACGTCCCCCCTGAGCACGGTCGCGCGCTTCGGAGCCAGATCCATCAGCTTGGTGACGGCGGCGGTGGTGCGCTTTTTGGACAGATTTTCAAGATATTTGCCAAGGCTTACCAGCGTAAGTATCATGCCCGCCGACTCAAAATACAAGCTGTCGTGATAGGCGGTCAGCACGCTTTGCCAATGCAAAACGTCCTCGCCGGCGGCGATCCTTGCCTGCGCGTAGGTCAGCATAAACATGGCAAACAATCCGTACAGCACGGATGCGGTCGCGCCTATGGCGATGAGACTGTCCATGTTGGGCTTGCCGCGGAACAACTTTTTGTAGCCGCTCTCGAAATAGCGCCTGTACATAAAAAGAATGGGCAGCACAAGTATAAGCTGCAACAGCGCAAAGCCTATCGGGTTGGCGTGATGGTCCAAAAAAGACGGTGCGGGAAAGCCCCACATCATGTTGCCCATGGAAAAGTACATCAGTATGAGCAACAGGACTGCGGAAACAATCAGCTTTATCAGCTCGCCGTCCGTCTTTTTGTCGTCTTGAGTTTTTTCGGCCTTCTCCTTGGGGAGACGCGCCTTGTATCCCGCTTTTTCCACCGCCTTTTGTATGGCGGAAACGGGCAGGGAATCGTCAAATTCCACGTCCATGGAGTTGGTCAGCAGGTTGACGTTGACCGACTTCACCCCATTCAATTTTTCCACGGCCTTCTGCACGTGCGCCTGACAGGAGGCGCACATCATGCCTTCGACCGCAAACGTTTTTTTCATCTTCTATTGAAATCTCCTGAACAGCTCCACTATCTCGTCGATAGCCTCTTCCTTTCCGTTTTTAAGATCGTCCGCCAATTGCGAGCGTATATACATCTTCAGCATAGCGTTGACCGTGCTCAGCATGGAGCGATCCACCGCGCTGAACTGAACCAAAACATCGTCGTTGGATCTGTCGTCGTCTATCATCTTCTTTATGCCGTTGAGCTGGCCGATTATGCGATTTATCCTTGCCTGAAGCACATGTTTGTCCTCATCGCTGCGATGGGTATATGCGCGCACGTATTCCTGTTGATTTTGATCGATGTGTTCGTCCATCATTCTCTCCCTCTTGATTAGATATAGTAGTGAAACAAGCAAGCGTGTAAGGTATTATATCCTTCCTTTCGTAACGTATACCCCCAAACGCCGTTTGTCAAGGGGTTTTATAAAAAAATTTCATCTTTTTTCGGCAAAATTTTTCGCCGTCCGCAAATTGCGCATAAATTTAGCCAAGTTAAGCTTATTCATTGAGAATTTTTGCTTCTTTGCGCCACTTTTAAGAGGGGAGAGCGTAAAAAAAACTCCCCCGTGCGGGGAGTGTATATCCAATGCAAATGCGCGTCATTTTATGCGTTCGATAAGATCCAAAGCGCGCTTTAAGCCAAGCTTGCTGTTCACCTTGAACTGGAAGGGCACCATGGCGTACACTTTCTTTTTGGATTCGTCCACATGCGGCGTTCTGCCGTCGTTGAATTCCTCCGCGTTGGGGTCCAGCGGCAGGTTGATGCGCAGCGACGTGCCGATTATGGTTATCTTCGCCACTATCTCGCCGTCGCGGCGGTAGGTGTCGCACTGCTTGCTCACGCGGCTCTTTATGGGTTTGGCGCCCTTTGCGGTGGTCGTCAGCGCGTTTTGCAATATGGCGTATCTCTCCTTCAGCGTGTCGGAGGACAAGGCGTACTTCTCGGCAAAGGTCAGGCTCTTGCGCGCCGCCTTCTTTGCCATCACCTTGTCGTAGTTGAAGCGCTTGCCCAGCGAGGATTCCTGCTCCTTCGCGGAGGGCTTTGCGACGATCTGTTTGGGCTTGCGGACGGGCATTTTGGGCGCGCTGACGGAATGCAATTGCTCATACGCCGTGGCGCAGGGATGCGCGTCCGTCCTGTCGCAGAAGCGGCAGTACTCGTACTTGCCGCACATATCGCACTTGTTTATCTCACTGTCGTACCATTTTTGCAGATCCAGCTTTGCCTGCAGGGCTGTTTTATCCATTTTAATCTCCGTTTTTATTCTTTTTTGAGCGCAGCGTATCTATTATAAGCAAAAAAATTTTGTTTGTCTATTGTTTGCGCACGCAAATTTGTTGAATTTTGTAGAATTTTATTTTGCCGTGAAATAGTTAACAGGTTATCTAACCGCATGCTATTTGCAAAAGAGATTACGCCGCGCCGCATAAGAGGGCAGGCGAGCGGCGCTATCTGAAATCGCAATATACGCAATGGTCGTTGATCACGCCTATGCCTTGCAGATAGGAATATATTATTGTCGCGCCCACAAATTTGAAGCCGCGCTTTTTCAGCTCGGCGCTCACTCGTTCGGACAGCGCGTCCTTGGCGGGCATATCCTTGGCGTCGCGCAGACGATGGTCTATCACTTTGCCGTCCGTGAAACTCCAGATGAAGGCGTCGAAACTGCCGAACTCCCGCTGTATATTGATAAACGCGCGCGCGTTGATTATTGCCGCGTTTATCTTTGCGCGGTTGCGGATGATGCCCTTGTTTGCCATCAGCTCCTCTACCTTTTGCGCGTCGTAAGTAGCCACTGTATGCGGGTCAAAACCGTCGAATGCCGCGCGGAAATTGTCCTCTTTGTTGAGGATCAGATCCCAGCTGACACCCGCCTGCATGCCCTCAAGCACCAGCATGGCGAACAGCTCGTTGTCGCGATGTTCGGGCTTGCACCAGCGCAAGTCGTGATACAGCAGCGATTTTTGCGAAACCTGCCGCGCGCCCTCGCCGAAATTGCACCTTTGTTTTGATTCCATATGCCCCTCCGCAAAGATTATATCACGCCTCCGCCACCGATACAACAGCGATCGTGGAGGAAGTTGTTTTGAATCCGCATTGAATATGTGGACAAAGGGTGATACAATGTATGTTGCAAGAGGATATATGAGCAGTCGTTTGGCGCAAAAGCTATACGCCGCCCTGGCATGCGGGGAAATAAAATCGCGTTCCGACTTTTGGCGGAACTATTTTGACGTTGAAAAAATCGCAAGTATGCCGCAGGCTGCAAGCGCCGATCTTGAGAAGCGCGGGATAAACCTCGTCTGCTGTTTTGATGAGGATTTTCCGCACATCAACGAGCAAATCAAACCTAGCGAAAGGCCGTTTTTGCTTGCATACGAGGGCGATATAAAGATGTTGAACGACATCGGACATAATGTCGCCGTTGTCGGCTCGCTCATTCCCGACGAGCGCATTTCGGCGCGCGAAAGGAATGTTGTCGAGGCGCTTGTAAAGGAAAAATTCAATATCGTCAGCGGCATGGCGCGGGGCTGCGATACCGTTGCTCACAGAGCTTGCCTTGACGCGGGCGGCAAAACCATAGCAATTTTACCAACGACATTTGAAAGCATCTATCCGCCCGAAAACGCGGCGCTCTTGGACGAGATCGTGAAAAGCGGCGGGCTTGTCGTCACCGAATATGCGACTGAACCGAAAAGTTACAAGGAAAAGATAGCGCGATTTATAGAGCGGGACAGGCTGCAGGCTATGTTCTCTCGCGCGGTCGCGCTTATCGCCAGCCACGTCAAGGGCGAGGGGGACAGCGGCAGCAGGCACGCGATGCACAAGGCGGCAGAATATGACGTATCGCGCTACGTGATGTACAACGCATCGACGGACGAGCTTGCGCCCATATTTGCCCTCAACCGCGCGCAAATGCGAGCAGGCGCAAAAGTATTGACCCCGACAGCGATAAATCATATGTGTGAAGATCCAATCGATTGAGGACAGGTTATAATCCCGTCGAGTAAAATATAAATCCTGCCTCTGCGCCAAAGGCGCAACACCAAGCACAAAAATTAGGCGAGTCATATCTGTGGATACAGATATTATGAGCCGTTAAAATTTTCCCGGGGTCCCCGCAAAATTATGAAATGATTTTGTGGGGTAAAGTCGCGGTAGAGGCGCAAAAATGCGTATTACATCTTTGTGCTTTTTTGTAAAACAAAAACGCACATCATGTAGATGCGCATTTTTAAGCTGGCGTTCCCGACGGGATTCGTAGGCGGCAAGAGCCGCCGTAATAGCGGAGCGGGGATGCTTGCATCCGGGAGCGAAGCGTCAGCCAAGGAATGGGTTCGCTTTGCTTTGCAAAGCCTTGAGGAGCAACGGCGTTGCCTCTCAAGAGAATGCCGTCGAGTAAAATATAAATCCCTGTCTGTCTTGGTTCAAGATAGACAGGGATTGGCGTTCCCGACGGGATTCGCCCAACAGCGAAGCGAGCAAACTAGTTTGCGGAAGCGGAGCGTGCAGCATGACCGGAGGGCATGGCAAACGGAGTTTGCGTGCAATTTTAAGAAAAAATTGCACAGGTTCGAATCCCATCCAAGAAAGAAAAATGCAATCTAAGGTTCGACTTAGATTGCATTTGGCGTTCCCGACGGGATTCGAACCCATGACCTTCCGCTTAGGAGGCGGACGCTCTATCCTGCTGAGCTACGGAAACTTGATTCGAGTATGATTATACATTACAAACGCGGGTTTGACAAGCAACTTGCAAAACATCTTGCAAAAATTAAGCGGGGGAGCGCGGCGTCGGGCGCAACCCCCTTGGCTTTTTTGATAATCCTTTTGACATGCTTTGAAAAATGCGGCGACTTTCTTGTGACAAGCATTTGTCATATCCATCGCGCGAATCCCGCGGCGGCTTCTTGTAAGTCCTCCGTCATTGCCGTGCAAAAATCCCTTTGATATCGCCGCTTTAAGCGCGCGGATTGGGCAAAAGGGCGGCAAATTGACGCAGATCGTAAAAAAGTTGTCGAAAAATAGCGAAAATTTGTTGACCGTCGCGCGCGAGGGTGGTAAATTTTATCTGGATATAACTATTGAAAACAAACGGAGAGAGCTTATGAGCAGACTGAGTGTTTTCGGTGGAAAAATTTTAACGATATTGTGCGTTTTTATCATGATCACGGTGCTGGCGGGCGCGTTAGTCGGCTGCGACGGAAGTGAAAATTCGGCAGCACCCAATGTTTTCAACATTAATTTTGTGCTCAATAACGGTGAAAAAGATATAGAATGGCAAACGGGAGACGATATCCCGCATCCAACGCGCGACGGATACGTTTTTGACGGCTGGTTTTACGACAGAGACCTTGAAAAACCCGCCGATGTGGACGATTTGACGGGCTCCAAAGTGGACGGCAAAGTGACTTTATACGCCAAATGGACGCCTCTTCTGAGTTTTGAAAATTTGATTTTTGAGGATCTGACATGCGAATATGACGGCGAGGCGCACAGCCTTACCGTGCAAAATCTGCCCGAGGGCGCAACGGCGACCTATTCCGAAAACAGTTTTACGGATGCGGGCGAGTACGCCGTCAGCGTGGACGTCACGGCGGACAATTACGCGCCGTGGCACGGCGAAGCCACCCTGACCATTCTGAAGGCAACTTTTGATGTATCTAAGCTGAAGTTTGAAGATGAAACGGTATATTACGACGGCTATGCGCACAACATCTATGTCTATGGCGACCTCGAGGAGGGCATGTACGTCACCTATGAGGGCAACGGGCAAATGGAGGTGGGCGACCACGTCATCACCGCGCACTTTCACGTCGGCGACAACTATCAGCCCATACCCGATATGACCGCTACGTTGCACATTGTTGCCACTGAGCACACCGTCAAATTTGTGCATTGGGACGGCACGGAGGAGTCCTTTGTAGTGCAGGACGGCGAAACGCTGTCGCATATTCCCACGCCCAAGCCGCGCGAGGGCTACAACGTGCGCTGGCAGGACGTACGGCTTGACAACATACGGCAGGATATAACCGTGCAAGAGGAATGCACCCCAATAGAATACCATATTTACTACGATTTCAAGGGCGGAAGCGCGTCGGACGATTATCCCACCGTATACACAGTAGAGAGCGAGATAACGCTTGTCGTGCCCACGCGGGATTATTATACGTTCGACGGCTGGTTCGCCACTGAAAATTTCGAGGGACAGCCCATAGAAAAGATAGACAAGGGCAGCACGGGCGACAAAGAGTTGTTCGCAAAGTGGACGGCGACGGTCTTTTACGTATATTACGAAGTGCGTGGCGGCATAAACAACATGGGCAACATCACGGACAGGGATGAGGGCTACCTCCGCTACACCGTGGAGGACGCGCCCAAAAAGCTGCTGGAGGCGACCAGGCCGCACTACGATTTCGGCGGTTGGTTTGAAGACGAGGCGTGCGAGCAATCGCAGGTGGAGAGCATAGATACCGCCCATCCGCGCACGATGACGCTTTATGCAAAGTGGACTCCCACCACGTACACGATAGATTACGTGTTGGGCGAGGGAGGAGTCAATGATGAGGCAAATCCGCACGATTACAATATCGAAAGCGGCGTCATTACTCTGCTGCCCGCCACGCGGGAGAACTACAGCTTCGATTGTTGGAGACTGAACTCCGAGGACGGTGACGCCATATCGCAGATAGATCCCGCCGACGGCAATTGGGAGTGCGCCAATGTCACGCTTTACGCCGCATGGAAGGCAAAGACATATGACATAACCTATGAGCTCAACGGAGGGGACAACAACGGCGGCAATCCCGCGCAATTCACCGTGGACGACGCACCCTTCGACCTCAAGCCCGCTATCCGCCGAGGATACGATTTTCTGTATTGGCAGGATGAGGAGGGTAGCCAAATAAGCCGTTTAGATACCTCAATTGCGCGCGATATACGTCTGACGGCGCAGTGGCGCACGCACGTTTACTCGATCACATACAACTACGCGGGCAGGCACACCAATCCGTCAGGATATACCATAGAGCAATGCCCGCTGACGCTCACTCCGGGCGTGCACGACGGCTACAAGTTTGTGTGCTGGCAGCTGAACGGCAGGGAGATCACCGTCATAACCGAGGATTTGCTCGGCGACCTTGTGCTCACCGCGCTTGAGGAAAAGCAGGCGGAGATGTTTGCGGTGGAAAACGGCATTCTGACCGCGTATGATGACGAGTTTGGCGGCAGCGTCACCGTCCCCGCCGAGTACGACGGGCAACAGATAACGGGCATTGCCGCGGGCGTGTTTGACGACAGTATAGTGGAATTGGTCATCGAGGCGCCGCTCACCGAACTGGCGGAGGGCGTCTTTGACGGCTGTACTTCCTTGCAAAGGCTGGTGTTGCCCGACACCTTGACGGCGTTGAGGAGCGGAGTGTTTGCCAAGTGCGGCAAGCTAAGGGAGCTGAGCCTGCCCTTTGCCGGCGACAAAAAGTATGAAAATGTAGTGGAAAACATGGTTTTTCAACCTTTCGCATATTTGTTTTCGTCCGAGTATATGGATGAATATTATTGTGTACAATATTTGCCTTTATACGTAGATGCCAACGGCGGCATACAGCAAAATTCCGGCGTCGAGCAAAAAGCTTATATACCGTCCAGCCTGGAAACAGTCATAATATACGGCGACGTTATGCCGTTTGCTTTTCGTACAGATTCGGACGCCCAAGCCGATCCTATCCGATTGAAGAGGGTGGAGATATACGGAGACAGCGTTGGAAAATTTGCCTTCGAGGGTTGTACTGTCGAGGAGGCGGTGTTCTACAACCCCAATGTTACGATTGAGAAAACGGCGTTTTACAACGCGACCTCGCTTGGCAAGATGATCTTTTACGGCAACAGGCAGGCCGTCCCCGATTGGTTGCAAAGTATGGTGAACCTCACGGGCGCGGCAAGCGTGGAAGTGCACCTCAAGCAGGATGGCGCGGAGGATCTGGTGCAGACAATGATCCCCGCGTAACAGAGTTTTTGAAAATTGCGTCTTGATATATCTATAAATTTATAGTATAAATAATATATACAATATCATATTTGGCTTGCCGCACGGCGAGCGACATAAGGGAGAATGTTATGAAAGCAAACAAACTTGTGCTCAAGTTTTGGGAGTCCGCAAAGAAGCGCGACGACAAGCGCATTGCCACGCAGGCGGTGCCCGATTTTGACGACGCAACGCTGGATCTGGACTATGTGGGGGACGGCAACCCCATGCACACGCTCAACATCTACCGTCCGCGCGGAGCGGAGGGCAAGCTGCCCGTCATCATGGACATACACGGCGGCGGCTGGTACTACGGCGACAAGGAGCTGAATTCCTACTACTGCCGCTCGTTGGTGGTGCACGGCTTTGCGGTGGTGGACATCAGCTACCGCCTCATTCCCGAGACGGACATATTCGGACAGGTGCAGGACGTGTTTGCCGCAATGAAGTTTGTTGCGGACAATGCGGAATCCTACGGGCTGGATACGGACGCCTTCTTCATTGCGGGGGACAGCGCGGGCGGACATCTTGCGGGCTTGGTGGCAAACATCAACGTCAACGAGGAGCTTCGGTTGCCATACGGCGTGGAGCGTTCGCTTGACATCAAGGGCGCGTGCCTCATCTGTCCCGCGGCGGATCCGCTGGACATGTTCCCGTTGCCCAACGGCTTGATGACCATCTACTTCAACCCCATGTTCGGCAAGGGCTACCTCAAAAACGGGATAAGGGAGCTGGTCAGCTTTTCCACCACGCTCTCAAAGGACGTGTGCCCGATGTACTTTATCTCCGCCTACGGCGACTTTTTGCGCAAGGCGACGATGAGTGCCTACGAAACCCTCAAGGCGCAGGGCACCCGCGCGGAGCTGTGCTACTTTGACAAACCGCTTGTGGAAGGGCATAAGCTGGAGCACGTGTTCAACGTGTTGCAATGGGATTGGGAGGAGGCGCAGCAAGCCAACAAAGGCATGTGCGACTTTTTCAAATCCCTGCTGTAATGACGCAACAAGCGTTTTATATGTTCAAAACGCATATATAAAGCGCGTTAAGTGCCAATAAGTAAAAATAGCGAATATAAAAAACGGCTTGGTTTTTGCGCCGAGCCGTTTGCATTTTTGCATAATTTAAGCCACAAACGGGATCAGAGAGAAGCCTATCGCAAACACGCCGAGCAACCAGAGCAGGGCAAATACGTACCCCGCGACGGATATGGAACTGAGCACTATGCCTGCTATGGCGAAGCCGCGCCCCTCGCCGTCTCCCGAAGCTTTGCATTGCTTCAGCCCTATGATGGAGCAGACCAGCCCCGCGATGGGCACAAAAAACGAGAGGACAAACCCCACGATGGACATTACGTTGGTGCTGCCTGACGACATACGCTTCACCTCCTGAGATCCGCATATTTATGCGGCGTTTTATGCGGCGATTTTGAGCCTAAAAACGCGATGTTTTTGGTAATTTTGCCGCTTTTTATATATTATAGTACATATTTCGGACAATTGCAACTATACATTCGCATTCACATTTTATGCAATTTTGTGAAGATAAACCGCCGTATTATACGCAAAACGCGATTTTTACTCTGTCGATTATACAAAAATCTCAAAAATTGGCGGTCATTTTGTATGATAGTGTAACATCGTGTCCGCTATTTTTACAGCCGTCTTGAAACTTTTTTGTTTTTCTGTCAAATTGTACCCCAAAACATTTTGACATCGCCGTCAAAAAGCATATAATGTACACGATTTCTTTTGGAGGAACATTTTATGATAATGTCGGATCTGTACGGAAGCATGGTGTTCGATGACAGGGCTATGAGCAAGCGCCTGCCAAAGGAAACCTACCGTGAACTTAAAAGATGCTGTGCGCTCGACCTGCCCCTGTCGCTTGAGACCGCCAACGTCATTGCCAGCGCGATGAAGGATTGGGCGGTGGAAAAGGGTGTTACGCACTTTACGCACTGGTTCCAGCCGTTGACGGGCATCACGGCGGAAAAGCACGACAGTTTTATATCGCCCACCAAGTCCGGTGGCGTTATAATGGAGCTGAGCGGCAAGGAGCTCATCAAGGGCGAGCCCGACGCCAGCAGTTTTCCGAGCGGCGGCTTGCGCAGCACGTTTGAGGCGCGCGGCTACACCGCATGGGACCCCACGTCTTACGCGTTTATAAAGGACGGCATATTGTGCATCCCCACCGCGTTTTGCAGCTACAACGGCGACGCGCTTGACAAAAAGACGCCTCTGCTGCGCTCGATGGAAGCGCTCAACAAGCAGGGCGTGAGGCTGTTGCACCTCTTCGGCCGTAAGACGGAGCGACTCAACATGACCGTCGGACCCGAGCAGGAGTACTTCCTTGTCAGCACCGATATGTACGAAAAGCGCAAGGACTTGTTCTACACGGGCAGGACTCTGTTCGGCGCGCGCCCGCCAAAGGGACAGGAGCTTGACGACCACTACTTCGGCGCGATAAAGCCCATAATCGTCAAATATATGAAGGAGTTGGACGAGGAGCTGTGGAAAGTGGGCATCCTCGCCAAGACCAAACACAACGAAGTGGCGCCCGCTCAGCACGAGTTTGCGCCCATATATACCACCGTCAACGTCGCCTCCGATCAAAACCAGCTGACCATGGAGATAATGAAGAAGGTCGCGTCCAAATACGGTATGACCTGCCTGCTGCACGAAAAGCCCTTCGACGGCGTAAACGGCAGCGGCAAGCACAACAACTGGTCGCTTTGCACCAACTTCGGACACAATCTTTTCGAGCCGGGCAAGAGCCCGCAGGACAACGCGCAATTTTTGCTGATAGTGGCGGCGGTCATCGCGGCGGTGGACGAGCATCAGGATCTGCTGCGCATCGCGGTGGCTTCGGCGTCCAACGACCATCGTCTTGGCGCAAACGAGGCGCCCCCCGCGATAGTCAGCATGTACCTCGGCGACGAGATAACCGGCATACTTCAGGCGATAGCGGACGGCAGGGAATATTCCCGCCGCGCTAAGTGCGACGTCAAGATCGGCGTACATGTGCTGCCCAAATTTGCAATGGACAGCGCGGATCGCAACCGCACATCGCCCTTTGCGTTTACGGGCAACAAATTCGAGTTCCGCATGCCCGGCTCCTCGCAGTCCATCACCAGCGTAAATCTTGTCATCAACACCATAATTGCGGAGCAGTTTGAAAAGTTTGCGGACGAGCTTGAAAACGCCGAGGACTTCAACGCGGGCATAACCGCCATCATCCGCCGCGTGATGAACGAGCACGGCAGGATAATCTTCAACGGCAACAACTATTCGGACGAGTGGGTGGTCGAGGCAGAGCGCAGAGGCCTGCTTAATTTGCCAAGCACAATAGACGCGCTGCCGTACATCACTTCGGAGAAGAACATCGCGCTGTTTGAGTCGCAGGGCGTGTTCACCGAGCGCGAACTGCGCTCCCGCCAGGAGATATATATTGAAAACTACTGCCGCCTGATCAACATAGAGGCGATGACCATGATAGACATGGCGAAGATGGAGATCATCCCCGCCGTCATCAAGTTCAAGAGCAGGCTTACCAAGGCCGCAAAGAACGCCGCGGCTGTGGGCGTGGACGCACATGACGAGGTGGAGATCGCCTCCAAACTGTCCGTGCTTATCAGCAAGGCGCGCGAAGCGGTGCAGTCCCTTGAGGAAGCGCTTGGCGAAACGCACGCGCTTGGCGAAAATATCGAGGGCGGCAGGAGCTACCGCGACAGCGTGCTGCCAAAGATGCAGGAGCTGCGCAACGTCTGCGACCAGATGGAGCTGAACACCGCAAAGGAATATTGGCCTATGCCCAGCTACGGCGACATCTTGTTCAGCGTGCATTAAAATCAAAACAAAATCAATACAAAAAAAGCGAGATAAATTCTCGCTTTTTTGATGTTTATAGTATCAAATTCTACACATAAAGCGTCGTTTTTGTCTTTTACATCTCGTCCGGGGCGTCTATGCCAAGCAGGGAGAGACCGCAGGAGATGGTGTTTTTTACAGCGGCGGTCAGCATAAGGCGGGCATTTTTTACGCGCTCGTCGTCGACCACTATGCGGTGACCGATGTAGAACTTGTTGAACTTGCCCGCGAGGTCCACGATGTGCCTTGTCACAATGCATGGCTCGCGCAATTTTGCGGCGGTGCGCACGCTGTCGCCAAAGCCCAGCACGCTCTTTATCACGTCGTAGCCGTCGTCGTCCGTTATGGCGTCGAGGTCGGCGTTTGAAATATCGAATGTCCCGCCCTTGCGCAGCGCGCTTGCGCAACGCGCGTGAGTGTACTGCACGTAGGGCGCCGTTTCGCCGTCAAAGTTGAGCACCTTGTCGTAGGAGAACACGATGTCCTTTATGCGGTTGTTCCACAGCGCCGAGAACACCACCGCGCCCACGCCCACGCTCTCCGCGATGGCGGTCTTGTTTTGTATATTCGGATTTTTTTCCTCGATGATGCCGCGCGCCTTTTCCACCGCCTTATCCAGCACTTCCTTCAGCCAGATGACGCGGCCGTTGCGCGTGGACATTGCGCCGTCCTCCATGGACACCATGCCGAACGCGATATGCTCCATATCCTGCGCTCCCGCAAAATCCATAAGTTTAAGCACCTGAAACAGCTGCTTAAAGTGCAAGTCCTGTTGATACGCTACGACATAGAGGCATTTGTAAAAATCATAGGTCTGCTTGCGGTAGTACGCCGCGGCGATGTCGCGGGTGGCGTAAAGCGTGGCGCCGTCCGCCTTTACAAGCAGGCAGGGAGGCATGTTGTATGCCTCAAGGTCCACTATCTGCGCGCCGTCGCTTTGCTTCAGCAAACCCTTTTTGCGCAATATATCGAGGCACGGCTCCATCTTGTCGTTGTAGAAGCTCTCGCCCGCGTAGCTGTCAAAGTGTATCTTCAGCCTGTCGTACACCTTGGAGACCGCGCGCATCGTGACCTCTTTGAACACGTTGAAGTAGGCGGTGGCTTCCTTGTCGCCGTCCTCAATGCGCTTGAACCAGGCGCGCGCTTCGTCGTCCATCTCGGGGTGCTCCTCCGCCTCGCGGTGGTAGCGGACATAGAGGGTGTTGAGGAAATACTCGTCGTTTGCGGCGACTTCCTCAAGGGAGGACCATTTGCGGGTGGCGACTATCAGCTTGCCAAACTGCGTGCCCCAATCGCCCAGATGGTTGATGCCCACCACCTTGTAGCCAAGGTGGGCAAATATGCGGTACAGCGCGCCGCCTATCACGGTGGTGCTGAGGTGCCCGATGTGGAAGGGTTTGGCGATGTTGACGGAGCTGAAGTCTATGCAAATGGTCTTGCCGTTGCCCTCGTCGCTTTTGCCCACGTCCTTGCTTTGCGCGGCTTGGGATATGCCCTCCGCGACGGTCCTGCGGTCGAAGAATATGTTGAGATAGCCGCCCACGACTTCCGCTTTTTCCACAAAGGGGAGCGCGGCCACGCTGTCCTTAAGGGACGCGGCGATGACGGGGGGAGCCTGTCTCAGCGCGCGCGAAAACTTGAAGCAGGGCAGGCATATGTCGCCCAATTTTGCCTCTTTTGGGACTTCCAGCGCGCCAAGCGCGTCGGCTTCGCTTATTCCGTCGCGCGCAAGTGCTGCGGCAAGTTTGTCTTCAAACATAGTGTAAACCTCGCGTAAATACATATATCAAACAATATAATAACCCAATTGTGCCCCATCGCGCAACTAGATTTGCTTTTTTTGAAAAATAGGGCAAAAGGGTTTTATTGTGGCGCGAGATGTGCTACACTTATCGGCGGAGAAACATATGATCAAAATTTTTGAGGTCGGCGGTTCCCACTACGACATGGGGCTGGCGATAGGCAGACAATTCAAGCACTATCTCGACGGCGTAATGCCCATCGTCTGCGCGCGCGTGCCAAAATATCGCGAGCGCATTTGCGCGCTGCAGGAGCAGCTGAGGCGCAGCATGCCCAATTGCCTTGACGAGATATTGGGCAGGGCGGACGGAGCCGAGACCTCGCGCGAGGCGATGTTGCTGTATATGTTCCCCGAGATCTGCGGCGGCGTACACGGCTGCACCACGGTCGCGTACAACAAGGGCGGCCGCGCCCTGTTTGCGCACAACGAGGACGACGTGGACTTTGTCGGCGAGGACGTCGCGCTTGTAAAGTACAACTACGAGGACGGATTTGTGTTTGCCTACACAATGGCGTCCCGCATGGCTGGCAGCGCGTTCGCTTTCAACAGCTACGGGCTGGCGTTTTCAAGCAACCACATATTCGGCGGCAGATTGCAATGCGAAAATATATCCCGCTTTATTGTGCTGAGAGACATCATAAATTCAAAGAGCGTCGAGGAAGTCGAGCGCAAACTTAGCTCCATCGAGGTCGCCTCGCCCTTCAGCCTCAACGTGCTGGACGTGCGCACAGCCGAGATGTGCAATTTTGAAAAGGATATCGTCGAACTCACCAAAACGCCCATACGCGACAGATACGCGCGCAGCAATCACTTCCTCACGCGCGAGCCGCTTTGCGCGGCGGACGTACCCGTCAGCTCGGTGTTCAGGCGCGATAAAACGGCCGAATCGATCTCCGCTCTCGGCGATGACGCAAGCATAGACGACCTTGTGCGCGCGCTGGAATACGAGGGCGACAGCTTCGATACTTCCGTCTACGAGGACAGGCTGAAGTACCCCGGCAAGCTGTGCACCGTGGCGACATTCGCCGTGGACGGGGCGGCGGGGACATACGCCGTGTACGACAGGATATACGGCGACAAGCTGGTGTTTGACGCGGACGCAAATCTTGTTTTGGCGGAGCATTGTGCAAAATAAAATCGCCCGCGGCGTTTTGCCTCAGGCGACATAATGTATATTTTAACCTTTCAATTTGTATTGATAAATTGTTGTTTGTGGCTTTTGGCGTCCGGTCAAAGGCCATAGTTTATATGCAACTGAAGTTGCGTACATGACTGAGAAAAAACGAAAGCGCTACAAAGAGATGCGACGTTTATAAGCCCAAAGGATTATACGTTTATACGGAATAGGACCACGTCGTTTTCCTGCATCACGTAGTCCTTCCCTTCGCTGCGGATCTTGCCTTTTTCCTTGGCGTTTGCCCAACTGCCGCACTCAAGCAGGGTGGCGTAGTCCACTATCTCCGCGCGGATAAATCCTCTCTCGAAATCGCTGTGTATTTTGCCCGCGGCTTGCGGGGCCTTGGTGCCCGCTTTTATCGTCCAGGCGCGCGTCTCCTTTTCGCCCGCGGTGAGGTAGCTTATAAGTCCCAGCAATTTGTAGGACGCCTTGACCAGCCTGTCCAATCCGCTCTCCTCAAGGCCGTATTCGCTCATAAATATCTCGCGTTCGTCCTGCGACAGGGCGGCGAGGTCCTCTTCGAGCTTTGCGCACAACACTATCGCCTCGCTGTGCTCGTTTGCCGCGATGCGCTCCACTTCGGCGCTGTAGGCGTTGCCGTGGATGCCGTCCTCGTCGGTGTTGGCGACAAATATGACGGGCTTCATCGTCAGCAGAAATTGCTCGTCCGCAAAGCGTTTGAAGTCCTCGTCCATGGGCATGTTGCGCAGGGGCTTGCCGCCCTCCAGCCACGCCTGCATAGCGGTGATGCGCGTCACGTCCTCCTGATATTTTTTGTCCGCCTTTGCCATACTCAGCGCCTTCGCCATGCGGCGTTCCAGCGTTTCGAGGTCGGCAAATATAAGCTCGTAATTGATGGTCTCCACGTCGCGGGCGGGGTTGACCGAGCCGTCCACGTGCGTTATGTTGGAGTCGTCAAAACAGCGCACCACGTGCACGATGGCGTCCACCTCGCGTATGTGCGACAAAAATTTGTTGCCCAGTCCTTCGCCGCGGCTTGCGCCCTTCACAAGTCCCGCGATGTCCACAAATTCCAGCGAAGTAGGGGTGATCTTGCGGCTGTCGTACAGCGCCGCCAGCTTGTCCAGCCTCTCGTCGGGCACCGCCACCACGCCCACGTTGGGCTCGATGGTGCAAAACGGATAGTTCGCCGCCTGCGCGCCCGCGTTGGTTATCGCGTTGAACAGCGTGCTTTTGCCTACATTGGGAAGTCCCACAACACCAAGCTTCATAGTCCTCCTGAGGAAGGCTTCTAACCCTCCCCGTCCTTTCATACACTATATTATAAACGCGATCGGCGCATTAGTAAAGCGGAAAAAGGCGCAATTTGCGGGGGAGGAGAGCGCAAGGTGAGTTGGTGGGAAGCATTGATATTGGGCTTGGCGCAGGGCTTGGGCGAGTTTTTGCCCATATCGTCGTCGGGACATCTGCTGCTGCTTGAAAAGTTGGGCGTGGGGGTGCCGGACATGGCGTTCAACATCGCTGTGCACGTAGCCACTCTCGCCGCCGTCGTCATCGTCATGCGCAAGCGGATATGGGCGCTCGTCAGGCGGCCCTTTCAAAAGACCACGCTGTATATCGTCTTGGCGTGCGTCCCCACAGTGGCAATTGCGGCGGTGTTCAAATTCGCGTTTCCTCAGCTGCTTGAGGGCAAGTTGTTGGGCTTCGGATTTGTGCTGACGGCATGCCTGCTGTTTGCTTCCGAAAAGCTCAAAAGCGACAAAACAAGGTTTTTAACTGCCAAAATAAGCATATTAACAGGCGTTTTTCAGGGTATATCGGTTTTACCCGGCGTGTCCAGAAGCGGCGCCACAATATCCGCGATGACCCTTTGCGGCGTGCCCAAACAGGACGCGGCGGACTTCTCGTTTTTGCTGTCCATACCCATAATAATAGGTTCCGCGGCAGTAGAGGGAGCAGAGCTTTATACGGGCGCGGCGCCCATTGTGGGCGCCCTGCCGCTTGCGGTGGGCATGTCAAGCGCGTTTATATCGGGGCTGGCGGCGGTGACGCTGTTTTTGAAATTGGTCAAGGGGCGCAGCTTGTTGCCCTTTGCCGCGTATACGCTTACGTTGGGCGTTGCCCTCACCGTTTTTCCGCTGTTTGGCGTAAATATCTGAGGCGAGACGTCCGCCCGTCCTGCGTGCGACGCGCGTGGGCGAAATCTGCTTTATTTGAAATATTACAAAATTTAGGGGCGCGCGAGGGGCTTTGGGTTTGACAAAGCATGCCTTAAGTGCTATATTGTTAGTGTATTAAATATAAAGGAAGAGGTGTACATTTTTTTAGCGGGTCTAATATAAAATCGCACACCTTTTTTACGGAGGGGAAATGAACAGCTACGTTTCGCCGCTCAGCGAACGCTACGCGTCCGAGCGCATGAAAAAAGTGTGGTCGGCGGACTTCAAATTCGGCACCTGGCGCAGGCTGTGGGTCGCGCTTGCCGAGGCGGAAAAGCAGTTGGGGATCGCCATCACCGACGAGCAGATCGCCGAGATGAAGGCGCATCTTGACGACATCGATTACGCCATGGCTGCCGCCAAGGAGCGCGAGGTACGCCACGACGTGATGGCGCACGTGCTCACCTTCGGCGCGGCTTGCCCGAAGGCGAAGCCCATCATACATCTTGGCGCCACCAGCTGTTTTGTGGGCGACAACACGGACATCATCTGCATGCGCGAGGGGCTATATATCCTGCGCGGAGAATTGATTGCGGTCATTGCCGCAGTGAGGGACTTCGCGATGAAGCACAAGGGATTGGCGACGTTGGCATACACGCATTTCCAGCCCGCCCAGCCCACAACCGTGGGCAAGCGCGCCACGCTGTGGCTGCAGGACCTCATGTTCGATCTCGAAAGGCTGGACTTCGAGCTTGGCAGGCTCCGCCTTCTGGGTTGCAAGGGGACCACGGGCACCGCGGCAAGTTTTCTGGAACTGTTTGGCGGCGACCACGACAAGGTGAAGCAACTTGACGCGCTCATCGCCGAGAAGATGGGTTTTGAGGGCACCTACGCCGTGAGCGGGCAGACCTATTCTCGCAAGGTGGACTACAACGTGCTGACGGCGCTGTGCGGCATTGCGCAGAGCGCGGCGAAATTTTCCAACGACATACGCTTGCTCTCCAATCTCAAAGAGGTGGAGGAACCCTTCGAGGACGGGCAGATAGGCTCCTCCGCGATGGCGTACAAGCGCAATCCCATGCGCAGCGAACGCATAGCCTCGCTTGCGCGATACGTCATGTGCGACTCCCTCAACCCCGCCATAACCGCCGCTACGCAGTGGTTTGAAAGGACGCTGGACGACAGCGCCAATCGCCGCATATCCATACCGGAGGCGTTCCTCGCCGTGGACGCGATACTCGCGCTTTACCGCAACGTCATAGAGGGGCTCAAGATATATCCCAAGATAATTGCGCGCGACCTCGACCGGGAGCTTCCGTTTATGGCGACGGAGAACATACTTATGTACTGCGTAAGCGAAAAGGGCGGCGACAGACAGGCGCTGCACGAGGCGATACGCCGTCATTCCGTAGCCGCCGCAAAGGTGGTCAAGGAGGAGGGCGGCGACAATGACCTTTTGGCGCGCATACTTGCCGATCCCGCGTTCGGGCTTTGCGAGGCGGAGCTTAAAAAACTGCTGGATGTCAAGGCGTTTACGGGCAGGGCGGAGCAGCAGGTGGAGGAATATATCTCGCAATACGTCGACCCCGTCGTGGAGGCAAACCGCGCGCAGATTGGAGCGAGAGAAGAGATAAAAGTGTAGTTTATCCATGCAAAACAGGTACATAAACATCGTATTTTGCAAAAAAGGCGCAAACGCGGAATAGCTCCGCGTTGACATAAAATCAAAGAGGTACATTATGCTTACATCAATTGTGGGTATCAACTGGGGCGACGAGGGCAAGGGCCGCATGGTGGACTTGTTGGCTCAGTCGCAGGACATAGTGGTGCGCTATCAGGGCGGCAACAACGCCGGACATACCGTCATCAACGACAAGGGCAAGTTTGTGCTCAATCTGCTGCCTTCCGCCATATTGCGCGAGGACAAGGTCAACGTGATGGGCGTGGGTATGGTCATCGACATCGAGCACCTCTCAAAGGAGATCGCAAGGCTGAGGGAGGGCGGCATAAGCATCTCGCCCGCCAACCTCAAGATAAGCGACAAGGCGGTGGTGTGCTGTCCCTTCGACGTCATGCAGGACTGCCTTGAGGAGGACAGGCTAGGCGCAAGGAAGTTTGGCTCCACGCGTCGCGGCATCTCCCCCATATACGCGGACAAATATATGAAGAAGGCCATCCGCATGGGCGATCTGCTGCATCCCGAATACCTGCGCAGCAGGCTGGAGACCATCGTGGAGTGGAAAAATCTGACCATCGCCAACGCGTACGGCGGCGAGGCGTACACGGTGGACGGCATGTTGGAGTGGTTCGAGCGTTACGGCGCGCCGCTTAAGGATTACATCTGCGACGTCAGCGTGTACCTCAACCGCGCCCTCGACGAGGGCAAGCGCGTCATGCTGGAGGCGCAACTGGGCGCGCTTAGAGACATTGACTACGGCATATATCCCTACACCACGTCCTCATCCACCATCACCGCATACGGACCCGTGGGCGCGGGCGTGCCCAACCGCAAGGTGGACGTGGCGATCGGCGTGATGAAGGCGTACTCCACCTGCGTGGGCGAGGGCCCCTTTACGGCGGAGATGTTCGGCGACGAGGCGGAAAACCTGCGCAAGGCGGGCGGCGAATACGGCGCGGCAACGGGGCGTCCCCGCAGAGTGGGCGGCTTCGACGTGGTCGCGTCCCGCTACGGCTGCATGGTGCAGGCGGCGGACGAGATCGCGCTGACCAAGCTGGACATATTGGACAATATGGACAAAATACCCGTGTGCGTGGCGTACGACGTAAACGGCGTCAGGGTGACGGACTTTCCCTCCGGCGAAGCGCTCAACGCGGCAAAGCCCGTGATAGAGTACCTCGACGGCTGGAAAACGTCAACCGCGGAATGCCGCAAATACGAGGAGTTGCCTCTAAACGCGCGCAAATATATCGAGTACATCGAGCGCGCAGTGGGCGCAAAAATAAAGTACATATCCGTCGGCGCGGAGCGCGACGCGATAATCATAAAATGACCAAAAACGCGTTTTACTGCGCAAAAACGGTTGCATAAAGGGGCTTTTATAATGAAAAACGCAAATCAGACTGTGGTAGTGCTGGACTTTGGCGGACAGTATAAGGAGCTTATCGCCCGCAGAGTCAGGGAGTGCGGAGTGCATTCGCAGATACTTGCGGGCAGCACGCCCATAGAGAGGCTTAAGGAGATAGCGCCCATAGGCATGATCCTCACGGGCGGGCCGCACAGCGTGTACGACGCAAGTTCGCCGCACACCGTACGGGAACTGTTCGAGCTGGGCATCCCCATACTGGGCATTTGCTACGGCATGCAGTTGATGGCGTACACCCTCGGCGGAGAGGTGAAGGCGTGCGGCGTGAGCGAGTACGGCACCATTGACGCCGTATACGACGACCCCTCCTGCGCGCTGTTCAAGGACCTTGAACTCAACACCGTCACGCTGATGAGCCACACCGACTACGTCGCGCGCATGCCTCAAGGCTTCAGAGCGGTGGCGCACACGGCGGATTGTCCCATCGCGGCAATGTGCGACGAGCAAAAGGGACTGTACGCGGTGCAATTCCATCCCGAGGTGGAGCGCACGCGCGAGGGCACAAAGCTGCTGCACAACTTCCTTTACGAGGTGTGCAAGGCAAAGGGTGACTACAACATCGACGATTTCATCGAGCGCGAAGTGGCGCGCATACGCGAGCAGGTCGGCGACAAACAGGTCGTATTGGGGCTCAGCGGAGGGGTGGACAGCTCCGTCTGCGCCGCCATACTTGAAAAGGCGATCCCCAATCAGCTCACCTGTATATTTGTGGACCACGGCATGATGCGCAAAAACGAGGGGGACGAGATAGAGCAGGCGTTCAGCGGCAAATCCCTCAACTTTGTGCGCGTGGACGCGTCCGAGCGGTTTTTGAGCAAGCTTCAGGGCGTCACGGAGCCGGAAAGAAAGCGCAAGATAATAGGCGAGGAATTCGTCAGAGTGTTCGAGCAGGAGAGCGCCAAATTCGAGGGCAGCTTTCTTGCGCAGGGCACCATATATCCCGACGTCGTTGAAAGCGGACTTACCACGGGCGCAGTCATCAAATCCCACCACAACGTTGGCGGGCTGCCCAAGGACACCAAGTTTATAGGCATTGTGGAGCCGCTGCGCTCCCTCTTTAAGGACGAAGTGCGCGCGTTGGGCAGGAAGCTGGGGCTTGACGAGAAGCTGGTGTCCCGCCAACCCTTCCCCGGTCCGGGTCTTGCGGTGCGCTGCATAGGCGAGATCACGCGCGAGAGGCTGGACATTTTGAGGGAGGCGGATTGGATATACCGCTGCGAGCTGGAAAAAGCGGGCTTGCATTACGACCAATATTTTGCCGTGCTTACCGACATGCGCACCGTGGGCGTGATGGGAGACGGGCGCACGTACAACTACGTGCTGGGCTTGCGCGCCGTCATCACGTCGGACTTCATGACCTGCGAGTACGCGCACATACCGTACTCCGTGCTGGACGTGGTCTCCTCGCGCATAGTCAACGAGGTCAAGGGAGTGTCCCGCGTGGTCTACGACGTGACGGGCAAGCCGCCCGCGACCATAGAGTGGGAGTGATAAGCACATCGACAGCCGACCTCGCGTCGGTTGTTTTTTTGCCGGCAAAATGCCCAAACCGGGGCGTTTCACAAATTTTTTTAACTTTTTTGCAAAAATTTTTAGGATTTCGGGATTTTTTTACGTATATAAATATGTAAGGGTATAAAACAAGGTCTATACAAATCAGGCGAATTTTTCGGAGTTTTTATGGACAGACAAGGGATAACTCCCGAATTTATGGAAGAGCTGAAGTACAAGTGCGACATCGTGCAGACGATATCGCAGTACGTCCCGTTGCAAAAAAAGGGCGGGCGCTATTTCGGTTGCTGTCCTTTCCACAACGAAAAGACCCCGTCTTTCTGCGTAAACCAGCAATCGGGCTACTACCACTGCTTCGGCTGCGGGGCAAGCGGCGATGTGGTGAAGTTTATCATGGAGATAGAATCCATGAGCTTTATCGACGCCGTGAAGTACCTCTCCGAAAAGGTGGGCATCCCCATGCCCGAGTTCAAGCTGGACGCCCACTACGAGCAAAAAAAGGAGCACAAGGACGTCCTCAAGCAGATCATGCGAGAGGCGGCGCGCTACTACCGCAACAACCTCCTCGACGAGGTCAAGGGCAAGGACGCGCGGGCGTATCTGGCGGGCAGAGGCGTCGACGACGAGATATCCAAGCGCTACGGGTTGGGCTTGTCCATGGGCTATGACGGCTTGCCGGACTATCTGAGGCTTAAGGGGCATTCGCTTGCGGACCTTGCGGAGTGCGGCCTTATAAGCAGCGTAAACCATCCCTCCGACGCGTTTGCAAATCGCATAATCGTGCCCATCATCAACAGCATGAACGAGGTCATCGCGTTCGGCGGCAGGATATATCACGGCGAGCAGGACGTCGCCAAGTACAAAAACTCCACCAACACCACGCTGTTTGACAAGGGGCGCACCATATACGGCATCAACCGCATCAAGGCGGACAAAAAGAACGGCGGCAGCTACAGCGCGCTCATACTCGTCGAGGGGTATATGGACGTCATCTCTCTGGGCGCGCACGGCATAAACAACGCCGTAGCCTGTATGGGCACCGCGCTTACGGACGGGCAGGCGAGGGAGCTGAGGCGCATGACGCAGGACATCTACGTCTGCTACGACGGCGACTCCGCGGGCAGAAAGGCGACCGTAAAGAACGTAGACCCTCTGCTGGCGGCGGGACTCAACGTAAAAGTGGTATGCCTCGACGACGGCTTCGACCCCGACGAGACCGCGCGCGCAAGCGGCAAGGAAGGCTTTCTCAAAAAGCTGGACGAGGCGTTGCCTGTCATAGATTACAAGCTGAAACTGTGCCGCGACGCCTACGATCTCAACACCTCTGACGGCAGGGCGAGATACCTTGTCCCCGCGGTCAATGTGCTCAAAAGCATAGATGACGCAGCGCAACGCGAGGTTTATGCGGCGATCGTGGCAAAAGACGGCAACATTTCCATAGACACCGTCCTCAGGAGGGCGGCGGACGGAGCGGTCAAAAAAGCGCAAGGGAGGGACAAGCAAGCCTCAGGATCTGCGCCCGCAGTCGGCGACAAGGGCTCCGCGCTGATGCGCGCCTCCCGCTTTGTCGTGAGCAGGATAATGGAAAACGCGCCGTATGTTGATCTGTCCGCGCTCAAAAAGGATTGGCTTGTGTGCGACGTCCACAGGCAGATATTCGATATAGCAGGAAAAATGCCTCCGTCGGAGTTCAGCGTGTCAAACATGTACAACTACCTCTCCGACGATGACGACGAGGAGATAGGCAAACTGATGGACGTAAATATGCGCTTTGCGGACCTCGACAGGGAGGAAAAATATTACAACGATTGCGTTTTCAGCCTCGCGGACAACTATATTTCGGCGCAGCTGGACAGCATAAAACAGCAGTACGGCAAAACGGCGGACGCCTCTGAGCGCCGCGCATTGGTCGAACAGATAGCCACGCTGCAAAAAAAACTTAAAGCCAAAGTTATTGGCGAAAAAATGTGACGCAGGAGGAACTTATGGACAGAGAACAGTTGCTCAAACAGGAAATTGACAAGATCATCGCTCAAAGCAAGGAGAAAGGCTCCGTATCCGAAGAGGATATAATGGCAAGACTCGAGCATCTCGAGGCGACCGCCGAGGATATGGAAGTCGTGTTCGAGGCGCTCAAAGCCAACAATATCGCCGTGGAGGAGGCGCCCGAAGAGGACGTGTCCGATCTTGACAAGATGATAGACACCACCGCCGACGACTCCGTAAAGATCTATCTCAAGGAGATCGGCAAAGTGCCGCTTTTGAGCGCCGACCAGGAGATAGAGCTGGCAAAGCGCATGGAGGAGGGCGACGAGGCCGCAAAGGACATCCTCAGCGAGGCGAACCTGAGGCTTGTTGTGTCCATCGCCAAGCGCTATGTGGGACGAGGCATGCAGTTCCTCGACCTCATTCAGGAGGGCAATCTGGGACTGATGAAAGCGGTGGAGAAGTTTGATTACACCAAGGGCTTCAAGTTTTCCACTTACGCCACCTGGTGGATAAGGCAGGCGATCACCCGCGCCATCGCCGACCAGGCGAGGACAATACGTATCCCCGTGCATATGGTGGAGACCATCAACAAACAGGTGCGCGCGACGCGTCATCTGTTGCAACAGCTGGGCAGAGAGCCCTCGCCCGAGGAGATCGCTCAATATTTGGGCTGCTCAGAGGAGCGCGTGCGCGAGATACAAAAGATAGCGCAGGATCCCGTGTCGCTTGAGACGCCCATCGGCGAGGAGGAGGACAGTCATCTCGGCGATTTCATAGAGGACAACACCGCGCAGTCGCCAATCGACGTCACAGAGGGCAATATGCTCAAGGAACAGCTCATACAGGTGCTCAACACGCTCACTCCCCGCGAGGAGAAGGTGTTGCGCTTGAGGTACGGCCTTGACGACAGCCACCCCCGCACGCTGGAGGAAGTGGGCAAGGAGTTCAACGTCACGCGTGAGCGCATACGTCAGATAGAGGCAAAGGCGCTCAGAAAGCTGCGCCATCCCAACCGCATAAAGAAGCTGAGGGATTTTGAGTGATGCCCATACGACTTGACGAGAGGCTTTACGCCATAGGCTGTCTTGTGGACTACGGCAGCGTGGCGGACATAGGTTGCGACCACGGCAAGCTGAGCTATTGGCTGATAGGCACGGACAGGGCAAGCAAGGTCATCGCTACGGACATAAGCGCGCCCAGCCTCAAAAAGGCGGCGGAGCTTGCGCTTGTCAACGGCGTTGAGGGCAGGATGATCACCCGTCTGGGCGATGGGCTTGCTCCCATTGCCGACGGCGAGGTGGACACCGTTGTCATCGCGGGCTTGGGCGGAGATCTCATGAGCAGGATGCTCGCCGCGGCGCACGCGGAGGGCAAGAGGTTCGCTCACTACGTGCTGTCTCCCAACACCCATCCCGAAAAGGTGCGCGCGCAGCTTGTCGCCACCGGCAACAGGATAATCGTCGACAAGTGCGTCATGTGCGCCGGCAAGCGCTATACGGTGCTTAAAACGGAAGTCGGGCAGATGAGCCTCACCCCCTCGCAACTGCTGTTCGGGACGGATTACCTCGACGACGCCGAGACGTTGAACGCGCTGAGGCAGGAGCTTGAAATGAGGCGGAAACTCAGCGAGGAAAATCCCGACTCGCAGGCATTGAAGGACAGGATAAAAGTGCTGGAAACGGCGCTTGAAATGTCAAAACAGGAAGATAAACTATGAAAATTGCGCAAATAGTGAAAATTTTGGAGGACTTTGCTCCTCCTCAAGGCGCCGCCGAATGGGACAGGATAGGTCTTATGGTAGGCGATGTGGAGAGGCAGTGCAGCGGCGTCGTGCTTGCGCTTGACGTCACCGACAAGGTCATAGACGAGGCGGTGGAAAAGGACGCCAACCTCATCGTGTCCCACCATCCGTTTATATGGGACGCGCTTGCGCGCATAGACGTCAGCCGCGGGCAGGGCAAGCAGATAGAGAGGCTGATAAAGCACGACATCAGCGTGTACAGCGCGCACACCAATCTGGACATGGCGCCCACGGGACTCAACGTCACGCTTGCCGCGATGCTGGGCGGAGGCAACATACGCCTTGACGACGAGGGCGCGGGCGCGCTGTTTGACGTGGATACTACGCTTGGCGAGCTTGCTTCGCGCACGGCGGACGTGCTTGGCGACAGGACGGTCACCTTTGTGGGCGACGCCGACGACAGGGTGCGCACGGCGTATCTGGTCACGGGCAGCGGCGGCAGCGAATATACGCGCGCAAGCGGGCTGGCGGACGTGCTCATCACGGGCGAGCTGAGACACAATCGCTATATAGAGGCGAGGCGGGACGGCTTCAGGCTGATAGAGTTTTCGCACTACTACAGCGAGATAATCATGCAAGATATCCTGTACGGGGCGCTTGCCTCTACGGGGTTGAATATAATAAGGGCGGCGTCGGACTGCCCGTTCAGGAGGCTGGAAGAAGTATGAATTTTGACAAGATGCTGGAATATCAGCAGATAGACAAGGAGCTCATCGAGCTTGAAGAAAGCGCCACAAAAAGCGAGGAACGCAAACGCTTTATCCTTGCCAAAAACAAGGTGGAAGAGGCAACGCAGGAGATAGGCAAACTCAAGTCTGAAGCGGAGGCGTTGCTTGCGGCATACACCGGCATGAAAAAGAAGCTGGAGGACCTCAATGAGGAACTTGACGGCTTCGACGGCATCCTCGAGGAGGTGCAGGACGTATCCGAGGCGGAACACTACCTCAAGCTGGTGGGCACCATATCCGAGCAGATCGCCACTCTCGAAAGGGAAGCGGCTTCGGCGGCGGTCAGGATAGACAAACTCAGCGAGGCGTACAAAAAGACCTGGAACGTCGGCGTCAAGGCGTCAGAGGCGTACAAACAGGCAAAGGCGGACTTCGACGCGATGATGGCGGGCGTTCGCCCGACAGTTGAGAGCATACAGGCAAAATTGAGGGCGTTGCAGCCCGACATACCGCCCCAGATGCTCAGGGCGTACGAGGCGTTGCGCAAGGCGAAAAAGACGCCCGCGTTTGTGGCGTACGATCCCGATCCCAAAAATCCGCGCTACGGATACTGCACGCGCTGTGCCATGGAGTTGCCCAACGACGCCAAGGCGAAGCTGCGCAACCCCGGCGATTACGCGGAATGCCCGGATTGCCACAGGATACTGTACGTTCCTCAAAAGTAGACAAGACGCGTGGGCTTCCCGTGCTTATATCTCACAAAAGACCGATAAAATCTCAAAATACACCGCATAAAACATAGATTCGGCATAGAAAAGCAAAAAAGGAGAGGAGTATGGAAAACTATTTCAACAATCCCGACGTGTATCAAGTCAACGTGCAACCCAAGCACGGCGCAGGCTTTCCGCTGGGACAGGATCTCAAGGAGAGGACGTTGTGCCTCAACGGGGATTGGAACTTCAAATATTTTGTGTCCACAAGTCTGCTCACCCTTGACATAGACGGCTGGGACATCATTTCGGTGCCTTCCGAGTGGCAGATCAAGGGGTACGGCAAGCCCATCTACACCAACATCAAATATCCCTATCCCATCGAGACGGGCGCGGGCAGAAAGCCGCACATCAAGGAGCAGGACGCTCCCTGCGGCGTGTATATGAAGAAGGTGCGGCTGGACAAGACGTCGGGCAGAGTACATATCAACTTCTGCGCCAATTCGGGCGCGGATCTGTACGTCAACGGCAAGTTTGTGGGCTACAGCGAGGACACTTTCGATTATCAGGAATATGACATCACGCCCTACATCAAGGAGGGCGAGAACGAGATCAAAATAGTGGTATACCGCTTCACAACGGGCAGCTATCTTGAGGATCAGGATATGTGGCGACTGTCCGGACTGTTCCGCGACGTCACGCTGATCTTCCGCCCCGAAGCGTATGTGGCGGATATCTACGCGCGCGCGTCCTTCAATGAGGATTACAGCAAGGCGAAGTTCATCGCGGACGTGTTCACCGCGGGCGGCGGCGACGAGATCGGACTCAGGCTGCTTGACGCGGACGGCAAAGCGGTGGTGGACGTCGTACGCAAGGCGGCGGAAAAGGTCACCGTCGAGGCGGACGTGGAAAATCCACGACTTTGGAGCAGCGAGGATCCCTATCTATACAAACTGATCGTCACGCTGACCAAAAACGGAAAGGTCGAGGACTGCCGCGCCATCAACTTCGGTTTCAGGGAGATCAAGATAGTGCCCATGATAGACGGCAAACAGCCCTATATTGCGCTCAACGGCAAAAAGCTGAAGATAAGGGGCGTCAACAGGCACGAGTTCCATCCCGAATTCGGCCACGCCGTCCCCAAGGAGTACACCGAGGCGGATATATTGCTGCTCAAGCGCAACAACGTCAACAGCATCCGCACCTCGCACTATCCCAACAGCCGCCACTTCTATGACCTCTGCGACAAGTACGGCATCATGGTGATGAGCGAAAACAACCTCGAAACTCACGGGCTCGCCACACGCGTTCCGCGCTCGTCAAAGAGATGGACGGAGCAGGTGTGCTGGCGCATGAGCAACATGGTGCTCAGCTACCGCAATCATCCCTGCGTGCTGTTCTGGTCTCTGGGCAACGAGAGCGGCAATGGCAAGGCGTTTGCGGAGATGAAAAAGACCGCGCTTGCGCTTGACGCGACGCGCCCCATCCACTACGAGCCCGACGCATACGTCCGCGTGAGCGATATGGTCAGCGAGATGTATACCAAGGAGGAGCAGATGGAGGAGATCGCGCTCAACAAGCCGCACATCCACAGCATGGCGCTTTGGGCGCCTCTTGGCCACCTGCTTATGCCCGGCATGTACAAGGACAAGCCCTTCATCCAATGCGAGTACGCGCACTGCATGGGCAACAGCCTCGGCAACTTCAAGGATTATTGGGATCATTACCGCAAGCACGACAGACTGTGCGGCGGCTATATCTGGGATTTTGCGGATCAGTCTATCAAGCGCGTGGCGGCGGATGGCACCGTGGAGTACACCTACGGCGGCGACTGGGGAGATAAGCCCAACGACGGCACGTTTGCGTTCAACGGCATAGTTCGCGCCGACAGAAGCCCCAACCCCGCCTTCTACGAGGTCAAAAAGGTGCATCAGCAGATACAGTTTGAGCTTAAGGACGGCAAACTGCAGCTGACCAACGAGTTTATGTTCACCTCTCTTGACAAGTTCGGGCTGCGCTTCGAGACGCAGGTGGGCGGCAAGGTGGTGCAGACTGCGGAGATAGCGTGTCCTTCCGTCGCTCCCGGCGGCGTGGGCAGCGTGGCTATCCCCGTGCAGCTCCCCACGGGCGACGAGGTGCAACTCAATGTGTACGCCGTGGCAACCGAGGCGTTCGACGTATACCCCAAAGGTCACGTCATCGCCGAGGAACAGATAGAGATAGGCGGATTCAGATCGGCGGAGCTTGAGCCGGCGGTGGGCATCAACGTCGTGGAGGAAAACGACGTCATTCTGCTTGAGGGCAACGACATGGTCGCCAAGGTGGACAAGCACACGGGCTTCATCAGCTCGCTGGTCGTGGGCGGCGTGGAAAAGCTGTCTTCGCCCATACGCCCCAACTTCTGGCGCGCGCCCATTGACAACGATAAGTCGCCGCAGGTCCCGCCCATTGCCAACAGCATACTGGGCAAAAACTTCTTCAAGGCGTGCTCTGAAAAGCTGGTCAAAGCAAGCTACAGCTGCCCGCAAAACAAGAGCGTGGAGATAGATTGGTCCTGCGCGCCGCAGCTCGGCTTGCTGAGGACCTCCTACGAGATGGGCGAAAACGGATTGAAGATAACCATGAAAGTCCAAAACAACTTCTTCAGCTTGCCGCGTTACGGATTCAGGATGGGGCTTGTCGCCGAGGACAGCGTAAAGTTTTACGGCAGAGGCCCGCATGAAAACTATTGCGACCGCAAGGCGGCGGCAAAGCTGGGCGAATACGAGGGTAGCATTGCGGACTTCGAGCACAACTACCTCGTCCCGCAGGAAAACGGCAATCACACCGATACCCGCACCCTCACCGTCGGCGGCGAACAGGGCGTGACGTTCAAGGCGGTGGGCGCGCCCTTCGAGTTCTCCGTACACGACTACACGCAGGAGCAGCTTGAGGAAGCCAAGCACGCGCACGAGCTTGAACACGGCGGCGCAATAGAGGTGTACATCGACGGCGCTCAGCGCGGCGTGGGCGGCGACGTTCCCGCGCTTGCCTGCACAAAGAAGCGCTATAAGATATTGCCCGGCAAAGTGCACGAGCTGTCATTTATAATCAGCTGAAAAAGCAGTTTACAACATAAAAACCGCGCATAAAGCGCGGTTTTTGCATATTTATCACGCCGCTTCCTTCACATCTATGGTTATTTTGGGCGTAAAAGAAATTGTGGAAAGGCAGTCCTCCTCAAGCGAGCGGCCCACCGATTGATACGCCTTTGCCTGCAAACCGAGAAAGTCTATGTTCAGCTGTTTTGACTTTTCGTACAGGGCTGTCATCCTGTCCTCCAGCTGTTTTGCAAGCGCTTTCGCCGCGTCCTTTATGGGCTTGTCCGCGCCCGTCAGCACCTTGTCCGTATCCACAAATTGCACGTCCAGAAGGTCTGCAGTCAGCTTTATCTCCACAGTGACGGACCTGCCCTTCGCGGAAGTTTTGACATTTTTTTTGAGAAGGCGGAAGTCCACGGATTCCCCCTTGTCCGAGGTGTAGTTCAGCGCGCCGTAAGTTGTGGTGGACAGATATATCGCCAGAATTTCGGACAGATCTTTTTCAAGCACGTAGCTGTCAGTGTAATTGAACGCCAGCGTGCGGGACAGATCGAATTCGTAGTTGTCCTTTTGCTCCCCCTCTTGGTCTATGGGCTGGTCCTGCATTTTTTTAGCGGATAGGTAGGGGATGACGGCGGCGCGACTGCGGGATAGCGAGCGCGCAAGCAGGGTCTTCACGGTGGTGCGGATCATGCCGTCCGTGCCCTCCATATTGGTCAGCGCGGTCTGCAAATAGAAGGGCGCGCTGATGGACGTGCCTACCCTCAGGGCAAGCATTTCGCGCGGGGCGGTATCACCCGTCAACACCACGGCTTGCTCGCGCAGAGCGTACATCCCCGTCAGCGGATATATAAGTTGCAGTCTGTCAAGTTTCAATACGCTTTTTGACACAAACAGCACTTCACAATGCGCAAGCGATACGATAAGACCCATTTTTGTGGAAATATCGTCCAATGCGGAGGATATCGTTTTGCCCGTGCAGGTGTAGGTCACATACGAAGTTGTCGCGCCCGAATCGCTTGAGGAAGAGGTCGCCATTATCGCCGATTGCGCCGTCACGATAAACTGCCGCGCGTCCTCGTCGTAGTCTATGCCCACGCCCAGCACTATCGCGGATTTTGTAAGCGCGGGACTGTTCACGGTGCGCCCGAAAACAATAAGCAACAGCACGGCGGCAAGCAGCGCCACCCACTTTGTGCGCATGATGTAGGAGTAAGCCTTTGCCATCAGTTTCCCTCCTCGTTTGGCTGCAGCACGCCGTTTTCGTTGGCGGGCGCGCTATGCGCCATGGACTGTTTGAAGTCCGTCATTATGTTGTCGGCAAGGCTGTTGGGCTTTTCGGGAGTGGGCGCTGGATAGGGCAGATACTCCTCGTCAAAGCGCGCGTATATGCCCGCGTAACGCCTGCGCTTGTACAGTCCCAGCGCCAATATCGCCGTGGGCAACCCCAGCGCCACTGCAAACAGCCCGTAGCCTATCGCGCCTATGGAAAATTGTATAACTTCCTCCGAGGACGACACCGCAAGTATCACTGCCGCCACGGTCGCGGGGTACAGCAACTTGCCGGGCAGTGTGGAGCGGAAAGCGCGCTCGCTTGCGGCGATCGCTCCGAAGTACAAAAAGGACAGCGACATTATGGACAGCGTCACAACGCCAAACAGATTTGTCCACTCCATCCTGCCTATCTCCAGCGATAGCTGGTTGAAACCCGCAAGATGTATAAGCAGGTCGGACACCATCATCAGCGCGTCGCCGTACAGCGCCACTCCCAACAGCAGCACCACTCCCACCAGCGCCACGGTGACCGCCACCGAGCAGGTTATATATGGCAGGCGCTTGTTTTTTATGCGCAGAAATATAAAGGGCAGCGCGTCGCCCAGCCACAGCCCGTAGCGCGGCATGCGCGCGAAAAATTCCGCGGGAGACAGCGCGAATATGGGCAGGTTGCGCCCGAAGTCCATGTCCGCTTCCAGAAATATGAGGTTTACCACTATCAGCGCAAAAAACAGCGGTACAAGAATCTCCGCCGTGCGCGATATGGAGCGCGCGCCCTTTATACCCATGTACACCACGGGTGATAGGAAAAGCAGGTATATAAGGGCGGGTTCCACGCCGCCGAACAGCTCGTGAGTGAGGTAGGAAACGCAGTAGCAAAAATAGAACGTGCCCTTTGCCGTCAGCCACACGGCGGCGACGCCGCACAGCGCGCGATACGTCCTGTCGTTTATGCTCCGCAAAAAGTCGTCTCCGCGCATGCGCACAAACGCAAAAATCACGGCGGTAAGCGCCACCTCCAGCACGGACATGACGAGGTACAACCACAGCGTGGAGGAGCCGTAGTGTTGTGCCGCTATCCCCGGCGCGGCGGACAGCTTGAAGGCGACGCCCATCGTGAAAACAAGGCACGCCGCCTGCGAGTTGTATATTGTGCCCGAGGGCAGGTTTTTGTATAAACCGTGTTGAGTCTTTACGTTTTTCATAAATACCTCACTTGCGCAGATGCAGCTTTGAGCGCGTGCGGTTGGCGGTGGGGATGGAGTATGGTCGCCTGTCCATATTGGCGGTGCTTGACTTCAGCATTCCGTCCTTCAGGTCGGGGATAATGCGCGGCGCGTATGGAGCAAGATAGGGCGTGCCGAAGTTGTCAAGCCCCGCAAGATAGCCGATTATCACAATTGCGAGGATTATCATGCCCACAAAGCCGGTTACCGCGCTTATGCACAAAAACAGCAGGCGGAGTATTGACATAGTGCCCACCTGGTCGGGCACGCAGAATATGCCGATTGCGGACAGCGCGATCACCAGCACGGACGGCGAGGATATCAGTCCCGATTTTACCGCCGTGTCGCCCAGCACTATCGCGCCCACCACGGACAGCGATATGCCAAGATAGCGCGGCATGCGTATGGACGCTTGGTTTAGCACCTCAAACAGCATCAACACCACCAGCATCTCTATCGCCGGCGGGAAGGGTATGCCCGTCGTCGCAGACATCAGCGTCATCAAAAATTTGAGAGGGAGCAGCTGAAAATGATAGGTTTGCAGTGCAATGTACGCGCCCGGCAAAAATATGGTAAGCAGCGCGCCTATCACGCGGAATAGCCGTATCATGGACGCGCGCCAGTCCCCGGAATAGTAGTCGTAGCCGTCCTGCACGTCCTCAAACACCAAATAGGGCAGGGATATGGCTATCGGCGAGCCGTCCACAAGTATCACCACGCGCCCTTCAAGCAATTTGGCGCCCGCGACGTCGGGTTTTTCCGTGGTGCCCGCCTGCAAAAAGAAGGAGTGCCGCCTCGCCTGCACGTAGGACAGCACGTAGGCGCTGTCTATCACGCCGTCTATGTCTATCTTTTGGATGCGGTCGGTTATCTGCTTCACCACCAGCTCGTCCGCCACACCGCGCACGTACAGCACCGCGACGGACGTGGAGGAGTATCTGCCCACCTGATACGTCCTGACCACCAGGTCGGGGGACTTTATGCGGCGGCGCATGAGGGACAGATTGGATTTTATCTCCTCTATAAAGCCCTCGCGCGGGCCTTTCAGCACGCTGGAGGAGGGCGGCTCGCCGATAGAGCGCTTTTCGGGCTTGCGCAGGGCAAACACAAACGCGTCCTCCTCGCCGTCCACAAACATCACCGCGTCCCCCTCGGATATGGGACCGGGAGAGGTGGCAAGGGGTATCTTCACCGCGTTTTCGGAGAAGTTGACAAGCCCTTCGAGCGCCTCGTCAAAGGGCGGCTCGAAGCGCTCCGCGCTCCTCAGCGGCTTGATTATACTCAGCTCCAGCAGTTCTCTGTCCAGCCCGCCGTCTATAAAACAGAACGCGCATTTGCGCCCGCCGACTCTGATGTCGCGCCACTTTAAGTCGGAGCTATATGAGAACGTGGTCATGATCTGCTCTTTTATCTTTTCAAGTTCCACGCGGACATTATTGACCGTAGCAAATGTTTATAAGCACATATCGCAAGATAAACATCATTTTCTGCAAAATATTACAAATTGTGACGCTGCATGCGTCGGATATTTTCTGCCGCCGTCCGTATTTTGAGGGCGGCAAAAGCGGCGCAAAATTTTTTGAAGTTTTTTGGGGTTTGCTATTGACATATTGCATATTTGTGGTAGACTTAATAATCATTCTTTGTGTGATGTCATACCGTACGGGGCATATAGTGTACAAGCGCTTTGCCACCGCTTAGGAGGGGGAGTATGAAGAAAAAGTTGTCAAAGGGCGCCGTCGCCCTTATTGTTATTGCGTCGATAATTCTGGCGCTCGCGATCATTGTGGTTTCGCTGATGTTCGGCTGGCTCAATGATTTCAAGTTTATGACCTACACCAAGGCTCGCTTTGAAAAGGCGGTTGAGACGTATAGGACAAGCGACGTCAATTTCATCGCGCACAGGGGGCTGAGCGTGGAGGAGTATCAAAACACCGCCGAGGCGTTCAGGCTCGCCGCGTCATACGAGGGCACGTGGGGCATCGAGACGGATATATGGGCGACAAGCGACGGCAAGTTTGTGTGCATGCACGACGCAAACGCCATCAAGGGCATATCCAATGTGCGCAATGTGGACTACGCTACCGCTACCACTACGCCGCTGAGGCACAACGAGCAGAGATATGCCTGCGGTTTTGAGGAGTACCTTGAGATCTGCCGCGAGGGCGGAAAGACCGCCGTGGTGGAGCTTAAGGACAAGAATATGACGGACGACGACATCAAGCGCGCGCTTGACATCATACACGAGTCGGGCGCCGACGTGACGATAATCTCCTTCCACTACAAGTTTTTGAAGCTGGTGCGCACCCTCGACGCTGAAGTGCCGCTGCAGTTGCTCATAAACCTGTCCGTGCCCAAGGACGTCGCGGGCAAGACCCAGCACGCGCGCATGGATACGCTCATCGCGCAAAACATAGACCTCAGCGTAAACAGCCTGTTCTTGTCAAAGGATATGGCAAACTATATGCACGATCACGGCCGCAAGATAGGCGTGTGGACGGTCAACGATTCGCGCAACGCGATGTTCTTTGTACACGAGTACGGCGTGGACTACCTCACCTCCGACGTCAGAATGAAGGACGAGATGGACAAATATCTGTAAGAGAGCAAGAGCAATATAAAAATGCAGTCGGGGGACTGCATTTTTTTAATCGGAAAAATCAATCTTCCAGAATTGACTTTATAGTATCAAACAGAGCGGCCTTTGCAAAGCACTCCGCATACACGCGGATATACGGTTCGGTACCGCTGGGGCGCACCACAAGTCTGCCTTTGCCCGCGGCGACGCGTTGGGCGGCTTGCAGTTTTGCCTGAAATTGCGGGCTGTCAAACTCCGCGCGCGGGTCTGCGCAGCAGATGTTGAACTCCTCCGTGGGGTATGGCGTGTATGAGGGCAGTTTGCCGAATGTCTTTTTCACTTCCAGCAGCGCGAGGGCGGTGGCAAGTCCGTCGCCTGTCGTGCCCCTGTCCGTCATCAGGATATGCCCGCTCTTTTCGCCGCCGAGAGGGCAGCCCTCTTTTTGAAGCGCGGCGAGCACGTTTTTGTCGCCGACGTCCGTGCGCAACAGGGCTATGCCGCTCGAGGCAAGCTCGTGCTCCAGGCGGGAGTTGCTCATCAGCGTCCCCACCACAAATTTTTTGCGCAGTTTGCCCTGTATGCGATATAGAGCGGACAGCGCAAGCAGTATGGCGTCGCCGTCGTACACATTGCCGTCCACCACAGCCAGTACGCGGTCGCCGTCGCCGTCGAAGGCAAAGCCCACCTCGTCCTCGCCCACCAGCGGAGCGAAGCGCTCTATGTTTGTACTGCCGCTGCCCACGTTGACGCAGGCGCCGTCGCGGACGTCGTTTTCGGCGCGCACGCTTGCGCCCAGCTTTTCAAACACGCCCGCCGCCAGCTGAGCAAAACAGCCCGAGGCGCAGTCCAGCCTGACCTTGATCCCCTCCAGCCTGGGAGCGGACAGCAATATGTGGCCTACGTACAGTTCCTCCGCGTTTTTTGCAATGCGTATGCGATGATTGACTGCCTTAAGCCCAAGCGCGCTGCGGGCTTCCTCTTCGCTCAAAGCCGACGCGGCGCAATATTCGGAATTTGCACAAATACGACTTTTATCTGCACATTTTGACAAATCAACTTCGTATTCTTCCAAAATTGCGGAAACTTCGCCGTCCAGCGCTTCCTCGTCAGCGGGGGACAGTTTGCCCCCGCTTTTGCCAAAAACTTTAAGGCCGTTGAAGCTTGGCGGATTGTGCGAGGCGGTGATCATCACGGCGTAGTCTGCCCTCTCGCAGGAGGCTATATACGCCAGCGCGGGCGTGGGGAGCACCCCTGCAAGCCACACCGAACAGTTTGCCGAAGTCAGCCCCTCGCACAACTGCCGTTCTATGTCGGGGGAGTGCAGGCGCACGTCCCTTGCCACAACTATCTTGCCGCCCCGCTTTGCCAAGGCGCGACCCAAACAAAAGGGAATGCCGGCGCTCATCAGCCGCGCCGCGTCCCCTCGAATACCGTCCGTCCCAAAATATCGCATACGCTACATTCTATATAGAACGCGCGCGGGCAATTTGTTGCAAAATGGCGGAAAAATTATGCTTTTGTCATAAGCGCTTTTATTGCGCTGTCCGCGGCGATAGCGCCGTCCGCGCAGGCGGTCACCACCTGTCGCAAGCTCTTTTTGCGCACGTCGCCCGCGGCGTACACCCCATCTATGGACGTTTGCATTTGCTCGTCCGTAAGGATATATCCCGCCTCGTCCTTGGCGACGTCAAACAGTTGCGAGTTGGGGACTTGCCCAATCGCCACAAACACGCAATCGACCAAAACGGAAGTTAATACATCAGTTTTTACATTTTTAAGCGTTATTTGCGTCAAATTCTGCTGCCCGTGAAGTTCGGCGACAACGCTGTCCCAGACGACCTCGACGTTGCTTGACAGCACTCTGCGCGCGAGTATGTCGTCTGCGCGCAAGGCGTCGCGGCGGTGTATAAGATATGTCTTTGCCGCAAGGTTTGAAAGGTACAGCGCCTCTTCCGCAGCGGTGTTGCCTCCGCCCACAACAGCCACGGTCTTGCCCCTGTACAGCGCGCCGTCGCAGGTGGCGCAGTAGGACACGCCTCTGCCGCAAAGTCTGTCCTCGTCCTCTAGTCCCAGCTTGCGGTGCGCGGCGCCCGTGGCGATTATCACGGCGCGGGAAGTCGCCTCGCCGCCGTCCCCAAGCACAAATGTCTTTTGAGGGGAGGATATGTCGAGGGAGCTTACGCTGTCAAATATAAATTCCACGCCGAGCGCCTTGCATTGTTGCTGCATGTTGTAGCACAGCGCAAATCCGTCCGTGACGTCCACGCCCGGGAAGTTTTCGATGGCGGCTGCGGCAGAGGCCTGTCCGCCCACCGTGTTTTGCTCTATTACGGCGCACTTGAGCCCGCCGCGCGCGGCGTATATGCCGGCGGTGAGTCCCGCGGGTCCCGCGCCCAAAATTACCAGGTCAAAGTTTTTCATGCCTATATTATATCCCACTTTTTCTCCGTCAGTCAAGGTCATCGTACGCCCGCGCACGCATGGAATTGTGCAAAATGCTTTACAAACACCAAAAGACAATCTATAATTGAAAAATATAATACGAGGTATTTATGACGTACACTGACATTTCGGCAATTTTAAGCGACGGCAAAAGCTACGTTGGCAAGACGGTCGACGTGGCGGGCTGGGTGCGTTCGGCGCGCGACAGCAAAAATATGGCGTTTCTCAACATCAACGACGGCACTTCGTTGAAGCACTTGCAGATAGTCATCAACAAGGCGGAGTTCGAGGGCGACGCGGCCGCGTTTATGAAAAACGGCGCTTCCGTCGCGGTCAGCGGCGAGGCGGTGCCCGCAATGAAGGAGGGCGAGGTGGAGATCAACGCGCACAGCGTGACTCTGCTTGGCGATTGTCCCACGGACTACCCCCTGCAAAAGAAGTACCACACGATGGAGTTTTTGCGCACCATTCCCGAACTTCGTCCCCGCACCAACACTTTCAACGCGATGCTGAGGGTGCGCTCCAAACTGAGCTTTGCCATACATCGCTTTTTCCAGGGAGAGGGGTTCACGTACGTGCACACTCCCATCATCACGGGCAGCGACTGCGAGGGCGCGGGCGAGATATTCCGCGTGACCACCAACACTTATCAGGACGCGCTTGCCGCGGGTGACGAGCAGAAATATACCGCCTCCGACTTTTTCGGCAGGAAGGCGGGACTCACCGTCAGCGGACAGCTCGAGGGCGAGGTCGCGGCGATGGCGATGGGCAAGATATACACCTTCGGCCCCACATTCCGCGCCGAAAACAGCAATACGCCCAGGCATGCCGCCGAGTTCTGGCAAGTGGAGCCGGAAGTTGCGTTTGCAAAGCTGCCCGACATCATAAAGATAGCCGAGCGCATGATAAAATACATCATCAAGGCGGTGCTTGACGAGTGCCCCGACGAGCTGGCGTTTTTTGAAAAGTCCTTCGAGAGCGGCCTGCGCGCCAAGCTGCAATCCGTCGTGGACAGCGAATTTGTCGTGCTGGAGTACTCCGACGCGATAGACATCCTCAAAAAGAGCGGCGTCAAATTCCAATATCCCGTGGAGTGGGGTCTGGATATGCAGTCCGAACACGAGCGTTACATCACGGAGCAGGTGTTCAACAAGCCCGTGTTTGTGGTCAACTATCCCAAGGCGATAAAGTCTTTCTATATGAAGCAAAACGACGACGGAGTCACCGTCGCCGCCACCGACCTGCTTGTGCCCGGCGTTGGCGAGATAATAGGCTGCAGCGAGCGCGAGGCGGACTACGACAAGTTGCTCAAAGCCATGAACGACAGACATATGAATCTTGACGACTACCGCGGATACCTCAATCTGCGCAAGTACGGCAGCGTGCCGCACAGCGGCTTCGGGCTTGGGCTTGAGCGCATACTGATGTACGTGACGGGCATCAACAACATAAGGGACGTGCAACTCTACGCCCGCACCGCAGGCGACCTGATGTAAAATATGTTTTATATACCGTCGGGCTATATGCCCAAACTCAATCTGCGCGAAACGGAGCGCGCGATAAAATTTGTCAAAGACGCTTTCCAGCGCCATCTCAAGATGAAGCTGGGCTTCGAGCGCGTTTCGGCGCCCATGTTTGTCAAGGCGGGCACGGGCATCAACGACGACTTGAACGGCGTGGAGCGCCCCGTAAGTTTCGACGTGTCCAAGCAGGGCGGAACGCAGGTGGAGATAGTGCAATCGCTCGCCAAGTGGAAGAGGCTGGCGCTTAAGCGTTACGGCTACCGCAGCGGCGAGGGCATATACACCGACATGAACGCCATTCGACGCGACGATATATGCGACAATCAGCACAGCATCTACGTCGACCAGTGGGATTGGGAGATGGTCATCGGCCGCGAACAGCGCAACGTCGACTTCCTCAAGATGGTGGTCAGGCGCATCGTCGCCGCCATAGTTGACACGCTTGAGGACGCGCGCAAGGTGTTCCCCGCCATCGACCTCAGACTGAAGCGTGACGTCGCGTTTGTCACCTCGCAGGAGGCGTTGGACGCATACCCCGCGCTGACTCCGCACGAGCGCGAGAGGGAGCTTACCAAGCGCTACGGCACGGTGTTTTTGATGAACATAGGCGGGCCCTTGTCCGACGGCAAGCCGCACGACGGCAGAGCGCCCGATTACGACGATTGGCAGCTCAACGGCGACATACTGTTTTACGACGAGGTGCTTGACGACAGCATAGAGATATCCTCTATGGGCATACGCGTGGACGCCGAGAGCCTTGCGCGTCAGCTGAAGGCGGCGGGCGCCGATGACAGGATGAAGTACGAATATCATCGGGCGATACTCAATGACGAGCTTCCGCTTACGATCGGCGGCGGCATAGGACAGTCGAGGCTGTGCATGCTGCTGCTTGAAAAAGCGCACATAGGCGAGGTGCAGGTCAGTCTGTGGCCCGACGAGATGCGCCTTGAGTGTGACAAGGCAATGATACATTTACTCTGACAACAAAAACGACACTTTAACATAGCAAAACGAGGTTGTAAAATGGAACTTAGGACACACAATTGCGGTGAACTTCGCGAAAGCGACGCAGGCAAACAGGTCAAACTGTGCGGCTGGCTGAGCAGCGTGCGCGATCTGGGCGCGGTGATATTTTTCGTGCTCAGGGACTACTACGGCTACACTCAGGCGGTCGCGTCCGACGAGGCGATGAAGGAGCAGGTGCGCTCCATCCCCCGCGAGAGCACCATATCCGTGCAGGGCAAGGTCGTGCTGCGCAGCGCGCCCAACAAAGATATGCCCACCGGCATGATAGAGATAGAGCCGTCCCGCATAGAGGTGTTGGGCAAGTGCTACGAGCAATTGCCCTTTGAGATCGCCACCTCCACGCAGTCGCGCGAGGACGTGCGCCTCAAATATCGTTTTTTGGATCTGAGAAATCCGCAGGTCAAGGACAAGATAGTTTTCCGATCAAAGGTAGTCAGCTGGCTGCGCAACAAGATGACGCAGATGGGATTTTTGGAGATAACCACCCCCATCCTCACGTCCAGCTCGCCGGAGGGCGCAAGGGACTACATCGTGCCTTCGCGCGTGTACCCGGGCAAGTTTTACGCGTTGCCGCAAGCCCCTCAGCAGTACAAGCAGCTGCTTATGGCAAGCGGATTTGACAAATATTTCCAGATAGCTCCCTGCTTCCGCGACGAGGACGCAAGGGCGGACAGAAGCCCCGGCGAGTTCTACCAGTTGGACACCGAGATGTGCTTTGCCACGCAGGAGGACGTGTTCGCCGTCATGGAGGAAGTGCTCAGCGGCGTATTTAAGGAGTTTTCGCCCGCGGGCTACAAGGTGGACAACGGACCCTTCCGTCGCATTTCCTACCGCGACGCCATGCGCGACTACGGCACGGACAAGCCGGATCTGAGGAACCCGCTGCTTGTCAAGGACGTGACGGACATACTTACGGGCAAGGCGCCCTTCTTCGAGCAGGGCAAGACGATAAAGGCGATCGCCGTGGACAACTTCCACGAGACGCGCAAGTGGATAGAGGCGCTTGTCGAAAGATCCAAGCAGAACGGCGCTTCCAACATGTACTGGTTCAGACTGGACGAAAAGGAGGAACTTGTCGGCGGCATAGCCAAGTTTGTCTCGGCGGACAAGGCGGCGCTCGAGGAGAGGTTGGGGCTTAAGGCCAACTCCTTTGTGGCGGTGCTGGCGGAAGAGAGCGGCGTGGAAAAGCAGGCGGGCTATGTGCGCACGGAGCTGGGCACGGGGCTGGATCTGCTTGAAAAGGACGCGTTCCGCTTCTGCTGGATAGTGGATTTCCCGATGTACGAGTACGACGACGAGGGGCAGCTTACGTTCTGCCACAATCCCTTCTCCATGCCGCAGGGCGGTCTCGAGGCGCTCAACACGCAGGATCCGCTTGACATATTGGCGTACCAGTACGACAGCGTGGTCAACGGCGTGGAGCTCAGCAGCGGCGCGGTCAGAAATCACGAGCCTGCCATAATGGAGAGGGCGTTTGAGATCGTCGGCTACGGCAAGGACGTGATAGAGCAAAAATTTTCCGCGCTTTACAACGCGTTCAAGTTTGGCGCTCCGCCTCACGCAGGTATCGCGCCCGGTGTGGACCGCATAGTCATGCTGCTTCAGGGCGAGCAGAGCATACGCGAGATAATCACCTTCCCGATGGATCGCAACGCGCGCGACATACTGATGGGCGCGCCGTCCTCCGTCACGGAAAAGCAGCTGAAAGAGGTGCACATCAAGCTGGATCTGCCAAAGGAAAGCAAATAAAATGCCTTTAATTGCAAAAATAGAGCAAGTCGCATTTGACAAAATGCAAATTAAAGGTTATAAATATATAGTATCAATTAAAACGCAAAGTCCGCACACAGGGCTTGCATATAGGTAACGAGCATGAAAAAACGTATTATTTGGTCAGTGGCTTTGATCGCATTGGTCGCGATATTGGCGGCCTGCCTTGTTGCGTGCAACAGCTACAAATGGAAGTCCATCGGCGGCGGCGACGCCAACGCCGAGGCGCAGTCCAACGGCGGCTATTTTGTCAGACAGGGCAAATATGCTTACTTCATCAACGGCTACGCCGGCACGGACGCGGACGGCAGCAACGAGTGGGGCGACGCCGTCGTGCAGAGCATCGTCAGGGCAGAGCTTGACGACAAGGGCGACGTCAAAAACGACACCGTAAAGGTGGTTGTGCCCAAGTTTATTTACAACTCCAACGTAAACGGCGGCTTCGCCATTTACGGCAAGTGGATATATTACGCCACGCCCAACTACAGAAAGGGCAACACGGGTACGGCGTCCACCACGGACACCGACTTTATGCGCACCACCATCGACGGCTCCGTCACGCAGCTGATCGCAAGGATAGGCACCCGTAGTTCGCAGTACATGTTCACCAAAAACCGCATTTTGTACTACGACGCCAACACCATTCGCTACATCGACGTGTCCGGCATGAGCAACAGCAAGTCCACCGACAAGGGCAAGGGCGCCAAGGAGGGCGTGCTTGTGGAAAACGTGGCTTCGTTTGCGTGGAAGTATGGCTGCGACACCATCTTCTATGTCAGGACTTTGACGGGCGAAAACAGCTATAAGCACTACAACGAGCTTTGCGCCATCAACGTGGACGGCAGCGCGCAGCGCACTCTCGCCACCGAGGACACTTTCCTTGACGAGGGCGAAAAGCCCGAAAACGCCATACAGAAGGTGTATTCCTACACCCTGCGCGATATGTACGTGGAACAGGACGGCTCCGTCACCATCTACTACGCCAAGTCCTACTACGATTCCGCGGCGAAGGTGATGGGTCTGTTTATGGCAAACGTCAAAGCGGCGGACAATTCTCTCAAGGGCGTAACCGAGCAGCAGCTCAACACGCTGGAGAACGCAAGCAGCACATCCGCGCTTATATATCCTCTTGGCAAGGACAAGGGCGCGCTTGCGTACGACAACAACAATATGTATCGTTACTACAAGGCGAACGCTACCGAGGGCGCGCTTAAGGTCACCGAGGCTTCGCAAAAGATATGGTTTGTGGACGGCGACAAGGCGTACTACACGGCGGCTTCTTCCGCGACGACTCTGCTTTGCATCGACTACACCCAAAAGTCCACCGCGGCGGTCGTGATGACCGAGGGCATCAAGGTGGATTGGCTGGCATTGGAGTTTGTGCCCACCTACGACGGACAGGGCAAGCTGACCAGGCTGGACTTCTACTTCTTTGCCACCGATGACGAAAACTACGTGCACAACATCGATATTGTGACCTTCAAGGACAACAACACCGACGGCGAGGACGGCGAGAGAGTGGGCAGCGCATACCTCGGCTTTGCGCGCGAGGAGAAAGAAGAAGAGGAAGCCACGGCGTAACTCTTTATACTGTTTGCAAAAAGGTGCGGCGGCGATATGCGGCCGCACTTTGTGTATAAGGCGGGGAGATATGACTCAGACATTGTTTGTAACCGGCGGAAGCCGAGGCATAGGCGAGGCGGTGGTGCGTCTTGCGGCAGGGCGCTACAACGTGGCGTTTTCTTACAACAACTCCAAACAGCGCGCGGAGAAATTGGCAAGCGAGCTTGACGCGCAGTACGGCGGAGTGATCGCCGTGCACTGCGACGTGCGCGATCCGGCGTCCGTGGCGGAGGCGGTAGCCGCCGTCAACAAGCGCTTCGGGCGCATAGACGTGCTTGTCAACAATGCGGGCGTCGCGCTCAGCAAGCTGTTTATCGACACCACCTTGCAGGATTGGCGTCAGCTGTTTGCCGTCAACGTGGAGGGCGTGTACAACGTCACTTCCGCGGTGCTTCCCTCTATGCTGTCCCGTCACAGCGGATGCATTGTCAACGTCGCTTCCATATGGGGCGAGGTGGGCGCGTCCATGGAGGTGGCGTACTCCGCGTCCAAGGCGGCGGTCATAGGCTTCACAAAGGCGCTGGCGCGCGAAGTCGCGCAGGGCGGCGTGAGGGTGGCGGCGGTGTCTCCCGGCGCCGTCGCAACGGATATGATGAGCGCGTATACGCCCGCCGAGGTGGACGAACTTGTCAAGGAACACCTGCCTTTGGGCAGATTGTGCGACCCGTCCGAGGTTGCTCAGCTGATCTTGCATATTGCGCAAAACGGATATTTAAGCGGCTGTAATATATCAATAAACGGCGCGTTTGAGTAAATAAGTCTGAAAAATATACAAGGACGGCAAATTGCCCGTCCTTTTATTTGCGCATACTGCGCCGCCCTGTTGACTTTTTGTAAATTGCATATTATAATAGGTATACCAATATTGTGGGCGTGCGCCACGGCGTATGCGCGCAAAAATATTTGGAGGAGTATATGAAAAAGTTCAATTTCAAGACCATACTGATTTGCGTGCTCGCGTTGGTATTGGTGTTCGCGCTGGTTGCGTGCAATGACGGCGGTGGCAATACCACCAAGCCCAACAATCCCAAAGACCCCACCGGCCCGACCGATCCGAGCGGCCCCTCCGGCCCGACCGATCCCACCAAACCGAGCGACACAAACAAGCCTGTTGATATCAGCGCGGCAGAGTTTTTCACAACTCTTTGGGACAACGCAAGCGCAATAGGCAGCGACGTTGCCATCGGCAAGACGGACGACGTCAAACTCAGCGTCGACCTCGGCGTGGAAGCGGGCGTAAAGGCAAGAAGCAACAAGAAGCCCGTCAACTCGCTTGAATTGGGCGTCGCGTTGGACGTGGTGCTGGACAGATCAAGCGGCACCACCCGGAACACTGCGGCAAAAGTTGCGTTGCACCTTGGCGACGCCAACATCCTCACGCTGTACTACTTTGTGAATGACTGCAACTATCTGTATCTTGACTTTGCCGGACAGCAGATCAAGGCGGACGTCAAGCTCAACGATGTCAACAGCCAGATCAAGGACGTCATCAAGCATTACGTGATAGACACCCCGATCAAAACTACGGATAAAAACTTCCAATCGCTCAACGATAAGACCCCTTCCGCGATAATAGATATGTTTGTCGGCGATATGGGTCCGGATTGGTCGCTCAATGCGCTTATCGGAAAGGTCACAACATTGTTCAATTTGGATCTTAAGACGTTGATGACAAGTGACGGAACGGTTTCCGGTGTTCTTGGATTGCTCTTCGGCGACGTGAATGATCTGTTTGATGCCAATAACAACCTCAGCGTCGATAAGGTTCTCAGCAATGAAACGGTAGGCGAGCTGTTTCCCAGCACAAAGACGAAAATTGACGGGGGCAATCACTACAGCACCCGCGTTACCCCAACCATTTTCGGACTGGTCGGCAGCTTCGTTGGCGATTCCGTCAAGGGCATTCTCGGCAAAGACGCTTTGCTCGATGACTATGCGTCCGTCGGCTTTGACTACGACATCATCAATGACGCACTTTCCAACTTCACTATAGTTGCCGATCTGGCGGGCATGACCGTCGGAAGCGGTTATCCCTATGTTGCGGTGCACATCAACCACTTCAACTTCCGCAAGGGCAACGCCGCAACCGAAACGATGGGCATTTCCAAGGCAAACTACAAGGAGAAAGTCGCGGTCGAATTGACCGAGAAGCTGTCCTTTGACGGCTTGACCGTTGACGCAAGCAAGCTGGGCGAAGCGGGCATCAACGCCGCTCCCGAAGATGTAGAGGTCGGCCTCAAGGCGACCGTCGGCATCAACGACAACGCCAAGACCAACGCCAACCTGTGGGTGTCCTACGGGGACAAGAACATAATCGAGGCAAGCTACATCGGCGCCAATAAGCAGTTGGCGGTCAAGCTGCACCGCGACGTGTATATCAACTCTGACAAGAGCGTGCTGGACCTCATCGTCAAGTATGCGGGCAAACCCATTGTGGACGGTCTGTGCGCCGGGATGCCAAGCTCCGCGCAGTTTATCAAAGACTTTGCGGCAAAACTGTTTGCAGACACCAAGTACGATACGCTTAAGGAAGGCGTGGTCGGCGCGGTCTGGAACAACCTCGACGCCGCAGGCATGCTCAAGCAGAAGGTCTTTGATGTGTATATGGGCAAGGACTTCAGCCTCATCGAACTCATAGAGCATCCCGCTTCCAAGGGCTATCCGTCCGCCTCTTCTGCCGCTGACGTAGAGGTCAAGGGCATCAACATGACGCAGCTGCTCAACACGGTGTTCAGCATCGCGAAGTTCGAGGACGGCAAGATCTCCATCACATCGGAAGACGCCATTGCGGACGCCGCCAAATTCGCGCAGATGTTTGCCGCTTCCTCCGCTCCCGAGGGCGGTTGGACAAAGGCAAACCTCATCAAGCTCGTCAAGGACGAGATAAAGAAGGCGTATGTCAACGATCCCAACGGCTACCAGAAGTGGGTGGTCAACATCGCGCAGGCGATCAAGATGGGCAACAAGTCCTACACGGGCACCGACGCCGAAGCAGCGCTCAACTACCTTGTGGACAACGTGTTCAATGCGCTTGAGCTCAACCTTGACCTCGACTTCACGCAGGGCATGGCGCTCACGCTGGAAGTAAAATTCAGCGGCGCAAGCATCAAGCTGGAGCACAACCTTACGGCATATCCCACCACGGGCAGCACGTATGTAAATTACGCAGACAACACTTCAACTGCCGAAAACGGCTGGATAGTGTACTGATCCTGCAAAACAAACTGCACAGAGGCGCTCATGTGAGCGCCTCTTTTGTATATCCAAAGCAAAGGAATAAATGCGTCAAGTGTGACATGACTGATCTTATGACAGACGGCGGGTATATACACCCAAAATCGTGCTAAGGAATAAACTGAGTTGAGGTGTATCATGGATTTTTCGTTACCTGACGACCATACGGCGGCAGGCGCGGGTATATACACCCAAAATCGTACTAAGGAATAAACTGAGTTGAGGTGTATCATGGATTTTTTATTTCCTGACGACCGGACCGTCGAGCTGATGCAACGGGCGTACGCGGCAAGCGGCGCCGTCAAACAGGTGGAGGCGATGTGCGCCGCCTCGCCCCCGCGCAACTTCCTCTACATAATTTTAAGCCTTTACTTTGCGTGGATATTGAGTTATAATAATAGTTATGGAACTCACCTTTATGACTCCCCGCGAGGTGTGGAGCGGGTACGACCCGACCTCGGCGCCTTTGGAGAACTCAATCATCTCGGTTGACACCGACGACAACATCGTTCGCGCGGAGCATCTCTTTACAGTGGAGACCCTCAAGCAGGGCAGGATCAGGGCGTATGCAAAGGTCTACTACGACAACCGTTGGGCGGACAAGCGCGCGACGGTTTTGTTGTTGCCCGACATCACGCCGCAAAAGACGGACGGAGTGGTGAAAGATCTGCTTGGCGAGGGCTACGTGGTGTGCGTGGCGGACTACTACGGCGCGTCGGAGGGCGAAAGGACGACCTTCCCCGACGAAGTCGCGTTTGCCGCCTATCCCGCATGTCTCGACAGGCTGGACAGCATAGGGGACTCGGCGCGCACAACGCCGTGGTTTGTGTGGAACAAGGTGGTGCGCAGGCTCATCACGCTGCTGTGCAACCAGAAGATAGTGGAAACTTCGCGCATAGCGCTTATGGGCATAGGCGTGGGCGCAGACCTCGCATGGCAGGTGGCGGGCATGGACAACAGAGTCAGCGCGCTGGTGCCCATATGCGGCGGCGGCTACAGGTGGGCGTTTTCAAAGCCGCGCTTTGTGTACGGCAACGTGCCGTCCTCCGATGAGGAGATAGCCTACAGCACGGGCGTGGGTGCGGAATCCTACGCGAAGTATATCACGGCGCCCACACTTTATATCGCGTCCAAAAACGCCACCGTGTGCGATCCCGACCGCGCGGGGGATATCCTTGCCACCGTAAGCGGCGAGGTAAAACAGCTGGTCATTTCCGAATCCGCTCAGCAGCAGATCACAGAGGACGCGTTCAACACCGCGCTCATATGGCTGCGCAACAACCTGGCGCTGGGCACCGACTTCTGCGTGCAGCCTACGCTCGCCTTCGAAGCGACGGAGGGCAAGCTGTATCTGCGCTACAACTCCGTGCATACGGCGGTGAACGAGTCGCTGTGGGTTTCCTACGGCGAGGCGGATCCCTCCTCAAGGCACTGGACCAGGCTTGACAGCCCCCAAAAGGTGGCTGAAAATCAATTTATAGTTCAGCTTTCGGTGACAGACCCCTCGGACACAGTGTTTGCGTACGCCACATTTGAGTACGAGGACGGCTCGCAGGCGTCCACCCCCATCCAGGGCGTTATCCCCGCAAAGATAGGCGTCGTCGCCACCGTGGAAAGCAAGGGCACCGCACGCGTTATCTACGACGGGAATATGGGCATAGGCTCATTTTTGGCGCACACGGACGAGGCGGTGCTGCCGCGCGACACGCTGAGGCAGGCGAAGGGACCCTTCAACATCAACGGCATATCCGTGACGCACGGACTGCTGCTCATCTGCCGCGACGCGCGCGAGGGCATGCTGTTGCGTGACAAACCCGCGCTGCATTTCGACGCGTACGCGCCCACCGCAAGGACGATATCCGTCAGTGTGTATACCACCGACTCCGAAAGGAAAAAATATACGGCAAGGAGAGCGCTCGAGGGCGGCGAATATTGGCAGAAATTGCTGTTTGAACCCTTCGATTTCAAGTCCGAAGAGGGCAGGTCGCTGATGCGCTTTTCGGACACAAAGACGCTTGCCATCGAGGACGAGGGCGGCGCGATATTCAACAACTTTATATGGATATAAGCCGCAAACGGCGCCATATAATTTGTTATGCAGGACAATATGGAATTTCAAAAGATAGACCCAAATCCCCGCTCAACGGCGGCAAAAAAGGCGATAATCGCGGTCATATCCGTGCTGTTGGTCGCTGTGCTTGCCGTCACGGCGGGATTGCTGATACGGCACTATGTGGTGGCGACGTTCATCGTGGACGGCGCCTCTATGTGGCCTACCCTTGACGGCGGGAACGGCGCGGAAACGGAGGGCAAAAGCGAGGAGGAGTTGACCAACGGCGACGTGCTGTACCTCAATATGCTGGCAAAGATAAAGCGCGGCGACATCGTGGTGTTCACCCCCGGCTGGGAGGCGCTGAAGGACAGCGACGGCTCCGACCCATCCCTCGTGAAGCGCGTCATCGCCGTGGCGGGCGACCGCATAAGCATAGTCCACAATGTGGTCTACCTCAACGGACAGCCGCAGAAGGAGGACTACGTCAGCGACATCCCCATCGCGCGCGACTACGATCTGGAAGAGACGGTCATCCCCGACGGCTATATCTTTTGCATGGGCGACAACCGCGCTGCCTCTGCGGACAGCCGCGAGTTCGGCGCCGTGCCTCTCAGTTGCGTGGTGGGCAAGTGCTTCATGATAAAGACGCGCGACGGCAAGCTGAAATGGGTCAAGTGAACTTAGAATGATCAAGACTTCCATCCGATTTTTTGAAGATATTCCGATAAGAGCCGTCTGGAACGACGAAGATTCCAAATGGTGGTTTTGCGCTGTCGACATAGCCGAGGCGCTCACAAAGAGCAAAAATCCGCGCTCTTATTGGAATGCGTTAAAGCGTCGCCATAATGAGTTGTCGACAATTTGTCGACAACTGAAACTCGCCGCGCGGGACGGAAAATCTTACCTCACCGATGTGGTGGACTCGAGCGGAGTCAATACTGTAGTCGCGCATATCCCCGCAAAAAACCGTGAAAATTTTGTCCGTTGGCTTTCGGGCATGGGCAGCACCATTGACGAAAAGAGCAAGCAGAAAGCCTACGAATTGTTCGAGAGCGGCATGATAAATGAAATAGAGGTCGGGACGGTCAAGGGACTGCAACAGATCCACGGCTACATCTTCGGCGGACTTTATGACTTTGCGGGGCAGATCCGCGGTTTGAATATCGCTAAAGGCGGCTTTGCGTTTGCGCCGGCAATGTATCTGGGGGACAATCTTGCGCTCATAGAGAAGATGCCGGAGGACACCCTTGAGGAGATCGTCAAAAAATACGTGGAAATGAACATTGCCCATCCGTTTATGGAGGGCAACGGGCGCAGCACGCGCATCTGGCTGGACCGCATTTTGAAAAAGAACTTGTGTAAATGCGTGGATTGGAGCAAAATCGACAAGCGCGCGTACCTGGACGCTATGCGCAAAAGCCCCGTCGACGCGTCGGACATCTTCGGGCTTATCGAGGGCGCGTTGACCGACCGAATAAACGACCGCGAACTCTTTATGAAGGGCATAGACTACTCCTATTACTACGAGGAGGAATAAAAAAGTCGGGAGTTTTGCTCTCGACTTCTTTGTTTGTTGCACCCATAAGGGTATTACGATATAAATTTTCACGCCCTTTTTGAAACGGGCGATTTTTTTATATTTGGCGAATTATGCTTCCTCGTCGGAGCTTTCGTCTATCTCCTCTTCGGACTGCCTCTCGCCTATGTGCAGGTCTTTGAGGCTGTAGGTCTTTACGTCAAAGTTGCCGTCCTTTTGCATCACCTTGACGCGCGTGGTCTGCTTGAGCAGGTCGTTGGATTCCACCGTGCCTTCTCCGTCGGGCGTGTTGACCTTGCTGCCCACCTTGGGCATAAGTTTGAACACCTCGCTGTAGTAGTTGTTTTCATACTTCAAGCAGCACATCAATCTGCCGCAAATGCCGTTTATCTTTTGCGGATTGAGCGATAAACCCTGTATTTTTGCCATTTTGATGGAAACCTTCTCAAATTCGGGCAGGTGAGTGGAGCAGCAGCAAGGCCTGCCGCAGGGCGCCAATGCGCCGCGCATTTTGGCGTCGTCGCGCTCGTATATCTGCCTAAGCTCTATGCGGATCTTGAAGATGGACGCCAGCACTTTTACCAGCTCGCGGAAATCCACTCTGCCGTCCGCGGTGAAGTAGAATATCAGCTTTGAGCGGTCAAAGGTGTACTCCGCGTCCACCAGCTTCATATCCAGCCCCAACTCGGCGACTTTTTCGTGCATGACGTCAAGCGCGTGCTGTTTGTCCGCCTCGTTCTTTTTGACGCGTTCCATATCCTCCGCCGTAGCTTTGCGTAGGATGGGTTTGAGGGGAGAGACTATCTGAGACTCGTCCACCTCTTTGTTTGCCATGACGACGTTGGCGTACTCTATGCCGCGCGGAGTTTCCACTATCGCGCCGTCGCCCTCTTGAAATTGCACGTCCTTTGGGTCAAAGTAGTACATCTTGGACGTGGAATTGTATTTTATGCCTATCACTGTTGCCATTTATGTCTTACCTCCAGCATACCGAACAGCAGGTCGTCCGCCACCGCGGTTGCGTTTACGTTCAGTTTAAGTTTTTTGCGCTCCTCGTTGATTATGCCTATTATGTCCGCCAGCGCATGGGCGGAGTATTCCTTTGAAAGGTCGGCGATGGAGTCGGATATGTGCGCGTTCAGCACCCGCCCGCCTGGCTGTTTGAACATCATCATATCCCTTATGATTATGGACAAAATATCTAAAAACTTGTCCATATCCTTTTGCCGCGTGACGATGGCGCTCATCGCAAGGATGTCGCCGCTGCGCTTAAGCCCGCCCAGCATATCAAGAGCGTCGGAGTAGCACTGCCTGTACTCGTCGGACGCCGCTATCTGCTTTGCCACGCCGGGCATGCCCTCCGAGCAGGCGGCGGCTATCTCGCAGCGCTGTTCGTCGTAGCCCAGCTCGCGCAAAATGTTGTACACGACGTCGCGCTCAAACGCGTCCATATTCAGCTTGCGCGTGCGCGACTTTACGGTGTCCAACACCCCGCTCTCGTTTGCCGTGCTCACAAAGAAGGTTATGTTTTGGGGCGGCTCCTCAAGCGTCTTGAGCAGTCTGTTCTGCGCGTTTGGATTCATCAGGTCGGCGCGATGGATGAAGTACAGCTTCTTGCCGGACAGCGAGCGCAGATATACGCTGTCAAGCATCTCCTCCACGGCGCGCACGTTTATCTTGCCCTTGTCGGGGTAGATGTGGATCACGTCGGGATTGTTGCCGTGCAGCGCCTTTCTGCACTCCGCGCACTCCATACACGCGTCCCCCCTTTGACAGAATACCGTTGCCGCCACCAGTGTGAAAAACGCGTCCGTCAGCTCGTCGTCGGCACACGTCACAAGATAGGCGTGCCCGGGCGCCGTTTTAAGCTCGGAGCAGAGCAGCGAGTATATCCTCGACCCTCTCAGGGCGCTTTCAAAAGGAATGGCGCTCACTTTATCGCCCCCCTCTCCCTCAGCGCCTCTATAATTTTGCGTGAGGTCTCGTTTTTGTCAAATTCGGGTTTTATGCGCACAAAACGTTGCGGACAACGGCTTATTTCGCTGATATAGCCGTTATACACATTTTCGTGAAATTCGGCGGATTCCTGTTCCAGTCTGTCCTGCAGATGGCCGTTTCGCCATGCCGCGGAGGGGGGCAGATCTATAAACACGGTCACGTCGGGCAGCAGTCCCTGAGTGGCGGCGGCGTTGATGTCGCGCACAAAATCCGCGCCAAGTCCGCGCGCGTAGCCCTGGTAGGCGACTGAGCTGTCTATATATCTGTCGCAAATCACCAGCTCGCCTCTGTCCAGCGCGGGGCGCAGGGTCTGGCTGACCAGCTGAGCGCGGCTTGCGGCGTACAGCAAAGCCTCCGTCAGTCCGCACATCTCGGTGTTGGCGGGGTCCAGGATGACGGTGCGTATCTGTTCGGATATGGCGGTGCTGCCCGGCTCGCGCACAAACAGAGCGGGTTGGTTTGTCCTTTCAAGATATTCTTTTATGAGGCGCAGTTGCGTGGACTTGCCCACGCCCTCGCAGCCCTCAAACGAAACGAACATACTTTACCTCTATTTGAATTATATCACACGTTGTCGCTTTTAACAAGCAAAAAAGCCCGCCTTGCTTGAGAAGGAGGCGGGCAATTATGGGCATTTTGCGGCGACGCCGTCATTTGAGGATGTCGTATTGGATGTCGCGCGGGATTCCCGTCGCATTGAAGTCGTCTATATGGTTTTTGATCGCTTGCGCCATCCACTCGTTGAGGTGATAATTGCGGGAATTGTGCAGGCTCCAGATCTCGCGTATCCGCTCCTTGCTGTCGGTGAAGTAGTTGACCTGCGCACCGTCGACGTCGGCGTTCATATTGTAAAGCCCCCACGACGAGTTGGTTGAGTTGGCTTTAAGCGCCCACGTCGTGAAGTGCCAGCCCATGTTGCAGTAAAATTGCATCACGCCGTCCCACGCGTCGGCGTCAGTCTGATCGCTGTCCATGCGGCGCTCAGAAGAGCCGTCTCCCCAGACGTTGAATTCGCCTATCAGTACGGGCACGCCGTGTCCCAGCAACTCTTCCAGTCCCTGCTTTTGTTTGTAGAAATTTTTGTTGGAAACGTTGTTGCCGCCCCAATTGTAGTGGTGATATTGATATATCACGTTTTGCCAATAATAGGGCTCGGAGGAGTCGGTCGCGGGATCGGGAAGACAGAACGTCTCCCAGCAGGATTCCATGCATATTGCGTGATTGGGGTCTACGGCGCGGATCGCTTTGTACAGCTCGTCATAATAGTCCCAGACGGTCGTGTTCGTAAGCTGCGAGCCGTTTGATTGCAGCACGCCGGGCTCGTTTAGCAGGTCGTAGCAGGCGATCTCCTTGCGGGAGGCGTATCTTGTGGCGATCTTCACCCACAGTTCCTTTGTCTTGTCGCGGCAAGCCTTGCCTGTTTCGTCGTCCAGCCACAGCCTTCCGCCGACTTGCGACGTGTCGCCGGAATGTTGCATGCCGCTTTGCGATCCGACCGCGCCGTGCATATCAAGGATGGCGTACAGCCCGTATTTTTTGCACATATCCAGCGCCCAATCCAGGCGGTCGAACGCGTCGTTTCTCAGTGTAAGTTCGCCGTAGGGGACAAGGTCGTATTCGCCCGTCTGCTCGTTCAGCTCAAAGATGTCGTAGCACGTAAGATATGTGAAGGGTATGCGCACGGCGTTCAGACCCAGATCGCGGATGGCGGCAAAGTCCGCTTCCGACACCCAATTGTCCTGATAGACGTCCAGCAGGGAGTACATCTCGTCTGCGCCAAAGCGGTTGGCGAGAGTCCTCATCATTTCCAGTTGGCCGAACTCGTAGCCTACGTCCGTAGGGCACATATACGCTTCCTGTACCAGCCATCCGCCGAGATTTGTGCCGTAAAGCCCAAGCTGATCGCCGTCGTTGCCTATTATAACTGTGCCGTCCGTGTGCACAAAGACGGAGTCGTCTTTTTTGTTGTTCGTTTTATCGTCGTTGCAAGCCGCCAAGCCCGACGCGCACAAGACGATCACAAGGCATAGCGCCATTGACAAAAACAGCATGGCTCTTTTTTTCATCGCAGCATCCCCCAAAACAAAAGCGTCTGATTTGCGCGAGGACGCTACGGCGCCCTCACAACCATATTATAACACAACATCGAGGGTATTCAAGAAGGTTTTTTCTTGACTTATATACAAGTTATGTATTAAACTTATATTTAACATAAAAGCGGATGCGCCCGACGGCGCACAAGGCATGCTATGGATTTCAAACTTATAGAAGCAAAGTGGCAAAAAAAGTGGGAGGAGACCGGACTGTACAAGTTTGACCGCGACAGAGTCAACAAAAAGTACTATTGTCTGGAGATGTTTTCCTATCCTTCCGGCGCAAAGCTGCACGCGGGGCATTGGTACAACTACGGGCCTGCGGACACGTTTGCGCGTTTCAAGCGTATGCAGGGCTACGAGGTGTTTCAGCCCATGGGTTTCGACGCGTTCGGTCTGCCTGCGGAGAACTACGCAATCAAGACGGGCATACATCCCGAGGAGAGCACGCTCAAAAACATCGCCACCATGGAGGGTCAGTTGCGCAGGATAGGCGCGATGTACGATTGGGACTACGAGGTCAAGACCTGCCTTCCCGAATATTACAAGTGGACTCAGTGGATGTTTTTGCAGATGTACAAGCACGGGCTTGCCTACCGCAAGGAGGCTCCCGTCAACTGGTGCCCTTCCTGCAACACGGTGCTTGCCAACGAGCAGGCGCAGGGCGGCGTATGCGAGCGTTGCGGCAGTCAGGTCACGCACAAAAACCTCAATCAGTGGTTCTTCCGCATCACGGCGTACGCGGACGAGCTGCTGGATTGCATAGACAAGCTGGATTGGCCCGAAAAGACCAAGCTGATGCAAAAAAATTGGATAGGACGCAGCTATGGCGGCGAGATAGAGTTTGACGTCAAGGACAGCGACCTCAAGATACGCGTGTTTACCACGCGCGCGGACACGCTGTTTGGCGTCACGTATGTGGTGCTCGCTCCCGAAAGTCCGCTTGTGGACTGCCTCACGACAGACGCGCAGCGCGCCGCAGTGGAGGAATACCGCGAAAAGAGCGCCGCGGCGACCGAGATAGACCGCCTGTCCACCACCCGCGAAAAGACGGGCGTGCTGACGGGCAGTTATGCGATAAATCCCATCAACGGCAGGGAAGTGCCCATACTCGTTGCGGACTACGTTGTGGCGGGCTACGGCACGGGCGCGGTGATGGGCGTTGCCGCTCACGACGAGCGCGACTTTGTGTTTGCAAGCAAGCTTGGTCTGCCCATAGAGCGCGTCATCAAGGGCGCGGAAGGGCAGGACGACGCGCTTCCGTTTACGCAATACGGCGTGATGGTCAACAGCGGCGAGTTTGACGGCCTCGCCTCCGAGGAGGGCAAAAAGGCGGTCATAAACAAGCTGGCAAGCATGGGCAAGGGCTGCATGAAGACCAATTACAGGTTGCGCGATTGGCTGATAAGCCGCCAGCGCTATTGGGGCGCGCCCATTCCAATCATACACTGCGAGCATTGCGGCGACGTGCCCGTGCCCGAAGAGGACCTGCCCGTAAGGCTGCCGCACAACGTCAACTTCACGCCCGACGGGGAATCGCCGCTGAAGAAGTGCGAGGAATTTATCAACACCACCTGCCCCGTGTGCGGACGTCCCGCCAAGCGCGACGCGGATACGCTGGACACGTTTGTGTGCTCCAGCTGGTACTATCTGCGCTATCCCGACAGCAAAAACGACAAACAGCCCTTTGACAGCGATTGGATAAACAAGATGTTGCCCGTGGACAAGTATATCGGCGGCGCGGAACACGCCTGCATGCATCTGCTGTACGCGCGCTTCTTTACAAAGGCGCTGAGGGATATGGGCTATCTCAACTTTGACGAGCCCTTCCTGTCCGTGGTGCATCAGGGCACCATACTCGGCCCCGATGGCAACAAGATGAGCAAATCCCGCGGCAACGTGGTCTCCCCCGACGACAGCATCATCAAGTACGGCGCGGACGTGTTCAGGGTGTATCTGATGTTCGGCTTCAACTACATCGAGGGCGGCCCGTGGAACGAGAGCGGACTTGACTCCATCAACCGCTTCTTCGAGAGGGTGGAGAGGCTTGTAAAGAAGTGTTACGAGCTGGCGTTTAAGGACGCGCCCCTCGGCAAGGCGGAAAAAGAGCTCAACCGCGTGCGCCACACCACCATACGCAGCGTGACCAACGACCTTGGCAACTTCTCCTTCAACACCGCCATCGCAAGACTGATGGAATACGTCAACGCCATATACGCCTACGAGGGCGGAGTCAGCGAAAAGAACGCAGTCTTCAAGGATTGCGTGCGCGATCTGGTGCTGCTGCTGGCGCCCTTCGCCCCTCACGTCGCGGAGGAGCTGTGGGAGATGCTTGGCATGAAGTATTCCGTATTCGATCAGGCGTATCCCGTCTGCGACGAGAAAGCGACCGTCCCCGACGAGGTGGAACTTGCGGTGCAGATAAACTCCAAACTGCGCGGTAAGATCATGGTCGCAACGGGCGCGGACAAGGCGGAGATAGAGGCGGCGGCAGTGGACGCCGTGAAGGGCGCGCTTGAGGGCAAAGCGGTCAAAAAGGTGATCGTCGTGCCGGGCAGGCTGGTCAACATAATTGCTTAAAAGGCAGTTTAACAATACGTTTACGACACATAAAGTGCCAATATATAGCGCTCAGCGCAATGGAGAACGACTATGTTAGATCTCGTAAAAATCAGAAGCAATCCGCAGGCGGTCGCAGACGCGCTTGCCAAAAAGGGATACAAGGCGGACTTTGCGCCCATCATCGAGATGGACGATCTGCGCAAAGCCACCATCACCGAGGTGGAACGCCTCAAGGCGCAGAAAAATAAAATGTCCGCGCAGATACCCGTCCTCAAAAAGGCGGGTCAGCCCGTGGAACATATATTTGACGAGATGCGCAGGCTTGGCGACGAGATAGACGCCGCCGACAAAAAGATAGACGAGCTTATCGAGCAGGTCAACACCGCGCTCGCCTCCATGCCCAACGTCCCCGACGACGACCTGTTGCCCGGCGAGAAGGAAAACAACCAAGTCATCAAGGTGGTGGGCGAGCCTCCCAAGTTCGATTTCACTCCCAAAAACCACGTGGATCTGTGCACGGATCTGGGGCTTATAGACTATCCGCGCGGCGTGAAACTCAGCGGTAACGGCTTCTGGATATACCGCGGCATGGGCGCAAGGCTTGAGTGGGCGCTGCTCAACTACTTTGTGGACGAGCACCTCAAGGACGGCTACGAGTTTATCCTTCCGCCCTATCAGCTGGGCTACAACTGCGGCTTCGGCGCGGGGCAGTTCCCCAAGTTTGCCGACGAGGTGTATTGGCTGGACGTGGACGAGGACAGAAAGCGCAATCGCTTCATGCTGCCCACCGCTGAGACGGCGCTTGTAAATATGTACGCGGGCGAGATAATCGACGAGAGCAAACTGCCCATGAAGTTTTTTGCCTATTCTCCCTGCTTCCGCAAGGAGGCGGGCAGCGCGCGCACGGAGGAGCGCGGCATGATACGAGGACATCAGTTCAACAAGATAGAGATGGTGCAGTACGCGCATCCCGACCACAGCATGGAGGCGTTTGAGGAGCTGGTGGACAAGGCGGCGAGGCTGGTGGAACAGCTTGGGCTGCACTTCCGCGTGAGCAAGCTGGCGGCGGGGGATTGCTCCGCTTCCATGGCGAGGACGTATGACGTGGAGTTGTGGATCCCGTCCATGGGCATCTACAAGGAGTGCTCATCTGTGTCCAACGCCAACGACTATCAGGCGCGTCGCAACAATACGAGATATCGCGACAGCAAGACGGGCAAGCCGCAGTATGTGCACACCCTAAACGGCAGCGGCCTTGCAACATCCCGCCTTATCCCCGCAATTGTGGAGCAGTTCCAGAATGCGGACGGCAGCGTGACGGTGCCCGAGGCGCTGCGCAAGTATATGGGAGGCGTGGATCGCCTGACCCGTTGATAAAGGATAATACGGCGCAAAACGCCGTTTATGCAACAAAAATAAAACATAAAGGGGTATTTTATGAGAGAACATTTACGACAGTATGCAGATGACGCCTTTGGCATCATCAAGTACGCCGCAAACGAGATCGGGCAGCGCGTGCCCGGCACGGATGGCGAAAAGAAGTTCCATGACTACATGTCCGGCAAGCTGTCCGACCTGGGACTGACGCCCAAAACGGAAAAGTTTATATTTGCGCCGCGCGGCTCCATCGGCGGTCTGCCTTATGCGGGCTGGGGCGGAGTTATAATAGCCGTGCTCGCGGTGCTGGGCGTCATAGCGTTCAGCCTGTCGTCTGTTGCGGGCATTGCGGTAAGTCTGTTTGCCGCGGTGTACGCGCTGGGGCTGTGGACGTGGCTGATAGTCAGCGTGTTCAAGTACAACACGTTCTTTGATTGGTGCTTCAAGCAGGAGGTGTCATACAATACGTACGCCGAGCTGCTGCCCGAGGACGGTCAGTATGACTACACGGTGATGCTCTCCGGCCACACCGACACCAGCTGGACGCTGAAGCACAGCGTCATCAAGAGCAAGCTGAATCCCGCGCTGATATTTATCAAGCTGGGCGTCGGAGCGGTGTCCGTGGCGCTGCTGACGATGATAGCGCTTACCAACTTCATCCTTGTGATGTTGATGTACTATGGCGGTAAATCTTTGGACGCCAAAGCGATTTTCGATGCATACACAGTAATGTGGCAGGTGACGGTGTATTCAGCGCCCGCGCTGATGATAGGCTCCTATCTGCTGACGCTGTACAACGAGAAAAATCCTCGTGTGGCTTCTCCCGGCGCAATGGACAACGCTTCGGGTATCGCAATTGCGTATGAAGTCATCAAGTATTTCAAGGAAAATCCCGACAAGATGCCCGCGCGTTGCCGTTTTGTAGACGTCAACTGCGGCGCAGAGGAATCGGGCTTGAGAGGCTCAATGGCGTTTGTGCGCGCGCACAAAAACGACGGCATGCTCGATCACGCCTACCACATCAACGTGGACTCCATCGCGGACAAGGACTACTTCGAGGTGATACACGGCGACGCATGGCTGTGCCCGCACTTTGACAGGGATATGGAAAGGATGTTCTTCGAGGCTATGAAGGAGGCGGGCATCGAGAAGCCGGGCAACATGGCAAATCCCGTCGGCGGCTGCGACAGCACGCCCTTTATGCGTGCGGGCGTAAAGACCATCACGTTTGCGGCGCAAAATCCCACGATGACCAACTACTACCACACCCTCTACGACGTGCCGGAGCGTTTCGAGGTGGACACCGTAGGGCTGGGGCTTGACGTGGTGCTGCGCGTCATCGACAAGATCGCCGAGTTTGAAGAGGCAAAAAAATAATTTGCAAAAAAGTATAAATCAAGCCGAAACGTCCGTTTCGGCTTGATTTTTTTATAAACTATTTCAAAGGCTGCACAAACATAACTCCGTGCGTCTGCACATCCGCGTAGGAAAAAGTGCGCAGCTCGCCGTCCTCCAGCCTCACGCTGAACACCGCCGGGAACACCGCGGTCACTTCGCCGCGGACCAGCGCGCTTTTGCCTCTGCCGGAATTTATCTTTATCAGCACGGGGATGCCCATCAGGTTCTGAACCTTCTGTTTTGCTCCGTCCAAGGTCTTGCCTATCTCTCTCATAAGCGCATTGTTGCCAAAAAGCGGAGAAGCTATACATTGAAAACGTTTGCCGAGGGAAATAAATTTGTAAAAAAATCCCCGACAATCGTCGGGGAATGAAATTGTTTGCATTTGACGTCAGGCTCAGTCCTCTTTGTATCCGAGGGGCTTGATAAACGCCAGAGAGAGGATAAGCTCTATCACTGCCAGGCCCGCGCCCACAAACGCCATGTAGTATGTTTTGCTCAAAATGAAATTCATATTGTCGCCTACGCTCTTGGCATCCACGGGGTAGAGCATCACGACCAGCGCGATCCCGGCGATGATGACGCTTGCGACGATGTTGAACGCGCGCGAATACTTCTTGCCGATGAGAGCAACTATTGCGACGATTGCCTGTATGCCTGCGATCACAAACAGCACGAATGGCAGCAGGCTGCGGATAATTACTGACAGCTCCGAGATCGAGGACAGTTGCTTGAACAGGTTTATGCCGTTGTATAACTCGTGTGCGCCATAGCTCTTTTCAACAAAATAACCGACTACGGTTATGGCCACAAATATGAGGGAGAACAGCAACATAACTACGTTTCTGCCTGCGCCGCTCTTCTTGACTTTCTTGGCGGGCGCGACCTCTTCGACGACCTCTTCCTCTTCGGGAGCCTCTTCGACGACTTCTTCTACGGACTCGTCTTCGGTGAGGATGGGTTGTTCCTCAACTTGCTCGGCCGCGTTGTCCACTGCCTGATCGTTGACCTTGGTTTCTTCGACCTGCTCGACGGGCTTTTCGGGCTTGACCTTAACGGCGATGGTAACGCCGCAGCAAGGGCATTTGAGGCGATGCTTGTAGCCGTCGGGCAACTGATCCTTGCTCACCGGCAGCGTAAAGCTGAGTTCGGATTTACAACTTGGACAGATAGTGTACATTTTTATACTCCTTATCTCATTTTTTATGACGATATTATATTATTGTTTACAAAATAAGTCAATAACACGACGGAAAAATTCTGATTTTGTGTGCAATTTTGCCAAAATTTTTACCCCGCATCGTATTTTGACGGCGAAAACAGACGCAATTTGCCGGGTTCACCGTATGCGAAAGCGCAAAAATCAAGCGCCCTTGCCGGGCTTTGCGGGGACGCGGGGTTGGGTTCGATCGATTATCGCTCTCATGCGGCGGATACGTCTTTGACTTTCCCGCCGCAATGTATAATATGGCATATCAAGATGTTTATATGCTCAAAATACGATGTTTAACCTTGTTTTGTGTCGTTATCCAGCATATTGCGCACGCTTACGTAGTCTGCGGACAGCTGTATGATGTAGCGTTGGCGCATGTCGTGCGGAAGGGAGTTGAGCAGCTCCTTGTCGGCAAGCTGGGATATCGGGTTGACCACTTCCTCGCCGTTGCGCTTGAGCGCGCACAATTTGAGATATATCTCCTTTTGTTGAGGAGATATGTTTTTGGGCGCGCCCGAGTTTGAGTACGTGTTTTGATTGAGTCTTGCCTTTGCTTGCGCGGCAAGGCTGCGCATGGCGCATTTGGGATGTTTGACGTTGCTCATTTTTGCCTCCTGTACTATACTAGCACATTGGCGCATCAAAAGAAAAGGAAGCGCAAAAGCAGACAAAATAAGCTAATTTTTGTCAGCATTTTCCCGTTTTTTTGCGCGGCGGCCTTTAAGTTTTTTTGTCGCAAGCGGCAGGGCGCACGCGCCAAGCAAATAGGCGACGGTGCCGTACAGTTCCGGCACGCCGTCCAACACAAATTCCACGCACGCAACAAGCCCCGCCGCTATCGTCAGCGTGGCAAAAAGATCGGTAAGCGCGCGCTCTATGGGCCGCGCTCGCCTCAGGTACAGCAAGCCGACGACTCCCGCGACAAGTCCGCACGCAAGGCACAGTCCGAAGCGCGCCGCCTGTGCCCCCGCGTTTGCCGCAAGTTGTACGGCGCACAGCCCCGCCGTCATCTGAACAACTTTTTCAAAAAGCCGGATGGCGCCGCGCTGTACTTGACGGAGAACACCCGCCCCTCCGCGCTGAGTTTGCCGTTTTCTATGTCCAGATTTTTGACGGTAAGCCCTTGTCCCGTTATGTTGAGAGTTTCGCCGCACTTCAGACGCAAGGAGATCTCCTTGTCCGTAAACACGGGTACCGCGCTGACGCCCGTCAGGGTTATGTTTCGCCCAAGGTCAAGCTCCAGCCTGTGTCCCGCGGAGGGAAGTTTGTCGGATGTCGTCAAATCGTTTCGCTGCATCTCAGCCTCCTCATTTCATTGACAATGATATCAAAAGATATTAAAATATATGCAGCGTTTAAGTGGATATATCACGAACGCGCAAGGAGACAGCATGGAAAGCGCAGGATCCGACAGATGGCAGTTGGACTGTTCCGCCAGATTTTATCCCGTGGTGAACACCGCCCGCACGCAAAGTCTTTTCTGCATTGGCGCAGTACTTGCCGACGACGTGGATATCGAGAGGCTGACAAGGGCGGTAAACGCTGTCGCACCGTATTTTCCAACCATATGCGCCGCCGTAAAGCGCGGCTTCCTCTGGCACAGGCTTGAGCGCAACGACGCCCCCATACAAGTCTGTCCCCTCGGCGACAGGCTGCTTGCGCCCATCGATCCAAGCAAAAACGGAGGCCACTTTTTCAGGCTCAGCGCGGGCGGAAGAGAGGTCAGATTGGAGATATTCCACGCGCTGACGGACGGCACGGGCGCGTTGGAGTTTTTGAGGACGACGCTTGCCCGTTACGCGGACGAGCCGGGTGAGATAGCCGACAGGAGCGGCGAAAGATATGCGGAGGACAGTTTTGAAAGATATTACGACCCCTCTGCAAAGTTCGGGCTGAAGGAGATGGCGGGCATCGCCCCTCATCGCCACGCAGGCACGCCCACTAAAGGCGCGTTCGAAACGGACGAGACGACGCTGTCTGCGGCGGAGCTGGTGGCTGCTGCAAAGGCGAAGTCCGCTTCCGTCACCGCCTACGTTACGGGGATGCTGGCATGCGCCATAGAGAGGGTCAGCGCGCCGCGCAAGCCCGTGGTGATCATGGTGCCCGTAAACCTCCGCAATATTTTTCCGTCGGACACGGTGCGCAACTTCACGCTGTTTGTGAGGGTGGTGATAAAGCCCAACGAGATGGATGCCCCCGATCTGTATATTGCCGAGGCGAAAAGGCAACTTGCGCTGTACGCGGACAAGGAGAAGCTCCGCGCGCAGATATCCACCACGGTCAGGGGAGTGAAACTTACAGGTTGGGTGCCGCTGTTTGTCAAGACCGCGCTGGTCAGGTTGGGCAGGCTGTTTATGCGCTCCCGCCAGACGATAATTTTCAGCAATCTGGGCAGGGCGTCTTTGCCCGAACAGTTGCGCGCGGAGAAGATGTATTTCAGGATGAACGCGTCCAAAAACAACGTCCAGAATCTGGGCGCGATCACGCTTGGCGGCAACTGCACGCTCAGCTTTACCAGATGTATAAAGGAGGACGCGCTTACGCGTGAATTTTTCTCGCTTGTGGCTAACGACGTTGCCGCGGCAAAAGCGAATATCGCTCAACAAGAGGATAAAAACAACAAAAATAATATATAAACTGCCGTTTACGGCAACAGGACAGGAAAATATGAAACAACTTACATCGGAGCAATTGCGTAAACTTTATCTGGATTTTTACAGTTCCAAGCGTCACGCCGTCATCGACTCGGCGTCGCTTATCCCCGAAAACGACCCCACGGTGCTGTTTACCACCGCGGGCATGCACCCGCTTGTGCCGTATCTGCTTGGCGAAAAACACCCCGCGGGCAACAGACTGACGGACGTGCAGATATGCGTGCGCACGGGCGACATAGACGAAGTGGGCGACGCCTCCCATTGCACCTTTTTCGAGATGCTGGGCAGCTGGTCGTTGGGGGACTACTTCAAGCAGGACGCCATCAAGTGGGCGCACGAGTTGTTGCTTGAAAAGCTGGAGTTTGACAAGGACAAGTTTGCCGTCACCGTGTTCGCCGGCAACAAGGACTGCCCCCGCGACGAGGAGAGCGCGGAGTGCTGGCGCAAGCTGGGCGTCCCCGAGGACAGGATATTCTTCCTGGACAAAAAGCACAATTGGTGGGGCCCCGCGGGCATGACGGGTCCCTGCGGTCCCGATACGGAGATGTTTATTGACACCGGCAAGCCCAAGTGCGGCGAGGATTGCTCCCCCGCCTGCGACTGCGGCAAGTATCTGGAGATAGGCAACAACGTGTTTATGCAGTACTTCAAAAACGCCGACGGCAGCTTTTCTCCGCTCAAACAGAAAAACGTCGACCAGGGTATGGGGCTTGAAAGGATGCTGTGCATCCTCAACGGCTACGGCTCCGTGTACGAGACGGATCTGTTCAGCTTCGCCATCGCCAGGCTGGAACAGCTCAGCGGCAAAAAGTACGGCGCGGACGAGGAGACCACAGTCGCCATGCGCATTATCGCCGACCACACCCGCACCGCCACCTTCCTTTTGGGCGATATCAAGGCGGTGTCGCCATCCAACGTCGATCAGGGCTATGTGCTCAGGCGCCTGATACGTCGCGCGATGAGATATTGCCGCATCCTCGGCGTGGAGGACAGCGCGCTCACGGAGCTGGCAAGGCTGTATGTGGAAAAATATAAGGACGCGTATCCGTATATAAAGGACAACGAGGAGAGGATAATCTCCGAGCTTGAGGCGGAAAACGCCAAGTTCGCCAAGACCATTGAGCAGGGCCTCAAGGAGTTTGACAAGATAGTCGCGCACTTGCCTGCGGGCATGACCGTGTTCCCCGGCAAGACGGCGTTCAGGCTGTACGACACCTACGGCTTCCCCATCGAAATGACGCAGGAGCTTGCCAAGGAAAAGGGCTACGCGCTTGACAAAGAGGGCTACGACAAGGCGTTCAGCGACCACCAGGCGCTCAGCAAGGCGGGCGCGGAGCAGAAGTTCAAGGGCGGACTTGCGGACGGCGGCGAACAGACCGCCAGACTGCACAGCGCAACGCACCTGCTCAACGCCGCGCTCAAGATAGCGCTGCACGACGACAACATCCAGCAGAGGGGCAGCAACATCACCGCCGAAAGGCTGCGCTTCGACTTCAACTTCCCCCGTCCCCTCACACAGGAGGAGCTGGCGGAGGTGGAGCGCCTCGTCAACGAGCAGATCGCGCTTGACAGCGAGGTCACCATGCAGGAGATGAGCGTCGCCGAGGCAAAGGCGCAGGGCGCGGTGGGCGTGTTCACCTCTAAGTACGGCGAGGTGGTCAAGGTGTACACCATCGGCTTCTCCAAGGAGATATGCGGCGGTCCGCACGCAAGGCGCACGGGCGAGCTGGGCAAGTTCAGGATAGTCAAAGAGGGCAGCTCCTCCGCGGGCGTAAGAAGGATAAAGGCAGTGCTGGAATGATCAGGTCGGACACACACGTTCATTCGCGGCAGTCTCACGACGGCAAACTGCCCATAAAGGAGCTTACGCGCCTTGCAAAGCAGAGGCGCGTGGACTACTTTTGCACGACGGAGCATTGCGACTTCGATTTGCAATACGGTCGTTGTCGCTCGCCGTACAAGTGGAAGTTTTTGGATATAGACAAGTATTACGAGGAGTGGAAAGCCGCAAAATCCGAACTTGACAACGACAAAAACAACACTTTAACATTATGTTTTGGCATAGAGGCGGGTTTTTCTGCCAAGGGTACCGCAAGCGAGAAGTACGCGGAAGTCATTGCAAAATATCCCTTTGACGTGGTGATAAATTCCGTGCATTGCGTGGACGGCAGGGAGGCGTATTTCAGAAGTTTCTTCCTCTTCAAATCCAAATGCCACGCGTACGGAGACTATCTGAACGCGGTGCTGGCAAGCCTCGACGCACCCTATCCGTACGACATCGTTGCGCACATAGGCTACATCGTGCACGGCGCGCCGTACAGGGACAAGGCGCTGAGGTACGCGGATTTTCCCGACAAATTCGACGCCATTCTGAAGGGGATAATCGCGCGCGACAAGGCGCTTGAGATCAACTTCCATCACGACATGGCGCCGGGCAGGGACATCGTGGAGAGATACTATCGACTGGGCGGCAGAAAGGTGTGCTACGGCGGCGACAGCCACAGGGGAGAGATATGCGAACATTTCGAGCAGTTTGTGAGCCTCATAAAGGAAATAGGCTTTGATTGTTACTATATTTTCAAACAGCACGAAGCGATACGCGTTGAATTGTAAGCAAAAATTTTGCGCCGCAAATTTAAGTTGACTATTTGCTACAATTGTTTTATATTATAGACATAAAAAAACGCGCAAGGCGCGCGCGAGGTGAAATATGAAAAAGAATTTGGCAAAAATCTTTGCGTCGGCAAGCATAGTCGTCGCGATCATCCTCATCGTCATTCTGCTGGTCACCGCATTTGGCGGCATCACACAGAAGGATTTTGACAGCAAGGCGTTCAAGGGCATTCTTGTCACGCTGGGCTGCCTGTACGTCGCGCTTTCCGCGATAACGTTGGCGCTGTTGTTCTCCAACACCAACAACGTCAAGGAAGTCGTCATCCATCAGGGCCGCAAGGGCTCGCTGCGCGTGTCCGCAAAGGCAATTGACAAGATAGTCAAAGAGGTCACAAACGGCATCGAGGGCGTCAAGTGCAAGAAGGTCGTGCTGCTCACAGACGACTATGGCACCCGCCTCAAGGTCAGCCTCAAGGTCGTCGACAGAGACGCGTTCGAGGTGGAGACCGCAGCAAGGATCATGCTGGAGGACAGGTTCCTCAATCAATTCGGTCTGGTGTTCAGCTCCATTGAGATCAAGCTGATGCAGTTCAACGCCAAGTACGAGGCGGACAAAGCGGAGCTTGACGCCAAAATAGAGGAGCGTATGGCGGAGATCAAGAAGGAGTACGCCGAAGAGGACGCCGCCGAAGCCGCAGAGCACGTCGAGCAGGCCACTCCCGCAGCCGAAGAGGCAGCAGTTGAAGAAGCCGTAGTCGAAGAGGCCAAGGAAGAAGCCATCGAGGAGTACGTCGACGAAGTAGAAACGGCCGTCGAAGAAGCCGCCCAAGAGGAAGTTGTCGAAGAGGCCGCCGAAGAAGAGACCGTAGAGCAAGAAGATAAGGAATAACAGCATTCCGCGCCGTTTTGCGGCATATATAAGGAGTAAAAATGAAAGAAGTTTATTTGACTCAAGAAGGTCTTGAGGAGCTTAAGCAACGCCTTGACTATCTCATTGTTTATCTGCGCGGCGACGTCGCAAAGAAGTTGCAGCACGCAAGGGAGCTGGGAGACCTCAGCGAAAACGCGGAATATGACGCCGCAAAGCAGGAGGAGAGCCAGGTCGCGCAGGAGATCAAGGACCTCGAGGAGCGCATCAAAAACGCGGTCATCATCGAAAAGAGCGGTACTCACAAGGTGTCCATAGGCAACAAGGTCACCGTCGAGTACCTCGGCGAAGTCGAGGAGGATGAGGACGCCGTGATGGAAGTGCAGATCGTCGGCGAAACGGAGGCGGACTACGCCAAAGGCAAGCTGAGCAACGAGTCTCCCCTTGGCAAGGCGCTCATCGGCAGAAAGGCGGGCGAAGTGGTCAAGGTGGTCACCGCGCACGGCGAGGGCGACTACAAGATAGTGTCCATCAACTGACGGGCAAGCCTACGTCCGCGATAGGCGGGCATAAATTACGCTATACAAGACGTTCGCCTGCGGGCGGACGTTTTACGGAGAAGCTATGACTGACAACATCAACAATACGGACATTCAGCAGGACGACAGCGAAGTGCGTCGCGTGCGCATCGCCAAGCTGGACGAGCTTGTCGCGGCGGGCAAAAACCCCTTTGAATGCACCAAGTTTTTGCGTACCGCCACCGCGGGCGCCATACTTGCGGATTTTGACGCCTACGAGGGTAAGGAAGTCCGCGTCGCGGGCAGGCTGATGTCCAAGCGCATCATGGGCAAGGCGAGCTTCGGGCACATCATGGACAGCGACGGCAAGCTGCAGGGTTACTTCTGCCGCGACGATATGGGAGCGGAGGAGTATCAGGCGTTCAAAAAGACGGACGTCGGCGACATCATAGGACTTGTCGGCACCGTGTTCAGGACCAAGACAGGGGAGATATCCGTGCACGTCAAGGAGGCGCAGCTGCTGACAAAATCCTTGCTGCCTCTGCCCGAAAAGTATCACGGACTTAAGGATACGGAGTTGAGATATCGTCAGCGCTACGTCGACCTCATCGCCAATCCGGAGGTCAAGGACGTGTTTGTCAAACGCAGCAAGATCATCTCCACCATACGCGAGGTGCTGGACGGCAAGGGATTCATAGAGGTGGAAACGCCCATTTTGAATACGCTGGCGGGCGGCGCAAATGCGCGTCCGTTCATCACCCATCACAACACGCTGGACATAGACATGTACATGCGCATCGCCACCGAGCTGCACCTCAAGCGCCTCATCGTGGGCGGCTTTGAAAAGGTGTACGAGATAGGCAGGCAGTTCCGTAACGAGGGCATGGACACCCGCCACAATCCCGAATTTACCACCATAGAGCTGTATCAGGCGTACGTGGACTACAACGAGATGATGAACATCACCGAACAGCTGTACGTCGAGTCCGCCAAACGCGTGTGCGGCGGATTGCAGATATCCTATCAGGGGCAGGCGCTGGACCTTACTCCGCCGTGGGAGAGGCTGACCATGGTGCAGGCGGTCAAAAAGTACCTCGGGCTGGACTTTGACGCGCAATCGTTGGACGAACTCATCGCCGCGGCAAACGCGCTTGGGCTGGAGCTTGCTCCCGATACAAGTTGGGGCAACGCGCTATACAAGCTGTTCGACGCATTTGTGGAAGAAAAACTTGTGGGCCCCGTGTTCATCACGGACTATCCCGTGGAGGTCAGTCCGCTCGCAAAGCGCAAGCCCTCCGATCCCAGGCTTACGGAAAGGTTCGAGTTTTTCATCTGCGCCAGCGAGGGCGGCAACGCGTTCAGCGAGCTGAACGACCCCCTCGACCAGCGTTCGCGCTTTGAGCAGCAGATGCTTGCCAAGGCAAAGGGCGACGAGGAAGCGCAGCCTTACGACGAGGATTTCTGTACCGCGCTGGAGTACGGCATGCCGCCAACGGGAGGCCTGGGCATAGGCATCGACCGCATGGTGATGTTCTTGACCGACAGCGCCTCGATACGCGACGTGTTGTTGTTCCCGACGATGCGCCCGCAAAACTGAAATATCTCAAACGGCGTTTTAACTTGTTTTATACGGACAGTAAAATGCCGTTTTTGTTTGCCGCAGCTTGTGCGCGGCAGGGAGGACTTATGGACAAATTGGTGAGACGACCCATATTTTTCGAGCGCAACCGCGTGTACCGCATATATCTTGGCGGCGCGCCGTACAAGGCGTTGTTCAACGACGGCTACGACGACGGCAGCGACAACTTCTTCCCGGAGGAGTGGGTCGCAAGCAAAGTGAAGGCTATAAATCCGCGCTACTTCGGCAAGCGCGACGGCGTGTCGGTGGTGAAGGGCACGGACATATTTTTCGACGACCTGCTCAGGGACTATCCCGCCGAGCTTTTGGGGCACAGGAAGTACGACTGCCTCGTCAAGTTTTTGGACAGCGCGATAAGGCTTCCCTTTCAGGTGCATCCCACAAAGCAGTTTTCCCGCGAACACTTCGGCTCCGAGTACGGCAAGACGGAGGCGTGGCTGATCGTGGCGACGCGACCGGGCGCTAAGCTGTACTTCGGCTTTAAGGACAAGATGACCAAAGACCGCCTCTCCGCGCTTGAAGAGGTCAGCGAGCAGGACAGGGACGTGATGGGCAGGCTGCTCATGGGCGTGGACGCCGTCCCCGGAGACCTGTGGCTTATAAAGGCGGGGCTTATACACGCCATCGGCGCGGGTTGCACCATCATAGAGGTGCAGGAGCCAACCGATTTCACCATTCAGCCCGAGCGTTGGTGCGGCGATTACCACATAAGCGAGGAGGAGGAATTTATAGGCCTCGACAAACAGACCGCGCTTGACACCATCAACTACGACATATACGGCGACGCGGCGCTTAGTTACGCGGCGGTGCGCCCGCGCATGGAGTATGAGCGCGACGGTTGCAAAAAGGAGGTCCTCATCGGCTACGACGACACCCCTTGCTTTGCCGAAAACAGGTATACGCTTACGGGCGGGGGCTTTGTGATGGACTTTGCGCCCGCGGTGTACATATGCCTTGACGGCGAGGCAATTATAGAGGGCGAGGACTACAAACGCAGCGTGCGCAAGGGGGAGTATTTCTTCCTGCCATATGCGGCGGAGGGTAAATTTACAGTCCGCGGAGAGAGCGCAACGCTGATAGAATGCCTCGGCTCCAAGCAAGATTAAATTGTATAACAAATATTTTACGCAATAAAAAACGGCTGATAAACGCCGTTTTTTTTTGATATATTGCATATTGTCGCGCGGTTATTGTTGCACGATGGCTTTTGCGGGGCGCAGGGGGATGCGCACGTCAAATTGCGTGTTGTAGCCCTCCATCGGTTCGTCGTTCAGCACGATCGTGCCGCCGTGCAGCGTGACTATCTTCTGGCAGACGGCAAGTCCCAACCCGGAGCCTTGATTTTTGCGGGATTCCTCGCTGACCACAAAGGGTTCGAATATGTCCGCGCGCGCTTCTTTGGCGATGCCGCCGCCGTTGTCCGCGATGGTCATCAGCGCGTTCGCGCCGTCCCTTTTTACGCCGAAGTAGAGAGTGGTCCCCGCGGGAGTGTACTTGAAGAAGTTGTTTATAAGGTTTTCAAACACGCGCGTAAGTTGAGTGCCGTCCGCCTCGCACAGCAATTTTTCCTCGGTTATGTCCACTTCCAGCTCGTAGCCGCGTATGCCAAACTCGTCATAACGTCCCGCAAGATAGGAGCGCGCCAACTCGCTGACGTCCGTATCCTGCTTGTTGAGCATAAAGTCGGGGTGTTCCAGCTTGCTGTACTCGTAAAACTCGTTTATCAACTCGCTTGCGTGTTCCGCTTTGGCGACGATAAGGTCCAGATATTTAGGCTTCTCCTCCTCGCTGACCAGCCCGTCTCTTATCGCCTTGGAGAAGCCCTGTATGACGGTCATCGGGGTCTTTAGGTCGTGGGACATGCCCGCAAGCATGCGCTGTTTGTCCTGCTCCAGCGCGATACGCTGTTTGTCGGACGCGTCAAGCAGGGTGACCATCTCGTTGAAGCTGTCCACCAGCTGTTCGAAGTCCTTTGAGCCCTGATATTCCAGCTTTGCGCCGTCCCTGTAGCCCTCGTGCGCGACATGCGCCATCGCGTCGCCCAGCGCAAGCAGGGGGCGTTGAACGTGCTTGTTGATGTAGCGGATGTACAATATCAGGCAGCCTATCAGCAGACCCACGATACAGATGCCCGCCACGATCACAAATATCAGCGGCGTGACGCGCTCGCTGTTGTTGTCGTCAAGGAATATGGCATAATATTTTTTGCCGTCCGCGGCGCTTGTGAAGGCGAATTTTGCCATAAGACGCGCGCCCCTCGTGCTGTTGTGGGTAAGCAGTTCGAACTCGCGCGCGGTCAACTTGTCGCGCGTTGCGAAGTCGGGACGGGTGCTGTGTATCACCGCGTAGGCGTCCTCCTGCGGCAGGTGTTCCAGCAGGATGTATTCGTCCTCGCCCTCTCCGTCGGCAAATGTCACCAGATACTCCTGCGCGTCGGGGGTGCTGCCCCTGAACTCGTGCGCGGTGACGGTGGTAGAGGGGGAGTAGTCGATTATGCAATCCAGCTCATGCGCGGTATAGACGCGCTCGCCGCCCGTCGTGTAGACCGTCTCGCCGTCGGCGGACACAACGTCCAGCCAGCCGTTTTTGCCGAAGATGCGGTGGACGGGGATGTCGTCGTAGGCGGACGCCTCAAGCTCCGTTTGGTAGTTCTTTATCGTACGCATGCTCAGGTTCAGCCTGTCCGAGCGGCTTGCCCAGTTGGCGATGAGCATGATGATGATCACCAGCACCGCTATGATAAGCGTGAAGGTGACAAAACTGCGTATCAACAGAGCAAGGAAGCTGCGATTGTCTATGGGCTGCGGTTTTGGGTGCGACAGACCCAGCTTCCGCTTTATGGAAGCCGCGATACCCTCTTTTTCGGGCTGTTCCGTCGCCGAGACGCCGTCAATATCAGATCTTTTCGATTTTGTATCCAAGTCCGCGCACCGTTTTTATATATTTGGGATTTTTGGGATCGTCCTCTATTTTGTCCCTGAGGTTGGAGATGTGCACCATCATGGTGTTGTCGTCGCTGCTGTAGTAGTCGCCGTTGACCTCTTCGTACAGCTGCATCTTTGTGAACACGCGCCCCGGCGCCTTCATCAGCATGACAAGTATTTTGTACTCCGTTGCGGTCAGCGGGATGGGCTCGCCGCGCTTTTCAAGCGTCAGCTGATGGGTGTCCAGCGTAAGCTCGCCCAAAGTCAGCTTGCCGTCCTCCGCGTTTGTGCCCGCGTTGCCCAGGTGGTAGAATCGCCTGAGCAGAGCGTTGATGCGCGCCGTCAGCTCAAGCGGGTTGAATGGCTTCACCATATAGTCGTCCGCGCCCAGATTGAGGCCGAGTATCTTGTCGCTGTCAAGGTGCGCGGCGGACAAAATGAGTATGGGAATATTGCTGCGGCTGCGGATATGCTTTGTCAGCTCGTATCCGTTCATGCGCGGCATCATTATGTCAACGATGGCAAGGTCCGTCTTCTTGGAAAGGAAAAGCTCATATGCCTCCTGCCCGTCTTTAGCGTGGAAGATGTTGAAGTTTTCGTTTTCAAGATACAGCTTTATAAGTTTTACTATGTCCTCGTCGTCCTCGGCAAGGAGAATATTGAAGCTCATCTGCGCCTCCGCGTTGGTTATACATATATAATATCATATCCGTGCGCATTACTCAACGGCGATTTTCAATTATATTTGCCGATTTTAACAATATTGCTCCCAATTTGCCCCGCGCAGTTGAATTGCGGGCGTAAAGATGCTACACTTAAAACATGAGTAAAGTCGATACGCGTAGGTTTGAAGTCTGCGTCCCTGCAAAGGTCAACCTCTCCCTTGCCATCACGGGCAGGAGGGGGAATTTGCATACGCTGGATATGATCGTCTGCCCCTCGCGCGCGTTTGAGGACAGGGTGGCGTTTTCGCCCTCGGACAGCCTCGGCGTCGTGGTCGAGGAGGCATACGACGGATTTGACGCAAAGCGCTTCGAGGCAATGTTTTTGCCAAAGGCGGCGGCGATCGCGAAGGCGGCGGGCGTCACGGGCACGCTGTACATATCAAAGCACATCCCGCTGGGCGCGGGTTTGGGCGGCTCCTCGGCATGCACCGTGGGGACGATCCGCGCTATGGAGGGATATCTGCTTTCGATGGGCAGATCTATGCGGTCAGATACACGGTTCTTGTTGTCTTTGGGCAGCGACGTACCCGCCATGATGTACGGCGCTCCCTGTCGCGTGCAGGGCGTGGGAGAGGTAGTGATCCCCCTCGAAGAAGAAGCGCCCGAAATGAATATACGCGTCGCGGAGGGAGGCTCTGACAGCGGGGAGTGTTACAGACTGTACGACGAGTTGCCCTGTCCGCTTATATTGTTGCGCACGCCTCAAAGCGTCGCCGAGGCGGTGGAGGAGCAGCGCAACGACCTCACCGTCGCCGCCTGCAACCTCAACCCCAATATTGCCACGCTCATCGAGCAAATGCGCAAGGAGTACGCGCACGTCGTGATGTCCGGCAGCGGCAGCGCGGTGGTGGGTATTGGTAAAAAAACGCCCAAAATAAGTTGACGAATCAACGAAATTTGTTGAATAGCTGTATATAAATCTCCAAAATAAGGCAAAAACCATAAGATTTTTTGGCAAAAAAGTAACTTTTTCAAAAAAGTGGTTTTTTATGTTGTATAAAAAAATTCTGTTTGCTAAAATATCTGTGAACGTTATATGCGGTACGCGCGCGATGAGCGCGCGCAGAGGTGGAAATGAAACGAGTGAGAGATAGCTATGCCTGCTATTTGTTCCACGAGGGGACAAACTATCAGGCGTACAAGATGTTTTCGCCCTACAAGGGCACGGAAGACGGAGAGGACGGCTGGTATTTCACGGTATGGGCACCCAACGCAAAAGCAGTGGCGGTAGTAGGCGATTTCAACAGTTGGAACAACGAGGCAAATCCTCTTTCAAAGACGGACGACGGCATATGGATGACATTCGTGCCGGGACTCAAGCAGTACGACAATTATAAGTACGCCATCACGGATTGGGCGGGCAAGACGATGCTCAAGTGCGACCCTTATGGATTGCATTTCGAGACGGCGCCCGCCAACGCGTCCAAGCTGTACGACATTTACGGCTACAGATGGAAGGACAGGAAGTGGATGGCGGACAGGGAAAACTACAATCCCTACGGCAGCCCCATGAACATATACGAGGTGCATCTTGGCAGCTGGCGCAGGTACGAGGACGGCAACGTGTTCAACTACAAGGACATTGCCAACGACCTCATCCCATACGTCAAGAAGATGGGCTATACGCACATAGAGCTGATGCCTGTGACGGAATATCCCTTTGACGGCAGTTGGGGCTATCAGGTGACGGGCATGTTTGCGCCCACCTCCCGCTACGGCACGCCAAAGGATCTGATGGAGTTTATTGACCGCTGCCACAGGGCGGGCATAAGCGTCATTCTGGATTGGGTGTTGGCGCATTTTCCGCGCGACGACCAGGGGCTGAGGCTGTTTGACGGCACGCCGCTTTACGAGTACGCCGATCCCGACAAGGGCGAGCACAAGGAGTGGGGCACAATGGTGTACGACTTCGGCAAAAACGAGGTCAAGTCATTCCTCATTTCGGCGGCGATGTTCTGGTTTGATATGTATCATATAGACGGCATCCGCTGCGACGCCGTGGCAAGTATGCTGTATCTGGACTACGGCAGAAAGGACGGCGAGTGGAAACCCAATCAGTACGGCGGCAACTACAACCTGGAGGCAAAGGATTTCCTTAAACAGATGAACACCGCCATACTCAACAAGTATCACGGCGCGATCACCATTGCGGAGGAGTCCACCGCCTATCCCATGATAACCCGCCCCGCTTACGACGGAGGTCTGGGCTTCAACTTTAAGTGGAACATGGGCTGGATGAACGACACGTTGCATTATCTGTCCCTCGATCCGTTTTTCAGAAAGGACAATCACAACAATCTTACCTTTGCCATCACCTACGCTTACAGCGAAAATTATATCTTGCCGCTCTCTCACGACGAGGTTGTGCACGGCAAGCTCAGCATGATCAACAAGGTGCCCGGCGACTACGAGCAGAAGTTTGAGGGGCTAAAGGCGTTTTACGGCTTTATGATGGGACACCCCGGCAAAAAGCTGACCTTTATGGGCAACGAATTTGCGCAATTTATAGAGTGGAACTACTCCCAGCAACTGGATTGGTTTTTGCTGGACTATCCGCGCCACCGCACATTCCAGAAGTTTGTCAAGGACCTCAACGCGTTCTATCTTGAAAACAAATGTATGTGGGAGCTGGACAGCAGTTACGACGGCTTCAAGTGGATAGTTGTCGACGACAATCAGCAAAACGTCGTGTCATTCATACGCCGCGCCGCGGACGGGGAGTACGTCATATGCATCGTCAACTTCTCGCCTGTGGAGAGGTTGAAGTACGTCATGGGCGTGCCCGAGGGCGTCACCTACCGCGCGGAACTGTTTTCCGCTCTTAAAAAGTACGGCGGCGAGGAGGAGAGGCGTCCTTCCTTCCGCGCTACGGCAAAACCGTCGCACGGCTACCCGTACTCCATAAAAGCCAATATACCCAAAAATTCGGTAATGATTCTTAAACCTGTTTACAACAAGGAGGATAAGTGATGAGCAAAAACAGCAAAAAGGAGTGCATCGCCATGCTTCTCGCGGGCGGACAGGGCACAAGGCTGGGCGTGCTTACTGCCAAAGTGGCAAAGCCGGCGGTCCCATTCGGCGCGAAGTATCGCATCATTGACTTTCCGCTGTCCAACAGCATCAACAGCGGCATAGACACAATAGGCGTGCTCACACAGTATCGCCCATTTGAACTGCACCAATATATAGGCAACGGCCAGCCGTGGGATCTGGACAGGCTCAGCGGCGGCATATATGTTTTGCCACCGTATATGGGCGCGCAGTCGGGCGAATGGTACAAGGGCACAGCAAACGCCATTTATCAGAACATAGACTTTATCGACAACTATGACCCCGATTATGTGGTGATTCTGAGCGGTGACCACATCTACAAGATGGACTACCACGACATGCTTGAGGACCATAAGCGCAACGGCGCGGACTGCACGATAGCCGTGCGCGACGTGCCCATCGAGGAGGCAAGCCGCTTTGGCATACTCAACCTCAAGCGCAACTCCCGTCAGATAGAGGAATTCGAGGAGAAACCCAAAAACCCCAGAAGCACAAAGGCGTCCATGGGTATTTATATCTTCACGTGGACAAAGCTGAGGCAATATCTCATCGACGACGAAAACGACAAGACCAGCGAAAACGACTTCGGCAAAAACATAATCCCCAAGATGCTCAAGGAAGGGCAGCGCCTGTTTGCGTATCAGTTTGACGGATATTGGAAGGACGTGGGCACAATTTCCTCGCTGTGGGAGGCAAATATGGATATCCTTGTCGGCAACGAGCTCAATCTTGACGACGACAAGTGGAAGATCTACGCGCGCAACAACGCCGAGCCGCCGCAATTCATCACGCCCACGGGCAAGGTAAGCAACTGCCTCATCTCGGAAGGCACGGTGGTCAAGGGCACGGTGCGCAACAGCATAATTTCGCATTCTGTCACCATTGGCGAAAACGCGTATGTGGAGGCGTCCATCATCATGCCGGGCGCCGTCATCGAGGACGGAGCGGACGTCAGATATTCCATAATCGGCTGGGACGCCGTCGTGGGCAAAAACGCGCTTGTGGGCGAAACGCTGGACAAGTGCAGACCCGGCGAGTGGAAGATAAGCGTCATAGGCCCGGGCTACAAGCTGCCCGAGGACGCCGTCGTCGGCGCCAACGAAATGCTGGGTTAAAAGGAGGGGAGAGATATGAAAAACCATACAATGAGCGTGCTGTTCGCGTCGGACGCGGAAAATCATCTCAACGACCTTACCATCCATCGCACCACGGCCTCCCTGCCTTTTGGCGGCAGGTACCGCCTCATAGACTTTGCGCTGAGCAATCTGGTCAATGCCAACGTCACCACCATAGGCATAATCACGCGCAACAACTATAACTCCCTTATGGACCACATCCGCATGGGCAGAGATTGGGACCTCAACAGGAAAAACAGCGGCATAACCGTGTTTCCGCCATTTGTGTTCAACAGCGCGCACGAGGTGTACAAGGGCAAGATAGAGGCGCTGTATACCCTGCGCGGCTTTATGATGGACAACAATGAGGAGTACGTCATCATCGCCAACACAAATATCGCGTTCAACATAGACTTCGAGGCGGTGGAGCAATTCCACATCTCAAAGGGCGCGGACATAACCGTGCTTACTTACAACACGGACGATACCAATCCGCGCAAGATAATTGTCAGCAAGGACAAAAATTGCCGCATAACCGACCTGCGCTATCCCGTGGCGAGCGACGCCGGAAAGCAGCTGTGCAATCTGAATATATACTTCATCAAGAAGGATCTGCTCATCTCGCTTGTGGACAACGCATACGCGCACGGCGCCTATGATTTTGAAAAGGATATATTGCAAAAGAAGCTGGGCGAGCTGTATATCATGAGCTACGAGGTCAAGGACTACGTCGCGGTCATCGACAGGATCCCCACCTATTTCAAGCGCAGCATGGACCTGCTGGACCCCGCCGTCAGAGAGGAGCTGTTCTACAAGCACTCCACCATTCTGACCAAGGTCAAGGACAGCGTGCCCACCAAGTATAAGGAGGGCGCCGACGTGCACAACTCCATCATCGCCGACGGCTGCGTCATCGACGGCACTGTGGAAAATTCCATCCTCTTCCGTTCCGTCAAGGTCGGCAAGGGAGCCGTCATCCGCAACTCCATCATCATGGAAAACTCCATTGTTATGGACGGCGCCGAGCTTGACTACACCATCACCGACAAGGACGTCATCATCCAGTCCGGCAGGAAGTTGAGCGGGTATGAGTCGTATCCGATGGTGGTGGTGAAGGGCAAAGTCATCTAACGTCACTATTGAGCGAATAACTGCGTAACGAGCAGCTGTTCGGAGACGCGCCTGTCCTCGGCTCGGCACTCGTTTGAAACTTGCTGTCGGGACGGGGTGGAGCCGCGAGGCGGCGACCGCTGGCGTCCGAGCGCTTTTGACTTTGTACGCCGGCGGCAGAAGAGCTGTGATTTTTATCTTCTGCCGCAAGTGATATAGAAAGAGGCGACAGGCTGTGAGCGAGGCGCCGTTCCCCTCCCATACACGATGAAAAATAATTGCAGAGAAAGTACTATCTTTGTATGGCGGGGGGAAAGCCCGGAGGGAAAGGGGAGGCATTCTCTTGGAGGAGTTATACGCGCAATAATGTGTTATAACACAACAATAATAGAGTAAAACATAGTTTTATACAAAATCCTTTACATATAACATTAAGGATGATAAAATAGCTATGAAATAGGAGCAAAAATGAGACAGGCAAAAGCAAATGAGCTGATATTCGAAATAATACGGGGGGGGGGGGGTGTATTTGTGCCTCTGTCGCAACTGCTGTAAGCGCTGAGAAGCGCAGCTTTTGCCATATAAACAAAGTAACAATTGACTCGCGCAATCCGAGGTTGTGCGGGTCTTTTTGTATGCTTAAAACCGAGATTTGAACTAAGGAGACTAAACGATGGGAACTAAAACAAAAATTGTTCTTATTGTTCTGGCGGTGGTGATCGTTCTGGCGGCGGTAGGCGTCGGAATTTGGTATTGGCTGTCCCATAAGGACAAAAAAGAGTCAACCCCGAACAACACTCCCAATGAAACGTCGTGGGAGTTTACGGCCGACGGCGATCTGGAGGAATTCGATCATCCCGAAGCAAGCGCGTCCGATTTGAATTGGACCAAATATTACAACGCTACTCATGAGTTGATGGAGAAACTCGCCGAGTATGGATTGATCGAGTCGCCGGAAGCGTTGTATGACGGAAGCAAAGGTATCGACCGGGATTTGCTGTTGAAGATGGTTTGCGCGGGCGGCTTTACAAGAGAGCAGCTTACGAATATAAGCGATATTTTGCTTGCCGCTTTTGATAAAATAGAAGAACATAATTCCGAATCTATGGTCGATAGCATGACCACATTCCTCACGGTGATGTTACCCGCGATAAGTGAAGCCTTGGAAAACATCGAGGTGGAGCAGATACAGGCGGCGGTGCGAGTATACGGCGAAGCAAAATTTGATAGTATAAGGATAAACTGGTCGGACAAAGACGGCAAACAATTATGGTCGCAGGAGAACGCTTCTCGCGAAAAAGACTTGCTCTCTATTCTTGGACAAGAAGATCGCGATGAATACGATTTTATGCTGGAGGGCGTTTCTTATTCTCGTGAGAATGCTTACTACTTCTTGTTTGACAGCGACGCCGCATATTATGTGTTGCAGTCGTTGAAAGAGATGATACAGGGCTTCGGCAGCTTGGACAGCGATTCCCTTAGCGAGGCAATAGGATTTGCCGTCAATGCTTTTTCTGCCATGATAAATGGCGGCATAGATACTATGTTTGCCGATGATATCGAGTCCTTAACAAGCGGCGCAAATGCGCTTGGCGAATTGTTGCGCGCGGGCGTTGATAACATATCTGACAGGAGATGCTTCGACCTGGCGTATACTTGCCTTAATCAATGCGAGATAGACGTTGGATATTATCAGCCGATGTTATACTACACACAGGCACTTTATTATGGATGGAGTGATGTGCAACTGTTTTTGGCAGATTGTTTGCGTGGACTGACCCCTGAGTTTTTGAATGGAATCAAGACCGCAAAACAAAACGTTGCCGAGGCGTCCGAAGAGGAATACAACGTAGCATACGGCGAGCTTGTTGCGCGCGTGGGCGCATTCATTAAGCCATATTTTGATAATATGAATGACGACGCAAAAGAAGCGCTGTGCTCATTCGCCGAAGTATTCTTTGAAATTAAAGGTTCGGTTGATGAGTTTGAAGTTTTGTTTACACATTGCGCGGAGAAATCCGTCGATGAGATGACCGACGCCGATAAAGAAAGGATCGCGAGGGAGTATTTTGATTTTGAACCCGTAGAAACAGAGAGTGTTTCCGTCAAATTCGATGTAAACTATCCCGAAGTGATTGCGTTGCCCGCGGGAATACTCGACGAAGAATTGTGTGCAAGGATGCTGAAATATACATATACATTCCATGATGTAGCCGGTGAAAATGAGGACAGAACAAAGCTGTTGAGTTTCTCGCTTGATTCCAATGAGCACGGTTTTGCCACGCTTACTGTTTCCTATCCCGGTTATACGATCACTCAGGCGGTGTATATGTACGATGGGCTTGAGGATCGCGACGAGATGATTTTCGACGATCAGTCTTCCGTGTTATACGGATTTACCTTTGAAAAAGGAAAAGCTCCGACCCAAAAGACGATTCTGGATAAAATTCTGAGCAAAAATTCAATTAAGATGCGCACCCGCGACAGCTGGCGTGAGATCTCGATCGACCGTTATGATTATCAAGAAAACACGGAGTTCAGCGTTATCGATTTTGATCCCGGACAAGCTCCCGGAAACTATGTCGGGTATGTTTTTACCGAGACTTGGGCGGGCACTTGGGTAATGCCATTCGGTTATCACATCGCCGATCCAAACGCAACGCAACTTTGCGGGTTCAGTATAAGTATCAAGGATCAATATTTGCAGGACGAAGATTTTGAGATCCGCAGCGCTACGGCAATTTACGATTATGGTCTTTATAAATATGCTATAAGCGAGCTGTCCAATATAGAGGTGAAAGGATTTGATTCAAGCAAAGCGGGCAAGCAAATGGTTACGTTCACTTATCGTGGATATACCATAACGCGAGAGATACTTATCATCCAAACGCATGCCGCTTCTGCGAGCGATGAAACTTCTGACGGCTACAATTATGCTGAAGTATATGACAACGGCATAGCTGTGCCTCTCAAGCGTCGTGCATACGGCGGAAGTAGTTATTGAAAATTCAAACCAAACAAAATAAATGTTTGAAAAGGAGAAAAATATGAAGAAAACCGTTGCAAAAATGTTATGCGCGTCAATTCTGGCCGTATTGATGTTGGGCTTGTTGGTCGGCTGCAACAGCGACATTTTCCTCAAAGAGCTTAATGTGCGCCAATTCGGCGATCTGCTCGTTTGGAAATCCGCAGATAAGGCCTCGACATACGAGGTCTATCAAAACGGTGAATTGCTGGAAAGCACAGTCAACACCTACTATCGTGTGCCCGAAAACAAAGAAGAGCAGACATATACTGTGCGCGCCAAGAACGATAAAGGCGAAAATGCGTCTAAGTTGTCCAATGAAGTTAAGGTTGCGCGAACCGTATTCAGCAAACAGGAAATACTGAAAGTCGATTTGTCCACCCAAAGCGGTAGCATTATAGTTAAAGATGATATTAAACAGGTACAAGTTTCGGGTAGCTCCAATAACGCGTGCCTGGTGATCGAAAACCGCTCGGACGATTTGTTCATCACTTTGAAGGGTGTGCAAATGACCGCTCCGGCGGCGATGTCCTGCATAGGATATGGCGAGATGCCCGAAGGACACACGCCTCAATTCACCACATGCATAGAGCTTGACGGGAATTGTTCGCTGCGCGCAGGCGCAATTACATATGTTCCTCCTCAGCCTGCTTCCGGTAGCGGCATCTCCGGCACTGCCGGCACACCCGGTGTGGCGAGCATCAATTTGGCAAAGATGGTCATATATGGCGAGGGAGACCTTAAAGCATATGGCGGCGTTGGCGGCGTTGGCGGCAAAGGAGCCAATTCAAAAGGAACGCATATGCAGGCAGCAGGCGCGCGTGGCGGACAGGGCGGCGCGGGTATTGCCTGCTCCGAGTGCTACATCATGCTCACTGGCGAGATAACGACTGTCGGAGGCGCAGGCGGCGAAGGCGGTACTTATGGCTCGGGCAATGCTTCTGCGGGCGGACTGTTGGGGTCGCTGTTTGTAACTCCGGACAACTACTACGCGGCGAACGGCTATGACGGCGCTAAAGTGACCGGCAGTTTCAATGTGTTGGCGGGAGTCGTCGATTGGAATTGACAGTAAAACTTAATTTGCAAATGAAAAATCGTATATGTAAATATATCAAAAAGGGCTGTCGACCGACAGCTCTTTTTGGTGGATAACAGTTATAATCTCAGCCGAATATTGGCGTAAACGATTGTAAGTTTGTATTGCATATTGTTTTTATAAATGTTAAAATATTGGTAAAGTAAAGTAGCGCTTAAAGTTTGCGTCGCGTGGCAAAATAACTTTAAGATGAGGTGAGTTATGAAAATTTTGTTTGTCGCATCCGAAGCGGCTCCGTTTGTGAGGTCGGGAGGCCTCGGCGACGTAGCGGGCGCGCTGCCCAAGGCGTTCAACGAGCGCGGGCACGACTGCCGCGTCATCATCCCCTTTTACAAGGACGAGATAAACGATATGTATCAGCACACGTTCCGCTTCAAGGCGTCCACTTTTGTGGACCTCAGCTGGAGGCGGCAGTATTGCGGTATCTACGAGACGACGCTGGACGGCGTCACGTATTACTTTGTGGACAACGAATACTACTTCAAGCGCAAGGGACTGTACGGGCACTTTGACGACGGGGAGCGCTTCGCATTCTTCTCAAAGGCGGTTTTGGAGGCGTTGCCGCTGATAGATTTTTATCCCGACGTCATCCACGCAAACGATTGGCACACGGCTCTCACCCCGGTATTTCTTGACGTATTCTATAGGTTCAACAGTCAATATCAGCAGATAAAGTCCGTGTTCACGATACACAACATAGAATTTCAGGGCGAGTACGGCGAGGAGCTGTTGGGCGACATCCTGGGCTTGCCGGATTGGGCAAGGCCGCTTGTGATGATGAAGGGCAACGTCAATTTCATGAAGGGCGGCATAGAGTCCTCCAACGCGGTGACCACCGTCAGCGAGACCTACGCCAACGAGATCCTCGACCCGTTTTACTCCTACGGGCTTGAGAGCATATTGTCCGAGCGCCGTTTCAAGCTGCACGGCGTGGTCAACGGCATAGACACCGCGACCTACGATCCCGCCACGGACAACCGCCTGTTTGAAAATTACACCGTGCGCAACTTCGCCTCCAAAAAGGCGGCGAACAAGAAGGCTCTGCTGGAGCTTATCAACCTGCCTTACGACGGGACGCGTCCGCTGGTGTCCATGGTGTCCCGCCTCACGGAGCAAAAGGGTCTGGATCTGGTGGGCGCCGTGATAGACGACATGATGCGCGCCGATATGCAGGTGGTCGTGCTGGGCACGGGCAATTGGAAGTACGAAAACATGTTCAAGCAGGTGGAGGAGCGCTATCCCAACAAGTTCCGCGTGATATTGGCGTTTTCGGGAGATCTGGCAAGCAAACTGTACGGCGCGAGCGACATATTCCTGATGCCCTCCAAATTCGAGCCGTGCGGACTCAGCCAGCTGATAGCCATGCGCTACGGCGCCGTGCCCGTCGTGCGCGAGACGGGCGGGCTGAAGGACACAGTGCCCGCATACAATCCCGAAACGGGCGAGGGCAAGGGCTTCACTTTCAAGACCTACAACGCCTACGATATGCTTGACGCGGTGTGGCGCGCCTACGCCTGCTACTACGACAAGGACAATTGGACAAAGGTGGTCAAAAACGGCATGAAGTCCGATTTCAGCTGGGACGTCAGCGCAAAGAAGTATCTTGAAATATACAAGAAGCTTTGAGCCTTGTCGCGCGCGTAAATGCGCGCGCAAATGTTGTCAAGTCGTTGACATTGTTGCAATAAAAACGTAAAATAGGTTGAGCCTCGTCATAGGGGATAAGAATATTATAAAATAAACCACAGGATCTTTCGTGCGGGGGAAAGCGGAAGGCAGGGCAGGAACATGAAATATAACGTCACTTCTAAGGAATTTGCATCACAGGTTTCGTCTACGCTCGCCAGATATTTCGGGGTCAAGCCCGAGGACGCCAGCAAGGCGCAGATATATCGCGCCACGTGCATCTGCATAAGGGACATCCTCACGCAGACCAGGGTCAACTTCAAAAAGCAGGTCCATGAAAAAAACGCCAAGCAGATATACTACATGTCTATGGAGTTTTTGCTTGGGCGTTCGCTCAAAAACCACCTGTTCAACATGGGCATCACCGACGAGGTCACCAAGGCGATAGAGAGCTTTGGCGTCAGCATGGACGAGATCTACGAGTTCGAACCCGACGCGGGCCTGGGCAACGGCGGTCTTGGCAGGCTTGCCGCCGCATATATGGACGCGCTTACGTCCCGCGGATATGCGGCAAGCGGCTTTTCCATACTGTACGACTACGGTCTTTTCAAGCAGGTGATAGTGGACGGCTGGCAGTTGGAGCAGCCTGACGATTGGCTCAAGACGGGCGGCGACGTGTGGCTTTCGCCTCGCATGGAGGAGGTGTATCAGGTCAAGTTCGGAGGCGTCGTGGACCAGAATTGGGAGAACGGCAAGCTGAAGGTCAATCATCACGATTGCACCGTCGTCAACGCGGTCCCTTACGATATGAACATCTCCGGCTACGACACGCAGACCGTCAACCGCATCCGCTTCTGGCACTCTGAGGCATCACACGATTTTGATATCCACATGTTCAGCCGCGGCGAGTACGTCAAGGCGAGCGCCGCAAAGGCGATGGCGGAGTCCATCAACAAGGTGCTGTATCCCGCCGACGACCACATCGAGGGCAAGTCGCTGAGGCTTAAACAGCAATACTTCTTTGTGTCCGCGTCCGTGCAGAGCATACTGCGCCGCCACCTCAAGACAAATCCCACGCTGGACAACCTTGCGGATTGCGTGGCGATACACATCAACGATACACACCCCACGCTGTGCATTCCGGAGCTGATGAGGCTGCTGCTCGACGAGTACGGCTACGGCTGGGACGAGGCGTGGAACATCACTTGCAACACAATTTCCTACACCAATCACACCGTTATGGCGGAGGCGCTTGAAAAGTGGCCGCAGGAGCTGTTTTCAAGTTTGTTGCCGCGCATTTACCAGATAGTGCACGAGATAAACCAGCGCTTCTGCGACGAGCTGTGGAGATACTATCCCAACAATTGGGACATCGTTTCGGGCAGCGCGATACTGTCCAACGGGCAGGTGAAGATGGCAAATCTGTGCCTAGCCACCGCACACACCATCAACGGCGTGTCGGCATTGCACAGCGACATCTTGAAGCGCGACGTATTCAGGGACTACTGCCGCATGCATCCCGAGAAGTTCACCAACGTCACCAACGGCATCACTCATCGCCGCTGGGTGGCGCAGGCAAATCCCAAGTTGGGCGAGCTTATAACAGAGCTTATCGGCGACAGTTGGCTCAAACAGCCCGAAAAATTGCAGGATCTGATGAGATATATGGGCGACAGGCAGGTGCTTGAGCGTCTTGCCGTCATCAAGCGCGAAAACAAGTGCAAGTTGGCGGACTATATCCGCGTTCACAACGGCGTTCAGGTCAGCCCGGACAGCATATTCGACGTGCAGGTTAAGCGTTTGCACGAGTACAAGCGCCAGTTGCTCAACGCTCTCAACATCCTCGATCTGTACTTCCGCATAAAGGAAAATCCAAATCTTGACATCTGCCCGCGCACGTTCATATTCGGCGCGAAGGCGGCAAGCGCGTACTATATGGCTAAGCAGATCATCCGCTTTATATGCACGTTGGGCGACGTGATAAACAACGATCCCGACGTCAAGGACAAGCTGAAAGTCGTGTTTTTGGAAAACTACCGCGTCACGCTTGCCGAGATGATCATGCCCGCGGCGGAAGTGTCCGAGCAGATCTCCCTTGCGGGCAAGGAAGCCAGCGGCACGGGCAATATGAAGTTTATGATAAACGGCGCGCTCACCATAGGTACGCTGGACGGCGCCAACGTCGAGATACATCAGGAGGTGGGAGACAGCAACATATTCCTGTTCGGCATGCTCGCCGAGGAAGTGGAGGAAATGTGGCGCAAGGGCTACGACCCCTCCCACTACTATCAGACCAACGGCCGCATCAAGCGCCTCATCGACGCGCTCAGGCACGGGCTCAACGGCATCTCTTTCGGCGAGATAGCGGATTCGCTGACCATAGGCAGGGGCGGCGCGCCCGACAGCTATATGGTGCTGGCGGACTTCGAGAGCTACGCCGCGGCGCAGGACAGAGTCAACGCCACTTATCTCGATCCGCAGACCTGGAACAGGATGTCCCTTGTCAACATAGCAAAGGCGGGCTACTTCGCGGCTGACAGAGCCGTGGAGGAATATGCCCAACGCATCTGGGGCATAAAGCCCATCCTCAACTGAAGATGTACGATCCGCTTGCAGACAAACGCCCCTATGGGGCTACGTCGGTAGGGACGCCTACCGCCATCAAATTCCCTCTCGATACCGAAATGGGCGTCAAGAGGGTTTTTATGGTTATACGTCAGGTGTTCGGCGAGGATACGTCTTACAGCGAGCGGATGGAATTTAAGTACGCGGGGCGCGAGAAAAACGAGGATATTTTCACTCTGGAATTTGTCCCCAAGATGTGGGGAGTTTTCCTCTACCGCTTCGAGGGCGAGCTTGAAGGAGGCGCGCTCGCGTTTTTCGGAAGAGGGCGCGACGGGCGCGCCATACGCGGCGATTGGTTGCCGGAATGGCAGTTGACTGTATCAAAATATGCATATAAAACCCCCGATTGGGCAAAACGCGGCGTGACGTATCAGATATTCGCGGACAGGTTCTGCAAGGTCGGAGAGCGCAAATTTATAAAGCGCGGCAGGTTGCACGCCTATTGGAACGAGAGGCCGGATATAGAGGAGTTCGGCAAGGATTACCGCGCGGACGACTTCTTCGGCGGCAACATAGAGGGCATAATTTCAAGGCTGGACTATCTCGTCTCGCTGGGAGTCAGCCTCATCTATCTGTCGCCCATTTTCGAGTCAAGTTCCAATCATCGCTACGACACGGGGGACTACCTTAAGATAGACGAGCTGTTTGGGGACGAGCAGCAGTTTGCCGCGCTGATCGCCGAGTGTAAAAAGCGGGGCATAGAGGTGATGTTGGACGGCGTGTTCAACCATACGGGCGCGGACAGCATATATTTCAACAAATTCGGCAACTATCCCTCCCTCGGCGCGTATCAAAGCAAACATTCGCCCTACTACGATTGGTACAAATTTTCGGCATATCCCAATCTTTACGACTGCTGGTGGGGCAGCACCGTTGTGCCCACCGTCAACAAGTCCGCCGAGGGCTTCAGGCAGCTGCTTATGGGCGAGGGCGGCGTGCTTGACAAGTGGACAAAAATGGGCGTAAAGGGGTGGCGACTGGACGTCGTGGACGAATTGCCCATTCAATTTACCTCCGAGCTGTGTCGCCGCATAAAGCAATTGGACGACGAGGCGCTCATTGTGGGCGAGGTGTGGGAGGACGCGTCCGTCAAGATAGCCTACGACCTGTGGCGGCCGTATTTTATGGGAGGGCAGCTTGACGGCGTGATGAACTATCCCTTCAGGCGCGCCATTCTGAATTTTGCGACGGGCGGCGACGTATGGGCTTTCAGGGATAGCGTTACGCACATCCTTGAAAACTACCCGAAGCAGAGCCTCGACGTATGTATGGATATAATAGGCAGCCACGACACCGTCAGGGCGCTAACCGCGCTGTCGGGGGCGAAAGCTCCCGCGTCCAAGCGCGAGAGAGCGGACTTTGCGCTGAGCGCGCAGGCGTATGAGGCGGCAAAGCGCAGGCTGATGTTTGCCGCCGCGCTGCAATATACGCTGCCGGGCGTGCCCTGTTTGTTTTACGGCGACGAGGCGGGCATGCAGGGCTTCGAGGACCCGCTCAATCGCGGCACATATCCGTGGGGAAACGAGGACGAGGAGCTTGTAAAGCGCTACAAGGCTCTGGGCGGCATGCGCAAGCGTTATGCAGATGCGCTTACGGGCGAAACTCGCTTTGTGGACGACGGAGAGATGGTCGTGTTCAGGCGCGAGAGCGCAAACGGCGCGCTTACGGTGTACGCCAACGCGGGCGACAAGACGCTTGTGAGGAAGGCGCAAGGCGTGGACGCGCTGACGGGCAGGCGCATTTCTTCAAGGGTGACGGTGCCGCCTATTGGCGTGCGCGTGATAGCAGATAACGCCAACGACAAATAGAGTAGTTGCTTTTTTCGAATAAAAATTATACAATATAAGCAAATAAGCACAAAAAATCCAAAATAGCAGGTTGACAAGGGCGGTCATTGTAACCCATTTTAACCATGTACCCGTACGGTGCGCCGCACGCTATGATGGCATTTAGGAGGTGGACATGATAGAGCTTTTGAAACAGATGGGCGCTCTGATCTCCAAAAACATGGAGCAGGTCGCGGACGTCATTTATCTCGACGAGGCAATGGGCGCGATGTGTTACGTCGTGCTCAAAGACGGGCGTAAACTTTTGCTGTCCCTCACCGATTCCGGGCTGAAGGGGCTGCCTTTGCAGTAATCGCCCAAAAGGGCGTTTATCGGCGTTTTTACGCCTATAAAATCCCTGTTGTGCAATCGCATAACTTTTTGACGCGCTCGTCAAACGGGCGCGCAAATTGCAGAACGGGCATATTTTTGTGCCCTGAACAAATACGCTTTTCAAATTTGAAGCGGTATGATATAATACGCTTATGCCGCAAATCGAGCTAAGTCAAGTCAGTTACAACTATCCCGTCAGGGACGGCGTCAGCCTCAAGGCTGTCAAAAACCTCTCTTTCAGTGTGGAAAGAGGGGAATTTGTCGCGCTTGTGGGCATGAACGGCAGCGGCAAAAGCACATTGGCAAAGTTGCTCAACGGATTGTTTGTGCCTACCTCAGGCACAGTGAAGATAGACGGGCTTGACACCTCCGACGAGGCAAACACCTTCGAGATACGCAAGCGCGTGGGCATGGTCTTTCAAAATCCCGACAACCAGAACGTCGCCACCATCGTTGAGGACGACGTGGCGTTCGGTCCCGAAAATCTGGGGATAGAACGTCAACGGATAATAGAGCGCGTCCGCTCCGCGCTGGAGGCTGTGGGCATGTCCGACTACGCCAAGCATTCCGCGGCAAAGCTCAGCGGCGGGCAGAAGCAGAGGGTGGCTATAGCGGGCGTGCTGGCAATGCAGCCCGAGATAATCATCCTCGACGAGGCGACCGCCATGCTCGACCCCGTCGGGCGCAGGGAAGTGATGGACGTGGTGCGCAAGCTTAACGAGCAGGGCATCACCGTCATCAACATAACGCACAATATGGATGAGGCTGCCCGCGCGAGCCGCGTCATTGCGCTCAGGCGCGGCAGACTTGCAATAGACGGCGCGCCCGAGGACGTGTTCGCGTCGGATCTTCTTGACGCGTGCGGACTTACTTTGCCGCCTTCGGTCAGCCTGGCGAACGAGCTTTCCCGCCGCGGCTTTGATAAAATGAACGTCATAGACGAGGACGGTCTTGTGGAGGAAATATGCAAGCAATTGAGATAAAAAACCTCAGTTTCATATACTCCAAGGGCACTCCTTTCGAGCAAAAGGCGCTGGACGACATAAATCTGAGCGTCGCAGAAGGCGAACTTGTGGGCGTCGTGGGCGCCACGGGCAGCGGCAAAAGCACGCTTATACAGCACCTCAACGGCCTCATCCGCGTGCAGGACAAAAAGCGCGCCTCAATTGTGGTGGACGGCATGGACACCTCCTCCAAAAAGACGCTGCGCAAGCTGCGCTTTACGGTGGGCATGGTTTTCCAATATCCCGAATATCAGCTGTTTGCCGACACCGTGGAAAAGGACGTCGCGTTCGGCCCCAAAAACATGAAGCTGGGCGCGGAAGAGATAAACGCGCGTGTCAGGCGCGCGCTGGACGTCGTGGGATTGGACTACGATACGTTCGCTACGCGCAGCCCCTTCGATCTCAGCGGCGGCGAAAAGCGCAGGGTGGCGATAGCGGGCGTAATCGCAATGCAGCCGCGCATACTCGTGCTGGACGAGCCCGTGGCGGGGCTGGACCCCGCGGGCAGAGCGGAGATACTCGACCTCATCGGCAAGCTGAAGCGCGAGGTGTCGCCCACCGTCATAATAGTGTCGCACAGCATGGACGACATGGCGCAGATCGCGGACAGGATAGTCGCGCTGTCCCACGGCAAGATAGTCGCCGACGGCTCCCCCCGCGAGGTTTTCGGCAAGCGGGAGCTTGTAGAGGCGGCGGGACTGGAGCTGCCCACCGCTACGCGCGTTGCGGACAAACTTATCGCGCGCGGCGTGCCCGTAAAGCCCGACGTCATCACCATGGCGGAGCTGGCGGACGAGCTGGCGCGCCTCAAGGGCGCAAAGGAGGCGGACAATGTTTAGGGACGTCGCCTTCGGTCAGTACTATCCCACTGATTCCGCGGTGCATCGCCTTGACGCGCGCGTCAAGTTGCTGTTGACCATCGCGTACGTGGTATCCATATTTTTTGTAAAGGGCTACTTCGGCTTTATGGTGGCGGCGGCGCTGCTTATACTCACGGTGATAGTCGCGCGGCTGCCCATCGCCTCCGTGCTGAAGTCGGTAAGAGGCATTTTGCTTATAGTCGTGATAGGCGCCCTGCTCAATCTGTTTTTGATAAAAGACGGCGACGTGATAGCCGAGTGGGGAGTCATTGTTATCACCAAAAAAGGGGTTCATACCACCATAAAGATGGTTTTAAGGTTGATTTTGTTGATTTCCGGCGCGTCTCTGCTGCCGCTTACGACAACTCCGGTGGAGCTGGCGGACGGGCTGGAAAGCCTGATGTCGCCCTTGAAACTTATCCGCGTCCCCGTAAGGGACATCGCCATGATAATGAGCATCGCGCTGAGGTTTATCCCCACTCTGTTTGAGGAGACCACCAAGATAATGAATGCGCAGAAGGCAAGGGGAGCGGCGATAGACACCGGCAACGTTTTCAGGCGCATAGGGGCGATGCTTTCCGTGCTGATACCCCTTTTTATCAGCTCATTCCGCCGCGCGGACGAGCTGGCGTTTGCGCTTGACGCGCGCTGTTACAACGCCACGGACAGGCGCACAAAGATGAAAAAGATGCGCCTCAGGTGGGCGGACGCCGTCGCAACCGTCGTGGCGTTGGCGTTTTTCACGGTCATCTTGCTTGACAAATACTACTTTGGCACGGTGGGCATAGACATCGACGCAATGATATTCGGGGGATTGTTATGAGGTACAGGGCGATCATATCCTATCTCGGCACGCGCTACGTAGGTTGGCAGCGCCAGCTGAACGGGCTGAGCGTGCAGGAAGTGTTGGAAAAGGCGCTTACCAAGGCGTTCGGCGCGCCCACATCCGCCACCGCCAGCGGCAGAACGGACGCGGGAGTGCACGCCGAGGGACAGGCGGTCCACTTTGACGCGGAAACTTCCATCCCCTGCGACAAGATACCCTTTGCGGTCAACGCGGAGCTGCCCGACGACGTCAGCATGCTGTGGTGCGAGCCCGCGCCCGAAGGCTTCAACGCGCGCTTCAGCGCAAAGCGCAAGACGTACTGCTACAAGCTGTACCTCTCCCGCCACCGCCGCCCATTGCTGGACCCCACGCACGAGCATATCGTCATTCCGCTTGACAGGACGCTGATGTGCTCCGCCGCCCGCGTCATAGAGGGCACGCACGACTTCAAGTGTTTCGAAGCGGCGGGAAGCGTGATAAAAAACACCGTTCGCACTGTGTACTCCGTCCTTATAGACGTTTCGCCTCTCCCCGTGGTGCCCGCGCCCAAGCCCGACGAGTCCCTCGCCGCCGTCCCGACAACTCCCAACGCGATGGGGGACGACGTGTACGATTGCGAGGTGAGCATAAGCGTCACGGGCAACGGATTTTTGTACAACATGGTGCGCATCATCGCCGGCACGCTGGTCTACGTCGGCATGGGCAAGCTCACCGTCGAGGACGTGCGGCGCGCGCTCGAGACGGGCGACAGAAAGCTGGCGGGCAAGACTCTGCCCGCGCGCGGATTGCATCTTGTAAGCGTGGAATACGAAGATTGAGAGCAAATTTGCCGCAGATACACGACGCTTTTGTCCAACAATTTGCCCCCAAAGCGGGCAAATTTTTGCATTAAAAGCATTTTAATCGCAAAGTCGATGAAAAAATGCTTGCGCGAGTCGACTTACGCGTGTATAATAGATGTACTATTGATAAATCTCATCTATGTTATATGGAGAAAGATATGAAAAAGAAACTGACTGTCGCGATCTCACTTCTACTGCTGCTTGCCGTGGCGATGACTCTGCTTGTGGGTTGCGATGAAATCTTCAAGAGGAACGACCAGCGCGATATGACGCAAGTCGTTGCCAAGGTGACCTACCACAGCGACGAGCTCAATCGTGACTTCGTCGACTATGTGTACAAGTTCGAGATGGCTTCAAGCTTCAACAACTACGCCTACTACTACGTCAACTACTACGGCATGACCTACGAGGCAGCCGCAAAATACGTCGCGCAGTCCCTTGCTCAGCAGCGCTTGCTGGTGATGTTCGCAAAGGAGCAGGTCGCCCTGTTGCTTAGGGGGCAGGGCAAATCCGTCGCCACGGACAAGATGGACAACCTTCTTGAATCCCACGGCGCAAACGGATTGCTCAACGAAAACGAGTACAACCACGCCGTCGGCGCGGCAAACGACAGCTTGCTGTCCTCGCTGAAAACTTTGATAAACGACAGCATTGACGAGGACGAATACAACCAGTCCTCCTCAAATACGGACAATGATACCGACAAGGAGGAAGAAGAGGACGACGAGGAGATCAAAGATCCCGTGTACGTCTACTTCAACTCCAACGGCGGCAGCGACGTGGAGAGAGTGCGCGTATCCAAGGGCGCAAAGCTCAAGGCGCCCGACGATCCCACCCGCGACGGATACACCTTCTACGGCTGGTATCTGCCCAAGTATGACGAGCAAAACAACATCGTAAGGGACGAGGACGACGAAGTCATACTGGATAAAGAGTGGGACTTTGACAATGACGTCGTCGACGCACGCAAAACGCTGTACGCCAAGTGGGAGAAGTATCTTGCTCCTCGCACCGAGATGCCCGAAGCCGCCGAGGAGGAGGACGACTACGACCCCGACGAGGAGACCGTGCAGGGCGAAAAGGAAACCGAATTTTTCAAGAAGTCCGTGGACGATCTGCTTGCCGACCTCAGAGAGGACGACGAAGAGTTTGCAAAGGACCTTGAGGACGCCAAGATAAAGGAGTACATCTCCGATTGCCTCGAGGATCTCAAAACCAACCTCAAAAACAACCTGTATGCAAGCTCCATGGCAAAGTCATACGGCTCTGAGAGTGAGGATGCGTTCTGCTATGACTACTATCTCATCCGTCAGTTGGAGAGCGCGCTTACCGAAAAGATGGAGCGCATGCTTGGCGCAAGCGTCACTGTGTCCGAGGCGGAGATAGAGGCGGAATTCAATCGCATAGTCGCCCGCAACAAGGAGATGTTCGGCAACTCCGACAGCGCGTATTCTTCCGCGCTTACAAGCAACCTCACCGGCACCTACTATCATCCCGATATGGACAAAGGCAGCTACGGCTTTGTCACCAACATCCTGCTCAGGCTCGACGACGAGAAGCTGGAGGAGCTGACCGACCTGTACGCCAAGGATCCTCGCAACAAGGACTATATCGTCAAGCGCCGCAACGCGCTGCTCAGCGAGATGGAGATCAGCGTGTCCAACCCCAACTACGACTCTACCGCTGTGGTAGAGGACGCAGATGGCAACGAGATAGAGCTGCGCGATCCCATGACCGATCCCAAAAACCCCTACAACAATGTGGGTAAGGACGACGAAACCAACAAGTTTGTCAAAACCTACGAGTTCAAGACAAAGGAAAAGGACGCCGATGGCAACGAAATCTATCAAAACGACTACAACCATATCCTCAACTTCCAAAAGAATGAGGAAACGGGCAAGTTCGAGATAGTGTTCCAAGCGACGGAGCATCCCGCAATGGCGTATCTGCTTGAAAAGTGGCCCGCATTTGACCGCGAGGGCAAGACGGGTATAATCCATCAGATATACAACAGCTTCGAGCAGGTCAACGCTTTCGTGGAAAGCAAGGACCTCACCATCGAGCAGGGCATATATTGGCTGAGAAAGATCGCCAACACATGGGCGTACCTCGTGGGCGACGACACCGGCGCGGTGACGTCCAGCTCCAACAACAACGGCTTGGGCTACCTCATCACCCCCGAAGGCGAGGACAGCAGCTACCTCAAGGACTTCACCGCATATGCGCGCAACGTTGTGAAAAACGGCACGGGCAAATATACGGCGAGCGATGCGGTTGACACAACCCCGGGGCAGGGCGACTTTGCGCCCGCGGGTAGCGAAGGCACGCTGAACGGCAACGGCGAAGTGTTTGTCGCGGCGGACAGCTTCATCGATAGCGGCAGCACATCCAACGCATACGCAGGCGTGTTCGTGTTGCTGTGCACCTACAAAGTGTGGGACAATGACCTGTACAAGCAGCTCACAACGGACGATGCAAATCCCGACGGCAACCGGCTTGACGCGACAAACGGTACGCTGCCTCTTGACTACATCTTCACATATGCCGAGAAGCAGGACGACGTAAAGACCATCAAGCAGCTTATAGAGCAGACCCTGTCCGACGCCAAAAAGTCAAACGTGTACAACCTCAAGGTGAACGAGCTGGGCAGCGACACCAATCCCGCGCACAGCATCGTCTACTACGAGAAGGCGTACAAGTCCTTGTGGAAGGACCTTGACTGAGTTTACGTAAACGATATGCAAGCCCGTTTCCGACGCCGAAAAGGCGGGCGCGAAGCGGGCTTTTTGTTGCATGTTTTTAAGCCGCGAGTGGAGGGAAAACGCGGCGCTTTTGCAAATGTGGCATTTTGCACAAAAAGATGTTGATACAAATCGTTTTGATGTGTAAAACGCGCGTTTTGCGCGAACAAGTTGTTTTTTGAATTTCAAAACAGGGGACAAAAAGTGGCGCAAATATCCTTATATTGCAACGCGCAAAACAAGGCGTGTTTTTTGTTAAAAACGACAAGTTGCACAAATTGTATAAATTTATAATAAATTTATAAAAAATTGACGTTAATGCTTGTAGGTATCATATTTTGATGATATAATAAAGTGGAAAATTTTTTGGAGGATCAAGATGAAAACAGCTCAAAATGCAACTCAAAAAGTTCAATTGACTGAAACTGTGCTGCGTGACGCCAATCAATCTTTGATAGCGACGCGTTTGCCTTATTCCAAATTTGCAGACATCCTTCCAACCATGGACAAGGCGGGCTACTATTCCGTAGAGTGCTGGGGCGGAGCGGTGTTTGACGTCTGCCTGCGCTACCTGGACGAGGATCCGTGGCAGAGGCTGCGCGATCTGCGCAAAAATATGCCCAACACAAAGCTGCAGATGCTGCTAAGAGGTCAGAATCTGCTGGGCTACAAGCATTATCCCGATGAAATTGTCAAGATGTTTGTGGAAAAATCCGTTGAAAACGGCATAGACATCATACGTATATTCGACGCGCTCAACGACCTGCGCAACATCGAAGTCGCCACCAAGACCGCCCTCAAGTGCGGCGCGACCGTGTCCGGCACGCTCAGCTTCACTCAAAGCCCCGTGCACACCCTCGCGGCGTTTGCAAAGCAGGCAAAGGAAATGGAAAACATGGGCGTCAACACCATCTGCATAAAGGATATGGCGGGCGTGATGACTCCCGAAGAGGCCTACGAATTGATACTCGCCATCAAGGCGGAGGTCAAGCTGCCGGTGGTTTTGCACACGCATTGCACGACGGGCATGGCGTATATGACCTATTTCAAGGCGATCGAGGCGGGCGTGGACGTGATAGACACCGCAACTTCCTGCTTTTCGGGCGGCACCAGCCAACCCGCGACGGAGACCATCAACTTTGCGCTCAAGCAGCTGGGCATCGAGACGGGCCTGGACGACGCGGCGCTGAAGAAGGTCAACGATTTCTTCAAGCCCATCAGGGACCAATACATCAAGGACGGTCTGCTCAATCCCAAGATGATGGCGACGGACACCGACGCGCTCAACTACAAGGTGCCTGGCGGCATGCTGTCCAACCTTGTCAGCCAGCTCAAGGCACAAAACGCAATGGATCGCTTTGAGGAAGTGCTTATCGAGACGCCCAAGGTGCGCGCGGATCTGGGGTATCCTCCGCTTGTCACGCCTATGAGCCAGATGGTGGGCGTGCAGGCCACCAGCAACGTGCTTGCGGGCGAAAGGTACAAGAATATATCCAAAGAGGTCAAGGCGTATTGCCGCGGGGAATACGGCACCGCTCCCGCGCCCATAGACCCCGACGTGCTCAAAAAGGCGCTCGGCGACGAAAAGCCCATCGAGGGCAGGTACGCCGATACGCTCGAGCCTGTGTTTGAAAAGACCAAGGCGGAGCTTGCAGGCATCGCCAGAAGCGACGAGGACGTGCTGTCCTACGTGCTGTTCCCGCAGGTGGCGGAGAAGTATTTCGCCGCGCGCAAGGCAAAGGAAGAGAAGGTCGTGAAGTACACAATCGAGCGTGTGGACGAGTGAGGTGCATATGAACGACTTGATTTTAAGCGGAATATTGAAAAAGGACGACCCGCTCAGCGTGGTCGACGCGCTTATACTTGCGGCGATAGGCATAGTCATAGTGTTTGTCGTGCTCATCGCGCTGATGCTTATCGTGTCGCTGGTGGGCAAGATATTCGACTCAAGCGACGCGCTGCAGCAAAAACACCCCGAGTGGGGACAGAAGGTCAACGACTTCAAGGCAAAGCTGATGTTTTGGAAGAAGGCGCAGCCCGCTGAGGAAGCTCCCGCCGAGGAGGTTCCCGCGCTTGCAAATGGCACTTGCGGCGAGCTGACGCTTGTCAACACATCCGAGCGCGACGCGGCGATGATCATGGCGATCGTTGCCGACAGCACGGGCACGCCGCTCAACGAGCTGCGTTTCAAATCCATCAAACTGATCGAGGAGGAGCAAAAATGATATACAAGGTAAGTCTCAACGGCAAAATATATGAAGTGGAAGTGGAAAAGGGCGAGGCCTGCATCCAGGCGGAATATGACGCGGCGGCTCCTTCCGCAGCGCCTGTAGCGGCGGCAGTTCAGGCTCCCGCGGCGGCGCCTGCGGCGGCACCCGCGGCAACGGGGAGCGCGGCGGCCATCAATGCACCCATGCCCGGCAACATCAACGCCGTAAAGGTCACGACAGGACAGGCGGTCAAGAAGGGCGACGTGCTCATCATCCTTGAGGCTATGAAGATGGAAAACGAGATCGTGGCTCCCAAGGACGGCAAAGTGGGACAGATATATGTGCAGAAGGGCGCGACGGTCGAGACGGGCGCTCCGCTTATCGAAGTTCTCTGAGGTGCCAAATGGACATAGGTAAGATCTTAGAAAATTTGTGGGAGGGCAGCGGCTACAACCTTTTCGGCAAAGACGGCGGTTGGCAGTCCATCGTGATGATAATCATTGCGCTGTTCTTCCTCTATCTGGGCATCAAAAAGAAGTTCGAGCCGTTGCTGTTGGTGGGCATAGCGTTCGGTATGTTGCTGACCAACCTGCCCGCGCTTGACGGCGACAAGCTGTTTCATCCCGATTGGTGGACGGTCAGTGATATAGATTATCTTGAGATATTGCGCCACGGCGGTCTGCTGGACATACTGTACATAGGCGTCAAGACGGGCGTATATCCCTGCCTCATTTTTATGGGCGTAGGCGCCATGACGGACTTCGGTCCCATGCTTTCCCGTCCCAGCTCCCTCATTCTCGGAGCGGCGGCGCAGGGCGGCATATATCTTGTGCTTATCCTTGCGGCGGCGACGGGCATGTACTCCGGCGGCGAGGCGGCATCCATATCCATCATCGCGGGTGCGGACGGTCCCACGGCTATATTCCTCACCAAAGAGCTTGCGCCGCAGCTGTTGCCTGCTATTGCGGTGGCAGCGTACAGTTATATGGCGCTGATACCGCTTCTGCAGCCTCCGTTTATGAAGCTGTTGACAACAAAGAAGGAGCGCATGACCGTCATGGCGGCAACGCGCAAAGTCAGCAAGAAGGAGAAGATAATCTTCCCCATCCTTGTCACCATAGTGGTGGGCTTGCTGTTGCCATCCGTTGCGCCTCTGCTGGGTAGCTTGATGTTTGGCAACCTGCTTAAGGAGTGCGGCGTTACCGAGAGGTTGTCCGACACGGCGCAGAACGCGCTTATGAACATCGTCACGCTGTTCCTGGGTATATCCGTGGGCGCGACGGCGGTGGGTACGACGTTCCTGTCCGCAAAGACGCTGGTCATCATCGTGCTGGGTCTTGCAGGCTTTGTGCTTGCGACGATATGCGGATTGCTTATAGGCAAGCTGCTGTACGTCATCTCCAAGGGCAAGATCAATCCGCTCATCGGTTCGGCGGGCGTATCCGCGGTGCCCATGGCGGCGCGCGTCAGCAACACGGTAGGACTGCAGTACAACAAAGGCAACTATCTGCTTATGCACGCAATGGGACCCAACGTCGCGGGCGTTATAGGCTCGGCGGTGGCAGCGGGCTTCCTGCTGGCGGTGTTTGGCTGATTAAACGCGCGCTCCCATGCGCGTGAGCAACTTGACGTCGAAAGGACATCAGATAGCGCATTTTTGCGAAATCGCGGGATAAACTATGCAAAATCGACGAAGAAACAGGTTATTTGGCAGTGCGGCGCTCATTGTGAGCGCGTGCGTATGGGGCTTTGCTTTCATTGCGCAGCACTCTGCCGCCGTAGGGCAGCTTGACGCGATCGCCTTCAACGGACTCAGGTTCGTGTTGGCGGCCGCGGCGCTGGCTATGGTTTACGCTGTGTTCGAGTTGATCCACAAAAAGCGGGGCACCAAGAGTGTGCCTTGGAACAAGGAAACGATCATCGGCGGCGTGCTGTGCGGCATCGCGCTGTTTATCGCGGCAAATCTGCAACAGATAGGTATTGCTTCCACCACGGTGGGCAAGGCAAGCTTCATCACCGTAATGTACATCGTATTCGTGCCCGTACTGGGTCTGCTTGCGGGGCGCAAGCCGTCCATATTCAGCGCGTATGCGGTGGCGCTGGCGGTGGTGGGCTTTTATTTTATCAGCATTTATGACGAAAAGTTTACCGCGACTTCGGGCGACGCGTTCGTGCTGTTCGCGGCGATGTTGTTGGCGATACAGATATTGTTTGTGGACATGTTTGCGCGCGAGACAGACCCCATCAAACTGACGCTGGTGCAGTTTGTCACCTGCGCGCTCATCGGCATCCCCGCGATGGGCATTGTGGGCTTCCCGACTCCCGCGGAGATAGGCGCCAACGCGTGGGAGCTGTTGTATATGGGCATAATGTCCGCGGGCGTGGGCTTCACCTTGCAGACGATAGGGCAGAAGCACGTCGAACCCTCCGTCGCCACGCTTATGATGTGTCTGGAGTCCGTCTTTGGCATATTGGGCGGCGCGATAGTGCTGCACGAAAGCCATTCCGCGCGCGAGCTGGCGGGCTGCCTCATTGTGCTGATCGCGGTGTTCCTTGCGCAGTTTGAGGTGCCGCACACGCTGCTCAAGTTTGACAAGCACAAGTTTTTGACCACGGGAGGCAGCAGAAGTTTCTTCGGTTGACGGATAAAGCATTTTAAGCAAACCGCAGTTGATATGTGCGCAACGTAGGCATAAACATCGCTTTTGGTTGTGCGCATATTTTTTATGCCGTCCGACGAGGCGCGGATTTAAGGACGTGACGTCGTGTGAGAGATGCGTAGGATTCTTTTTGGCGGGAGAGCAAAGCGGGTCTGCTTGTCGAGTTGGCGTGGAGCAGGGCGTATCCGAAAATGGAACGGTCTATGCATAATATGTCTCCGCAGACCGCATAAAAAATGAAATTTCCCATGAAAAAAATGCACAAATATGCAATTATTTCAAATATTCAAATTAAATTGTATAAATATACGCAAAATTCACTTGACAAATTGCATACTTGGGTGGATACTATATGACATATAGATAATATAGGTATATTCTTTGATATCCTATAATATAGGAGGTACTATATGAAACGAAAAGCATTATGCAGCGTGATATGCACCGTGCTGGTACTGCTTTTGGCTGTCACATTGCTTGTCGCGTGCAACGACAAGGGCGGTGACGGCGGCACCTACACGATCACCTTCCAGGACGGCACCAATGTGGTGTACAAGGCGGAGGTCAAGGCGGGCGCGGCGTTGACTGCGGAGGATATTCCTCTGGGTCCCGACCATGCCGGGCAGACCTTTATGGGCTGGTACATAGGTTCCCTGAAGGTCGATGTCGGTTACACGCCTACCGCTTCCAGGACGGCGGTCGCCAGCTACGTCAACGGCACAGTTGGCGTGAAGCACAGCGTCACCGTGCGCAACACGGGCGACTTCACCGTCAACGGACTTGCTGCCGAGGGCTATGAGGCGAACGCACCCGTCAGCTTCACCATAGAGGTCACGGATCCCGACAAGATCGTCAGCGCGGTCTTGTCCGACGACGTTGTCATAAACGCCGCGGGCAGCAGCTACACTTTCACCATGCCCGACAAGGACGTGTCCATTGCGATTGTGTTGAAAAATGCGGACAGCGAAGCGACCAAGTACAATGTCGAGGTATACAACGCAGGCGCGGACTTCACCGTCACGGGACTTGACAGATTGGGCTACGCCGAGGGCGACCAAGTAATATTCCACGTCGAAGTCAATGCGGCCCAAATGGCTCTTGACGAGGTCACTTCTGTCAGCGACATCGAGATAGTCGATTTGGGCGACGGCTACTTCAGCTTCACGATGATAGACTCCAATATCTACCTTGTCGTGCTGCTCAAGAGCACCGCTCCCGAAGATACGCTCTATCAGGTGAGCTATGCGGCAAGCGGCGAATACACCATCGGCGGACTTGCCGAGGACGGCTACAAGGCGGGCGCGACAGTCACGTTTACCGTCGCGGTCAACAACAGCGATAAGTATCTGCAGAGCGTGACTTCCGAGCAAGTCCCCATCCATGGCATAAACGGCATGGCAAGGACGTATCAATTCACAATGCCCGCAAAGGCGGTCACCATCGTGATCACCCTTGCCACCAAGCAGGCGGAAAGCAATGACATCCAGCTGTGGATGTACGGCGACCTGTACACGGGCGGCATGCGCACACTTTACGCGCATCTCGCCGACAAGTACAAGGGACAAGACCTTGTGTGGTCCTCTTCCGATGAGAGCGTCGCCTATGTTTCCAACTCCCTGACTTTGCAGGGCAACATGCCCGATACCATCCTCGTGGGTCAAAGCGTCGGCACGACCACCATCACCTGCGCACTTGCCGAGGACGAGTCCGTTTACGCCGAGTATTTCGTCAACGTAAAGGGCGTTTCAAACGGCACAGCGTTGCCAGCCGAGTTGTACGCACAACTTCAGGGCAGTTTGAAGCTTCAAGGTACAGAAACTTGGCTCAACTACAGCGAGGACTACTACAACAGCGGTTATAAACCGGCGGTGGAGCGCGTGCAGGAGCTCACGCTCATCTGGGAAGACATGGACGTAGACCTCAGCGACGACGTTTGGGACATTCCCGACACCACGGACGCCTTCCAGTTTGAAGCAAGGGATAAAGAAAGCCAAAAGGTGACATGGGCAAGAAAATATGTGACCGACGGAAGATATGTGTGTGACGAGTACCTCGATTGGAACAACAATATTGCCAAACAGGCGCACAACTTCGGCGATGAATATGAGGCATATTATGCATCTTGGTTGAATTCGACCTACACCAACATCTTCACCAGCTATGATGATATCTCCGCCGCCAATTGGGTCAGCTTTGACGACGGGCACACCTATCACTTCATCGGCAGCTCCAGCGGCGTGGAGATGCAGACCATTTGCGTGCAGCTGTGGCAGTCGGATCTGCTTACGGACGACCTGTACTTCACTGTTGAAAATGGTCAGATAACCAAGATAACGGGTATAATCGATCCTATGCGTTCCCTTGTGGATGAAATAGAGGGTGCTGAGATCACCATGAAGTACGGCAGCGAGCTGATTTATGCATTTTCCGATAAAGGCACCGCAAAGATAACTCACATTGAACCATATAAGCATGAGACTTACCATGACGGCATCGCGACCGCTATTAAAAACATGGCAGAGCTTCACAACTACAAGGCTGTGATCACGTATGGAAACACCCAATCAACTTATATATTCACCGAGGACGCGATAGATATCACTACAACGGATAACATTTATACTACGCGTAGCGGTATCCACAAGGAGGGCGACAACAAGTACTACGAGTACACGGTCAAAGACAATCAGGTATGGATGACCAAGCATCACAATACGGATTGGGACAAGGACGGCAACGGCAATCCCATCACGCGCTATCCCACATTCAAATTTGCGGCTGAGATCTTCGGACAAAAGGCGGGCGCGGACGGAGTCTATGTCTCCCTCACTCCCGGCTCCGGATTCTTCACATTTATGGGGTACATATCCACTGCTTTCAGCTACAATACCGATTGGACAAAGCCCGTGGAGATCACGCTCAGCGGCAACTATCTCGGCTCCGCCTCTACGACGGTAAGATGGTATGGCGAAGACCTTAAGATATCCATTGTTTACTCCGAGTTCAACACCGCCTCGATCGACCTCTACTATGCCGGGGCAAAAGATGAGCCGGATCCCACTTCCTGGGAAGAGGCAAACAGCATGCTGTGGGAAGACATGAGAGATTGGAACTTCCCCGACATCCCGTACGTGCAACCGCACAACACAATGGACGGATACTTTGCGCAACACGGTTGGAAGTCGGGCGTCGGCTGGAGCAGAGATTATGGCGAACACTTCGCATATTTCAGCACCGTGGACTTCCAGACCGAGCAAGCTCGCGACCAGTTTGTTGCTGACTACGTAGCCGCGTTGAAAGCGCAGGGCTGGACGATTTGCGCCGAAAAGGACCCGGTCAAGGGCTATGATATGTATCAGAAGGGCGATGTCAAGATAGCGATAGGCGTACCGCATGCGTACTACGGAGACGGGTATCTGATGTATGTTGAAATAGGCGTGTACAGCGATCAGTTGGCGTACCCGACGGACAATTCCGATTGGTGATCCGCACGATCAAATGGACAAAAAGGGGCTATCTCGCAGGAGGTAGCCCTTTTGCTGTCCGCAAATTTGGCATTTGTGCAATTGGGTATTGAATTTTTCGCGGTTTTATAATACAATTATAGTATAGTAAACATTTATTCCATAAATGGAGGAAAATTATGGCAAAACAATGCAAAAAAACGTACATCGGTTGGCAGGAGCTTGCTCCGTCGCAAAAGCGTAAGCAGATCGAGTACACCGTTCCCACCAGGCTGCTGGACGACAGAGGCAATCTGCTTGTGCAGGGCGGCTGGGCAAGACACAACATCTTCGAGTATGACCGCACAAAGGCTCGCCCCGGTTGGCGCGGCAAGGAGTGGGACTTCTATCAGATTTCCGATGGGCGCTATATGGTGCAGATATCCATGGCGAACATCTCCATCGGCGGCTACGCTTCCGCGGTGCTGGTAGATCTCAAAAACCATGACAAGAAGCCCATCACCAGCATGGCGTTCTGGGCGGGCGGCAAAAACAAGCCCATCCACATCCTGCCAGAAAACGGCGACCAGGGTCACCCCAATGTGTCGGAGTATAAGTCCAAAAAGTTCCACTTCCGCGCCGACACCAACGACGAGCACCGCGTGCTGGAGTTCCACGGCCCCGTGGGCAAGGACAGCCTGGACGCAAAGTTCGAGATGGACTTTTTCAAAGACCACCAGAACATCACTATCGTCACTCCCTTCAGGAAGGCGGCGGGCACGGTGCACTCCGGCGAGGGCGTAAAGAAAAAGAAGTTTATGCCCACCCGCTTCTTTATGACGATGAAGCAAAACTGCATGCCCTGCGAGGGCTACTTCAAGTGCGGAGACGTCGAGGTCACGTTTGACAAGGCGGACACCTTCTGCGTGCTGGATTGGGGCAGAGGCGTGTGGCCGTACAACAACGTGTGGTATTGGGGCAACGGCGCTCAGCACATCAAGGACGCCGAGGGCAACGACCATATCTTCGGCTTCGAGGTCACCTGGGGCATCGGCGACGAGGCAAACGCCACCGAAACCTGCGTGTTCTACGACGGCGTGGCGCACAAGGTCGGCTCCGTGGACGTGGAAGTGTTCCCCAAGGACGACAAGTGGATGCAGCCGTGGCACTTCATCTCCGACGACGGCAGATTCGACCTCACCATGACCCCATTCTTCGATCACCACACGGACACCAACGCGCTCAACATCCTGCGCCTGCACGCGCATCAGGTGCACGGATTGTGGAACGGCACCGTTGTGCTTGACGACGGCACAAAGCTTGAGATAAAGGACATGTACGCCTTCTGCGAGTACGTGGAAAACAAGTGGTAAAATCGCCAAATTGGCAGATAAAGACTCAAAAACAGCGGTTAAACCACCGTATATGTAAAAAAAGATGGGACTGTCCGTCCCGTCTTTTTTTATAGATATTCTCGCAGCGCCTTGATGTCCTTGTCGTAGGCGTCCATCAGGTCGTGCGCCAGCTTGGGCACCTCCACGCCGTCGCGGTTGAGCTGATTTATGCACTTTTGCACGCTCTCGATGCCCATGTTGTAGCCGTCTATCAGCATGCTGGCGATGTGTGTGTTGCTGTTGTCAAACCCCGCGTTCATCTTGACGCCCGCCTTCAGCATCATGCGCTGGAAGGGCTTGGTCTTTGCGTCGTCCAGCTCCTGCTCGCCAAGCTCCTGCGAGGCGGCAGTGTAGAACTCCTCCATCTCTTGCTTTTGCGCAACTGCCAACTCTTTCAATTTGTCGCACTCGATGTAGCCAAGCAAGTTGTCGATGGACTGCGCGCCCATCGCGGTGTTGCGCACTATTTCTCTGAAAATTTTCATATTTGCCTCCTGCACATAGCTTGTACCACATATCCCAAAGTATACGCTTTCCTTTGCAAAATCGAATAACGCGCGCCCCGATTTTTCAAACTGTTTAACGCCCGCGCCGTTTTCAACATTACCGTGACCTCTTCAAAAAGTCCGTCCGTCCCGCGCACAGCTTTCACCCACAAAATCCTTTTTTATCCAAAAATCTTATCCAACATCTCTTTCACCCAGGACTTGTACACGATCTTCTCCTCGCCCGCGGCGGGGACAAAGCACAGGGGAGGGAAAGCCACGCACCACCAATTTTGTCCTTTTCCGCTGCCGAGGTTTACGATAAGCGCGTCATAATCGCCCTCAGGAAAAGTATATTTGTCGTACACGCGCTCCGGGAAATGTTCGTTTGTCAGCGCAACAGAGGCTTTATATGTCATATTGTGCGCGTAAAGCACCTTATCCGCGATATTTTTGAGATTTTCCTTTTCGCCCTGCAGCGTCGCGTAGGCGGAGTTTTTGTCCTTGCAATTTGCAAGAACCGACGTCAGATACTGCGTCAGCGCGTCCCGCACTTCCAGCTTTACGCTCTGGTCAAGGTCGCTGTCGGAGTTGGCGCGGATGTGCACGCGTATGCAGCCCTCCGCGGGGTCTATACGCGCACTGTCGCAACCGCTCAAGACAGTCGCAAGCAGCAAGACAGAAATCAGCGCAACAAGCAAAGTTATGTACCTTTTCATACGCCCAATTATTGACGGGCGCGGCAAAATTTATACCTTTTCCCTTTGCATAAAAGCGAAATGTATCAACACACTACTTGCGAGGTGAATATGAACGCAATCTCATCGGGTTTCAAAATTCCAAAAGCGGCGTTGGCGCTCGCCCTCGTCGCGATAGTTGTGGCGGCGGCGCTTGCCGCTTCGCTTGCGCCCGCTCCCGACGTCGCCGAGGCGGCAGTCCTCAAACAGGGCTCTTCGGGCGCGACGGTCAAGACAATGCAGCAAAAACTTATCAATTGGGGGTATCTCAGCGGCAAGGCGGACGGCGTTTTCGGGCCCAAAACCAAGGCGGCGGTGATATATTTCCAAAAGCGCAACGGGCTTGCCGCGGACGGCATAGTCGGCACAAAGACCGCGCAGGCAATGGGGCTTAAGCTCAGCGGGACCACTACGTCAGGCGGCAGCGGCACAAGCTCCACCGACCTCAATCTGCTTGCGCACGTGGTCTATGGCGAGGCGCGCGGGGAGCCGTATACCGGGCAGGTCGCAGTGGCGGCGGTGGTGCTCAACCGCGTGAAAAGTTCAAGCTTTCCCAACACGGTTTCGGGAGTGGTGTATCAATCCGGCGCATTCGATTGCGTTGCGGACGGGCAGATCAACCTCAGTCCCAACCAATCCGCGCTTAACGCCGCGCGCGACGCGCTGAACGGCTGGGACCCCACCTACGGCTGCCTGTTTTACTACAACCCGCGCACCGCGACAAGCAAGTGGATGCTGTCCCGCACGGTCAAGCTGAACATAGGCAATCACGCCTTCTGCTGAGGGCAAATTATATAGAGGTATATTATGAGCAAAAAGAAAGTCGTTTGCACCGAGTACGAGGTGCAGGAAAACAAAAGATCCAAAAAACAGCGCAACGCCAAAGTGGCCAAGACCGCCGCTCTGGGCACCGTGCTGGGGCTGTGCGCAAGCGCCATAGTGGGGCTGTCTGTGTCGCTGTACTTCGTCAACCGCACCGTGCGCACGCATGAGAGCTATCAGCGGCAGATGGACGCGATGTATTTCAGGGCGTACTACGACCTGCTGGACGGCGCCAACGATCTGGGCACGTCCCTGCGCAAAATAGGAGCGTCTGATTCGCCCACCATGCAGCAGTCGCTGCTGTACGAGGTGTGGAGCGCCGCCGAACTTGCCGAAAACAGCCTCGGCGTGTTCGACAGCCATGACGACGGCGTCATGAAGGCGCAGAAGTTTGTCAATCAGCTGGGGGACTACTCCCACGCGCTCGCCCTCAGAGTCGCGGACGGGCAGCCCCTCAGCGACGGCGAAAGACAGACGCTCGTAAAGCTGGGCGAGGTCGCGGACGTCTACCTAAAGGCGCTCGAGCAGCTGCGCTCATCAGTGGACGAGGGCAAGCTGTTTGTGGGCGAGGACGGCATGCTGGACAGTTTCGCGGGCGCGTTCGGGCAGTTTGCGGAGCCAAGTTTCGCCTATCCCGAGATGATCTACGACGGGCCATTTTCGGACGCGCTGGAGGCTCCCGAACAACTCGCGCTGGGCGGAGAGGAGATAGACTCCGCTCGGGGCGCGGAAATAGTGGCGAAATTGTTTGAAGGCTTTGGCGCTTTAGACATAATGTTTATCGGCGAGGGCGGCGGCAACATAGCCACGCTCAACTACTCGCTGAAGGTGGGCGGAAACGACGCGTTTGTGCAGCTCACCAAGCGGGGCGGCAGGCCGCTGTCCTTCAGCTCCTACGTCGAGGGCGGGGAAGTCGCCGCGCTTGTAGAGGCAAGCGTGACTTGCCAGCAGCGCGCCCTGTCCTTTTTGAGTCGAATGGGCTTTGAGGATATGCAGGTGGTGTGGTCGTCATCCGCCGACGGCGAATGCGTGGTGAACCTCGCGCCCGTGCAACAGGGCGTCATCCTGTATCCCGACCTTGTAAAGGTCAAGATCAGCGAGGACGGCGGCGTCGTGACGGGCATGGACGCCACTCACTACGCGTATAACCACCGCGAACGCGATCTGTCCGCTCCCGCGATAGACAAGGCGCAGGCGGCAAGGTCGCTGCGCATCCCGCCCATTGACGAGGGCAGGCCGGTGCTGATACCTCTTCGCGGCACACGCGAGGCGTTGACCTACGAGTTTGAGTGCCACGACGGCGAGGACGTTTACTTTATATATATCGACGCGGTAAGCGGCGACGAGGCAAACATACTTTACGTCATAGACGACGACGGCATGGGTATGCGCACCGCCTGAGGATATATCAAAAATACGACGTAAAGCGGCGTTTATCTGTCAAAACATTCTGATAAACGTCGCATTTTGCATTATATAGAATCTTGAGGCAAAGAGAAAGTCGCGCGGCAACAGATTGGATATTGACAAATGTCCAAGGATAATTTACAATTTTTACATCAACCTCAGGGGGAAAACTTATGTTGGCGGAAGTCATCAGTCACAACATCGCGGCAACAGTCGCCACCATCGGCCTTTGCATATACTTTTTGGGCACGGCGCTGGTGTTTATCATAAAGCCCGTCAAGTATGCGGAAAAATACTCCATGAAGCCCAAGGACGAGGCGGGCAAGACGGAGATCCGCGTGTACTACGGCGGCATATCCTTTGCGCTGGGTCTGTTTTTGGCGATACTCGCGTTTGTGTTCAAGCAGCCCTTCTATTCGCTTGTGGGCGGACTCATCTTTTCCAACGCAGTGTTCTGGACAAGGCTTGTTTTCACCTTTGTGGACAAGGGTTGGAAGTGCGCCTACACCAAGCTCGCCATCCCCGCGGAGGGCGCGTTTATAGTGGCGCTGTGGATATGTTTTGCCGTGGCGGTCGCGGTGGAGCACGCCATCTGACGGCATAGCGTAAATTTTTGAGCGACGTGCGGTTTTGCGCGCGTATTTTCGACGGAATTTGCCTATTTTAGTGCGCCGTCGGAACTTTTTTTATGTAATTTTGCGCTACACTCAAACATATGAAAAAAAATATTCTTAAAGCGGAACGTCGATTTTTTCCATCCTTCGAATTCAAATTGACCCCTGCCGCGGCGGTAAAATTCGTGGCGGAGTGTCTGGCGCTGTTTTTGTTTGCGTCCGTGCCGCATTTCGGTTACGCGTTGGCGTTGGCGCTGTTCTGCGGGCTGGTGTACGCAAGACAGAATATCCTTGCCATTGCGCCCGCGTTTACTGTGGCGTGCTGCGTGTTCGATCTGAGGTGGTGGTCGCTGCTAAATTGCGCCGCGCCCATAATTTTGCTGATCGGGCTGTATCTGGTCTGTTTTAAGCTGCGCCGCAATGTGCCCATATGGGCTGTCGCGCTTACCGCGGCGGCGGGGATGCTGCCGTACATAGCGGTGGGTTGCGCGCTCTACGGCGACTATGTTACGGTGGCGGTAGCTACGCTTATTGCGGCGGTGATGACATTCTGCTGTTCCATAGCGGCGTATGCGCTGCTTGTGCGCGGCAGTCTCAAAAGCCTCGCCATAGACGAGCTGATTGCGGGCGGCGTGGCGGTCGTGGCGGCAAGCTACGCGCTGGGCGGAGTGCAGGCCTACGGATTTTGCTTGTTTTACGTGGCGCTGGCGTTTGCGGCGCTATGGCTGTCCTGCACGGCAAAGGCGGGGGTGGCGCTCACGTTTTGCGCGCTTATGGGCATAGGTATGGCGGCGAAGTCGGGCAGTCTTTCCTATCTTGGCGCGGCGGTGCTTGTGGGCGGAGCGGCAGTGGCGTTTTCGCCCTTCACAAGGTGGGCTTCCTCCATCGCCATATTGCTTACGCAGGCGGCGCTGTGGCTGCTGGGCGCGTACGTCGGCGCGGATTGGCGCACGCTGATAATGACCGCTGTGGGAGTGGCGGCGTGCCTTGCTATCCCCGCAAAGGTTTTTTTCAAGGTGCGGGACATGGGACGCAACGACGACAGCCGCGCCTATCAGGGCATAGTCAACAGGCGGGGCAGGGAGCTTGCGAGCAGATTGCAGTCCGCGGGCGAGGTGTTTTACGAAATGTCCAAAACAATGGAAAATATGGCGGATAGCCGCACGCAATATACCTCGGACAGGCTCGCGGCGGAGGTCGCGCGCAGTTTTTGCGGCAAATGCCCCGACAGGGCGGCGTGCTTTTCCGCGCTTGGCGGGGACACCCGCGACGTGCTAAAAGATATGGCTCAGGCAGCCCTCGAACGCGGCAAGGTGACCATTCTGGATATGCCGCCCTTCATCACCTCGCGGTGTAGCAGGATGCATTCGTTGGCGCAGGTGCTTGGCAGCTCGGCGGAGGCGTACGCTATGAAGAGGGAGTTGAGCGACGGCATAATGCTCAGCAAAAAGCTGATGTCGGAGCAGTTTGCGGGCATGTCGCTGGTGCTGGATTCGCTGGCGGGCAACTGCTCGGGGCAGGTGCGCTTTACGGGCGACGGCGTGGAACGCGTCAAGGCGGAATTGCTCAAACACAACATCGTCGCAAGCGAGCTTGTCATCGCCGAGGGAGACAGGAGCGTAGCTGTCACTGCGCTGGTCAGGGAACAGGACGCGCAAAAGGCGGTGCTGTCAAAGGTGATCTCCTCCTGTCTCAAGACGGGGTTGGAAGTGTGCCGCGTGGAGGAAAAGGGGGACAAGCGGCTGGTCTACCTTGAAAACGCACCCGTGTTCGAGGTCGCCTACGGAGTCGCCGAAAAGAGGCGGGATATGGAGGGCGTGTCGGGGGACAGCCGCAGCATACTTTGCCCTTCGCGCAGTCTCAGGCTGTTTGCCATATGCGACGGCATGGGCAGCGGCGAGAGCGCGGCGGAAGCCAGCCAAAGCGCGATAGGAATGATAGAGAGCTTTTACAGGGCGGGCTTTGACAGCAACATAATTCTGGGGCTGGTCAACAAATTGCTCAAGCTCAGCCTGGAGGACAGTTTTTCCTCCATGGATATCGCGGTTGTAGACACCTACAGCGGCGCGCTGGACGTCATAAAACTGGGGGCCGCCAACAGCTTTATCGTACGTCGGGACGGGGTGGAAACGCTGTCCTGCAGTCTGCCGCCGGCGGGCATACTTGACGCGATACGTCCCCTCACCAGCCGCTGTCAGTTGTACGACGGCGATATGCTTATCATGATGTCGGACGGCGTGTTCGACGCGCTGGACGGCAAGGGCGTGTTGCAAGCCGTGGACGAGATGGACACCGCCAACCCTCAGACGCTTGCCGACGGGCTGTTGCGCAGGGCGCTTGCGCGCGGCGCACAGGACGATTGCACCGTTATGGCGCTGAGACTGTTTGCCGTATGACGTGTTTTATAAATCGCAAAAATGACAATTTATATGCTAAAAATACATATATAAACATCGTATATCGCAGTATTATTGTAAAATCTAAGATAGGAGAAAAGTGGTTGACTTTTTGCCGTTTCAGGGCGCGGGCGGACGGCAAAACGGCAAGTTGAAAGTTATCTCTTTGTCGTCTTGTGTTTTTTTTATAATTGCTGTATAATTTTTATATGGCAATTTCAATAGACCTCAAACAGCTTATCGGGGAGGACGCTTTTTCAAAGACCATAGGCGTTGCCGTCAGCGGCGGAAGGGATTCCGTCGCGCTTTTGCATTGCCTTGTAGGGTGCGGCGCAAAGGTGATCGCGGTCAATGTCGAGCACGGCATACGCGGCGAAAGCAGCCTTAAAGACAGCAAATTTGTCGCGGATCTGTGCGCGCAGTGGGGCGTCCCTCTCGAGGCGTTCAGCGTGGACGCGCTCGCCTTTGCCAGACAGAACGGGTATACCGTGGAGCAGGGCGCAAGGGAGCTGAGATACCGCATATTCGATGAGTTGCTTGAGTGCGGCAAATGCGACTACATCGCGCTGGCGCACCACCTCGACGACCAGACGGAGACCATGCTTATGCGCATGCTGCGCGGCACGGGCGTCAGGGGCTTGGTGGGTATGCGGCAGGTCAGCGGCAGATATTTAAGGCCGTTTATACTCAATTCCCGCGAGGATATAGATGAGTATATCGCGCAAAACGGTTTGAGCTACGTCGAGGACGAGACCAATTCGGATACGCGTTACACCCGCAATCTGCTAAGGGCGCAGCTGGTTCAGCTCAAGCGCAGTTTTCCCAATCTCAACGCGTCGCTGGCAAGGCTCAGCCGCAGCGCGGAGGAGGTGGAGGAACTGGTGGACAGCCTCACCCCTCAGCCCGAACTTAAAGATGGCGCGGCGTACATAAATATCGCCGATATGGCTCAGCCCGTAATCGCAAAGCGGCTTATACTGCGCGCGGCGAACGCGCTGGGCGTAAGGCAGGATATAGAGGAAAAGCACTACGCAAGCGTGGTGGAACTCAGGGGTGCCGAAAGCGGCAAGCGCATATCCCTCACGCACGGGCTTGTCGCCCACCGCGAGGGGGAGCATATCGTTTTCGAACGCGAGGGAGAGCAGATGTACGCTCCCGACGCGTGCGAGGAGTTTTGCGAGGGTTTCCACCTTGGCGGCGAGGTAAGACTTGCGGACGTCCCCGCAGATATGGCGGCGGCAAGGGAGCGCGGCGAACTGTACGTCTCCGCGCGTAAACTGCCTGAGGGAGCGGTGATACGCTTCAGGCGGCAGGGGGACGGCATCGCCAAATTCGGCGGCGGCAGCAAGAGCCTCGGCGACTTCTTGACGGACAAAAAGGTGCCGCTGCGTCTGCGCGACAGGCTGCCCGTGGTGGCTGTGGGCGGCGACGTGCTCGCGGTGTTCGGCGTGGACGTGTCGTCAAAGGTCAAGGTGGATCCCGACGAGAGGCAGGCGTACAGACTTACGCTTGAAAATCACGAAAAATTTTGAGGTGTACCAAAAAAGCACCCGCAAATATATTATCATATAAAGAGAGGACAGGCTATGTACGGCAAAGAAATCAAAAAGGTACTGATCACCAAAGAGGAAATTGCGTCTCGCGTTCGCGAGCTTGGCGAGCAGATAACACTTGACTACAGGGGGGAGCCCATCACATTGGTGTGCACCCTGCGCGGAGCCAGCGTGTTTTTTGCCGACCTCATCAGGCAGATAAAATGCGACGTGGAGATCGACTTTATCGCTGTATCCAGCTACGGCGGCGGCACCAACACCAGCGGCGAAGTCAAGATGGTTAAGGATCTGTCCTCGCCCATCCAAGGCAAAAACATCATAATCGTGGAGGACATCATAGATTCGGGTGTGACGCTCAGCTACCTCAAAAAGCTGTTGGAGGCAAGGCAGCCGCGCTCGCTCAAGGTGTGTTCGCTGCTTGACAAGCCCTCCCGCCGCAAGGTTGAGTTCGAGGGGGACTACATAGGCTTCAGCATAGAAAACGAGTACGTCGTGGGCTACGGGCTGGACTATAACCAGCACATGCGCAACCTGCCCGAAGTGTGCGTGCTCGCCCCGGAGGTGTATGGTGGCTGACGCTGTTCACGAACGACTGCTTGGCGAGCTTGCCGCCGCGTTTGCGCCTGAGGCGACGCTGTACGCGGTGGGCGGATATGTGCGCGACAAACTGCTGGGTATAGAGTGCTATGACATTGACGTATGCTCAAAACTGACGGTTGAACAGGTCAAAAAGCTGATTTCAACCACCGATTTTGAAGTTTTCGACCGCAATATGCGCCTCGGCACCGTGCATATCATGAAGCAGGGCGTCACCTTTGAGTACACGGCTTTTCGCACGGACAGCTACCGTCGCGCAAAGGGCAGTCACAGCCCCGTCGAGGTGGAGTTCACCGACGATATGCTTAAGGACGCCAAGAGGCGCGACTTCTCCTGCAACGCCATTTACCTTGACGTCGCGGCGGGCAGGATAGTGGACATAGTGGGCGGCGTAAAGGACATAGAGGACAAGACGCTGCGTACGGCGGATATTCCCGAAGATGTGTTCGAGGCAGACGGTCTGCGCATACTGCGACTGGTCAGATTCGCCGCGGAGCTTGGCTTCGAGCCGGAGGCGCGCACGCTGGAGGTCGCAAAGCAAAACAGCTGGCGCGTGAAGGACATCGCGGTGGAGCGCATACGCGACGAACTAAGCAAGATCTTTGTTGCGGACACCCGCCATCCCGAGCTTGGCTTGAAGGACGCACATCTCAAGGGCTTCCGACTGCTGGACGAGCTGGGACTTGTGGATATGCTGCTTCCGGAGCTTGCGGGGCTCAAGGGACTGTCGCAACCTTCGCGCTGGCACAAATTTGACGCCTACGAGCATTCCGTCAAGACCTATCAGGCTGCCCCTCCCAACATAAGGTGGGCGGCTCTGTTGCACGACATAGGCAAGGCGCCCGCTGTCAAGGCGGACGGAAATATGCACGCGCACGACGTGTACGGCGCAAAGATGGCGGACGACGTGGCGAGGCGACTGAAGTTTTCCACGGCGGAGCGCACCAGGCTGGTAAGTTTGGTGCAGTGTCATATGGCGGACGTCGGCGGACGCATGTCGGAGGCAAAACTGCGCCGCTTCATAGTGCGCCATGCGGATATAGTGGACGATTTGTGCGAGCTGATGGACGCGGATTCACACGCGGCGATGGAACTGCCTCCCGAACGCAACAGGATGAGGGAGCAACTGACGGATATGCGCGCCGCGGGCGTGCCGCTGAGGCTGTCCGAACTTAAGGTCAACGGCGCGGACCTGATAGATATGAACATAGAGGAGAGGTTGCGCGGGGAACTGCTGTGGCAACTGCTGGAGGAGACCGCGATGAATCCCGTGCTCAACGACCGCGAAAAGGCGCTCAACTTTGTGGCGGCTTTGGCGCGACGCGCAAGCGAAGAACAGTAAACGGGTTTTATATTGTTAAAATGATGATATAAACGTGCGTTTAGTATATAAACAGCAAATTATAATACGGGATAAACCCCATTGCGTGCGCAGGGGGAGGAGGCGGATATGTCTACAGCGGAAATTGTTTTGACGGTGTTTGCGGCGGTGTTTTCGCTTGCCGCGCTTATAGTGGGAGCGGCAGCGCTTATCACACTGCGCTCCATCAAAAAAAAGGATAACGGCGGCGGAGATATAGAGGACGCCGTGGGCAAGATAGTCAAGATGGAGACGTCCATGCTTACGGGCGCGGTCAACGCACAAAACGAAAACAGCCGCGCCATGATGAGCAGGGTCGAGGCGCTCTCTGCGGACGTCAACGAAAAGATGAACAAGCTCAACACACAGACCGTGGAGCAGCTGGGCGAACTGAAACTTGCCATGTCCGAAAACATGGGCACACTCAACGTGGCTATGGCGAAAAATATAGCCGAACTTAAGGACGCCAACGCGCTCAGTCTCAAAGAGGTGCGCGAGGACAACGCCAAACAGCTTGAGCAGGTGCGCCTCACCGTGGACGAAAAGTTGTCCGCCACGGTGGAACAGCGTTTCGATACGTCCTTCAAGCAGGTGACGGAAAGGCTGGAGGCTATCAATCGCTCTTTCAACGAGTTGCAGACCTTGCAGGCGGGCGTGGGCGACCTCAACCGCATCTTCAAAAACGTCAAATCCCGCGGAACGTGGGGAGAGGTCTCGCTTGAAAGCCTGCTGTCGCAGATACTCATCGCCGAGCAGTACAGGAAGCAGGAGAGGCTTGTGCGCGGCAGCGACGACGCGGTGGATTTTGTCATCAAGATGCCCGGCAAAGGCGAGGGCGAGGTGCTGTTGCCCATAGACGCGAAGTTCCCTCTTGAGGATTACGAAAGGCTGTCCGCGGCGGCGGACGCGGCGGATCCCGACGGCGTGGAGGCGGCGTCAAAGGCGCTCGCCCAGCGCGTCAAGAAGGAGGCGCAGGACATCAGCAACAAGTACATACGCCCTCCCAAGACCACCGATTTTGCCATAATGTACCTGCCCACCGAGGGGCTTTACGCCGAGGTGATACGCAGGGACGGACTTATCAGCGACCTGCAGACGCGCTATCGCGTCATCGTGTGCGGACCCACCACGCTGGCGGCGCTGCTCAACAGCCTGCAGATGGGCTTCAAGAGCGTGGCTATGGAAAAGCGCAGCACGGAGATCGCCAAACTGCTGAAGAGCTTCAACAAGGACTTCGACAAGCTGACCGTGTTCCTGCGCCAGACCAACGTGAGGCTGGCAAAGCTTAAGGACACCTTTGACGACGCAGAAAAGCGCACGGGCTACATCCGCAACACGCTGGACAAGGCGACGGCGTTTGTCGGCGAGGAGCCTTCGCACGAGCTGCTTGACGCGCCCGACGCGGAGATAACCTTCGACGTCGAAGAGGTCGCTGGCGACAGCGAAGATTGATTTTTTACGGAGAGGACTATGAAGGCTGATCTACACATTCATACCACCGCTTCGGACGGCACCAAGACGCCCGCCGAGGCGGTAAAATGGGCAAAAGAGGGCGGCGCGGAAATTATATCCGTCACCGATCACGATACCGTGGCGGGGCTGGACGAGGCGTATGCGGCGTCCGTCGCCGAGGGCATCCAATTTGTTGCGGGCATAGAGCTGTCCGCCTACTCTGTTTGCGAGATCCATATTTTAGGATACGGTTTTGATTGGCACAACCCCGCGTTTGGTGATTTTTTGCAGACTGTGCAGGGTTACAGGCGCAACCGAAATATAGAGATAGGCAAGAAGCTGGCGCAGTACAATGTCAAGCCCGACATAGACTTCGAGGGCGACGGATTGGGCAGGATGAACATCGCCCGAGCCATGGTAGAGGAGGGTTACGCGCGCGACGTCAGCGACGCATTCGAGCGCTTCCTTGCGCCCGGCGGGCTTGCCTATTGCGATGTCAGACGGCTCAAACCGCTGGAGGCGGTGGGCATGCTACGCGAGTTCGGCGCGCTTGTAAGCGTCGCGCATCCCAAAAAGCTGATGCAGGACAAAAACCTGCTGCCGCTGCTTAGAGGATTGAAACTGTTCGGGCTGGGCGGACTTGAGGTCAACTATCCCTCCCACACCGACGCGGACAGGGAGGAACTGTTGGGGCTGTGCTACAGGTACGGGCTGCTGCCCACGGGCGGAAGCGACTACCACGGCGACGGCGACAAGAAGTTTTTGTTCGATATAGACCCGCGCACCTACGCCCGCCTCACAGGCAAGAGACTGTAATCGGATTTTGCATATAAAAGGGTAGAAAAAAAGACCGCGACGCGGTCTTTTTTGATGGAGCTGCTCAAATCACAGCAAAAATGCGTTTGTGGTTGCCGCGGCGCCCAGCGCTGCCAAACCCGCCACTATGATGATCACATACAAGAAGATCGCGCCCATCTCCACAGCGCCGATGACAATGCCCGCGATAGCAAAGCCCTTGCCGTTGCCGTTGTATTCCGTCTTTGCCTTGTGAAGCGCAATTGCGGATATGATAAGACCTATAAGAGCGGTGAAGAAGGACAGCACAAAGCCCACTATAGCCAGAGTGTTGGTCTCGTTGGAATGAGTTTGTGCGGGTTGATTTGCGCCGGTCGCAACGCCGCAGTAGGGGCACACCACCGCTTGGTCGTCAATTTGACTTCCGCATGATTTGCAATACATATTTGTTACCTCCCGTGTAATGTTTATTTTATTGTACATCATTTTATGAAATTAGTCAACAAAATTCGCTTCGCGGGGATCCATAGCGGCGGGCGAGGCAAAATTGCGCAAAAAAAATCGCTTGCATATCGCAAGCGGTTTTTGCCGAGCGTCGATTATGCCTTTGCAAACACCATGTGTTTGAACAGTAAGCACCATACGATATCGATCCAGCCAAATACAAGACCGAAGAAGGTGACCAGAATAGCTGCCACAAGCGTGAGGGGCTTCTTTGTCTGCAGGAATGCCGACCAGCGGACGACGATCTCCACGATCCAGTTGACGAACGGGATGAGAAGAAGGATGATCTGAACAAGACGGCTCTGTTTGTTAAACCATGTTGCCATAATAAAAATCTCCTTTTCTTTTTTTCTATATTATACATTTGTTTAGTGTATTATGTCAAGATTTCCCACAAAAATCCCTTAAAAAATTATGAAAAATCGCTTAAAGCAGGTCTTGTAGCTTTCTTAAGTCGTCTATCACAATATCGGCGCGCACATCCGCGTCCTTTGTTTTGAGGAAGTTGAACCAACAGGTCGCCATGCCGTACTGCCTTGCGCCGTCTATGTCCGCGCTTTTGGAGTCGCCTATCATCATGACCTGAGCGGGAGTCACGCCGTCCAATCTTGCGAAACACTCGTCAAAAAAGCGCTTGCTCGGCTTTGGCGCGCCAAGCTCCTCGGATATGAAGTAGCCGTCCATATACCTGTCCAGATCCGCCAGTTTCATCCTGCGCGGCTGTTGGCCCAGCGGGGCGTTGCTTGCCGCGTACAGCCTGTACTTGCCGCTGAGATACTTAAGAGTCTGCTTTGCGCCGTCCACGGGGACGCAGCTGACGTTGAGGTATTTGTGGAAATCCTCCTCAAACTCCTCGCCATCCACGCCCGCTATGCCCAGCTTTTCAAAGATGATATTCCAGCGGATCTTGAACAGGCCGTCCTTTGTCAGCTCGCCAAGCTCTATGCGCCGCCACAGCATATTGTTTTGCGCGACGAAGGTGTCAAACATATCGTCGTCAAAGCGCAGCCCGTAGTCCTCAAACGCGCGCTGCATGGAGTCCTTTGAACACGCCGAAAAGTCCAGCAGCGTGTTGTCTATGTCAAAAAACAGTGTGGTCAGCATACATCCATTATAACCCGCGCGCGGCAATATGCAACCGCTTTTGGCGCATTTTTTTGCGAATTTGGTTTTTCGGGGCGGGGAAGATTGGCAAAAGAAAAGTCCGCCTTGTTGCGCAAAGCGGACTTTTATACATATGATATTTGGCGATAAAGCCATCGTTACGCTTTGTTGGCGCAGCCCAGCACGTCCACGATTTTGTGCTTGACGACTTGCTTGACAGCCTCTCTCGCAGGTCCCAGATATTGACGAGGATCGAAGTGCGAGGGGTTGAGGGCAAAGTGTTCGCGGATGGCGCCGGTCACGGCGATACGCAGGTCGCTGTCGATGTTTATCTTGCACACCGCCATGGACGCCGCCTTGCGCAGCATATCCTCGGGGACGCCCTGCGCGTTGGGCATACTGCCGCCGTACTCGTTGACTATCTTCACCAGCTCCTGCGGGACAGAGGACGCGCCGTGCAACACGATGGGGAACCCGGGCAGACGTTTGCCGACCTCTTCGAGGATGTCAAAACGCAGCCTTGCTTCGCCCTTGAATTTGTATGCGCCGTGAGAGGTGCCGATGGCTATCGCCAGCGAGTCGACGCCCGTCTTGGCAACAAACTCCTGCACCTGATCGGGATCGGTGAAGTTGGCGTCCTTTTCGGACACGTTGACGGCGTCCTCTATGCCCGCCAGCTTGCCAAGTTCCGCCTCGACCACAACGCCGTGATCGTGCGCGTACTCGACGACCTGTCTGGTGATGCTGATGTTTTCCGCAAAGGGATGAGAGCTTGCGTCTATCATGACGGAGGTGAAGCCGTTGTCAACGCAATCCTTGCACAGCGCGAAGCTGTCGCCGTGGTCCAGATGCAGGCAGATGGGAAGGCCGCTTGTCTCCACTGCCGCCTCGACCATCTTGGTGAGGTAGGTGGTGTTGGCGTACTTCCTTGCGCCGGACGAGACCTGCAGGATCAGGGGAGCGTGCTCCTCGGTCGCTGCCTCGACGATGCCCTGGATTATCTCCATATTATTGACGTTGAAAGCGCCGATGGCATAGCCGCCTTCGTATGCTTTTTTGAACATTTCGGTTGTTGTAACTAATGGCATATTCAGCCTCCCAAAATTTATTTCTTTTGCTATTATATAACTTCCTTTACGTCGCCGCAAGTCTTTTTGAGCAAAATAATGACATTTTGCCGTATGCGATCCTTACGGATCGGGTCTTTTCTCCGCCCTCTTCAATCGCGCGAATATCGCGCAGACCGCCGTAGCTGCCGCCAACGCTACAAATGCGTACAGCAATATATTCCTCAGCTCCGCGGGGACAGCCATACACAGCGCCAGAATTATGTGCGCCGCGATTACGTTGCCTGTGAACACGGCGACCGCAACCTTCCATACGGGCAGCCCGCAGAAGCCGCCTATGCAGGAGCCCGTCCACACCCCGGTCATGGGCAGGGGAATGGCGACAAACGCGGCAAGCGCGGTGGCTTTGTGGATGTCGCCGTTTTTGCGTAAACGCGATGTTGAATTGACGTTATTTGATGATAAACTTTTGTTTTTGTGCTTTGACGATTTCATTGCGCGGGAGGCTTTGAGGGCAAAATGTCCCTCCAATCCGCGTGCGAATTTGCCGAAAACGCGCGTGCGTTTAAGGCGCGCAAGCAGCGGGCGAGTAAGCAAAACAAGCGGCAAAATCACTGCCGATGAGCCTGCGATACAGCACCACAGTCCCGCAAATATCTGTCCGAGGTCGTCAAACATCCCCGTCATAAAAATGACCGCGCCGCGCGTCTCCACGACGGGTGTCATCGACATCAAAAACAGCATGAGATATGCGTTTCCGCCCGTCGCCTGAGTCAACCAATTGCCAATTGTCGTAACCATACTGTCCCTCGAGCAAGTATTTGCCGTCCGCGCTCGGCTTTTGAGGGCGGCGCTACTTAAATTTTAGTGTGAGATGCGCAAAAAAATGTTTTTTTTCATACTTTTTTGCCGTAGGATACAGAAGTTGACTAAGTTTGTCGCGTATGATATCATTTGCTTGTATACTCTTTTACAAAAACGCCTTTGGCACAGATGTCTTGCTTTTGAAGGCATATCGCCGTCGCGGGACGCAGATGGCGACATTTTGACGGAGGAGTGACTATGGAAAAGTTGAAAAATTATTGGAGCGAACGCGTCGCGACAGGCAAGAGCGTGATCGCCACGCTGGCGTTGTATGTGGCGTTTTATATTGCGTCTACCGTTTATTTTGCAGTCATATCGCAGCCCAGAGACGCCATACTGTCCGCGGTGTTCATACTTTTTGCGCCGCTTATATTGCTCATCGAGATGTTTGTCAACGTCCGCATGAAGTTGCCCTTTGCGCTTGGCGCGATATTTTTGCTGCTGGGCAGTACGCTGGGCTCCGGCTATGACCTGTACACGACGGTGCCCGTGTGGGACAACATATTGCACGCGTTTTCGGGGTTCTTTTTCGGGTGCTTGGGATACTCGCTGTTCATGTCGCTGATGGGCGAGCCGCGAAAGGGCAAGCAGGCGTTTGCCGCGGTGCTGTTCGGCTTTTGCTTTTGCATGATGATCGCGCTCATATGGGAAATGTTTGAGTATCTGGGCTATGAGGTCACGGGCGCCGATATGGAGGAGGATACCGTTGTAAAGTCATTCCATTCCTACTTCCTGTCAGGCACGCACGTTGAGGCAACGGATGTCGAGGGCATTGTGCGCACGGTCATCCATCTTGCCAACGGGCAGACCGTCACCATCGAGGGCGGATATCTGGATATAGGATTGTTTGACACGCTCAACGACATGGCGCTGTGCCTGGGCGGGTCGGTAGTGTACCTTATTCTTGTACCGCTTTCTCGCCGCCGCAACGGACTTGTGTACAGATATTTTGTGCCTTCCGTCGCGCGCGTGCACAGACAGGAGCCGTACGTCCGCATGGCCTGAGCGGCCAAAAGATACGGCAGTTGCCGCGCTTGCTTGCGTAGAACGAAATTATATTATTGATATACAAAATTCTAATGTCGGGGATCAAAGAATGCAGAAAATTTTGAGCGCCATGCGCCGCGCCATACAGGACTACGGCATGATAGAGGACGGAGACCGCATATTCGTGGGGTTGTCAGGGGGCAAGGACAGCGTGTTGCTGACGGCTGCGCTTTCCGCATATCGCCGCTTTTCGCCGGAGCGCTTTTCGCTGGAGGCGATCACCATTGATATGGGGCTTGAAAAGACAAGTAAGGAGCAAATGGCCGCGCTTGAGCGGTTTTGCAGCGACAATGACGTCCCCCATCACGTGGTAAAGACGGACATCGCCGAGATAATCTTCGACGCCCGCAAGGAGTCTAATCCCTGCTCACTGTGCGCAAAGATGAGGCGTGGCGCGCTCAATTCCACCGTCAATTCGCTGGGCGGCGGCAAGTTGGCGCTTGGACACAATGCGGACGATGTTGCCGAGACGATGTTGCTGTCGCTGCTGTACGAGGGCAGGTTTTCCTGCTTTGCGCCCACCGCGTATATGGACAAGTCGGGGGTGTCGCTCATACGTCCATTCGTATACCTTGAGGAGTACGACATCATCTCGGCGGTATCGCGGCTGGGGCTGCCGATAGTGGACAATCCCTGCCCGCAAAATCACGTCAGCCAGCGCGAGTACGCAAAGAAGCTCATCGCGCACATCTGCGAGGAGATACCCTTTGCCAAGCAGCGCATTCTGGGCGCGATATATCATCCCGAGCGCAGCAATCTGTGGCCCCCCGCCGCGCCGTCATTCAGGGACAAAACTCCAAAAGAGGGGGAGTGAGCGCCGCAAAATCCATAAAAATAAAAACGCACGAGTTCCGTGCGTTTTTCGCATAAAAAGGGGGTTTAACATATCGTTTTGACGTTATATACCCTCGGAGTCGCGGTAATCCATTTCCATCAAGTACTCCTCGTCCTCGTCGAACTCGTCCTCGATCTCATCCTGTGGCGCCTCGGCTTCGCGGTAGTCGTTGCCGTGCGCAAACATGTCCGTCAGCAATTTGCGGTGGCGCTCCGTGCCGTACTTTACTATCTCCGCGGGCTCCACCAATTTGTCAAAGTCATAGGGCGCTTCGCTTTTGAGACCGTAGGTTATTCTTGATATAAGCGTCAGGCGCTTGCCCTCCTTTGAGTTGACAACAGCTATGTCGCCCACCTCCGCCTTGCCGTTTATAAGATATGTGTAGCCAAGGCTGCCGACGGAGAAGTGCATCTTGCCGTAGGTATATACGCGCCTGTCCTCGGCGCCGTTTGCCTTGGCGTTGGCTTTAAGAAATTCGTTGAGATCGGTGAACATAATTTCCTCCTCATTTGAGGTTTTGTATTTGCAGGCTGTCCTGTCTAAGCAACGGATAGCTTATAAGCGCGCGCCCGTCGAGGTCCTCGCTGCGCATATCCACGCCCGTTATGCGGCTGTTGTCGTAGGTGGTGTAGTAGTATTTTCCTTTGTCGATGTTGCAGCAGGAGGAGTAGATGGTGTGTTCAAAGCCCTTTTCCACCTTGCAGCAGCCCTTTTGCTGTTCGACGGAGCCGAGGATGTGGAAAAACTGGCTTACGCTTTCCACTTCGCCCTCGCCCGGGACGGAGTTGAGCTTGGTGAACGCCGCCTTGACAAACCTCGACGCGGAGGACAGGTCGCCCGGCAGCCCTATCGATCCCATGCCGCGGCTGTACGGGGTAAGATCGAAGTCCGCGGCGAAGCGGCTCGTCGCCTCCTCGCGCGTGACATTGAGGTAGTTGCACAGGTTGGTCATGTGGAAGTCGAAGGGGGGATTGTTGGTGAGTATGCCCACGGGATTGTCGTACACTTTCAGCCCGTCCTTGAGCGGCTCGACAACTATGCACTCGTCGCGGTCGGCTATCATCCAATGCAGAGGGGAGTGGGGAAGCGCGGCGGAGAAGTTTTCGTCAAACACATTGAGGTCGTCAAACGCCGCCTTCGCCTCGCGCACGTCCTTGCAGGAGGCAAGGATATATGGTATAAACTCAAACGGCGCCACGTTGCGCTTTGCCTCGTCATACGATGGATAGTAAGCGTTGCGCGGAAAGTTGAGCCCCGCCACGCTCAGCCCATGCTCGTTGGTCGCGTCGTAGTACAGAGGGTAGTCGTTTTGCACAAAAGCCATGCCTATCATCGCATAATGATCGGTTAATGTGCCGATCGTGCGAAATGCCAGCGGAAAATTCCTTGGCGTGACGGTGACTGTTTCGTGGTAGGAATATTCATAATCCAGATTTCTGCCAAAGTAGTGATCCTTGGTCTTGAAGGTAACAGCGGTGCACATAAAGCCCTCCTCGCTTTGATTATATCAAAAAACTTCGCGTGTGACAATATTTTTGAAATATACTCGCAAAAGGGCAAAAAAACGCGGCGGATATGCCGCCGCGCTTTAGCCTTAGCAATTTTGCTCAGTCTATCTTGATGTTGTGGGAAGTCACAGCCTTCTCCTTTTCCTTGGGCAGCAACACGGTCAGCACGCCGTCTTCGAATTTGGCCTTGACGTCCTCCTCGGCAACGTCGCCGATGTAGTAGCTTCTGGAGCAGGACACGCTGCGCTCCCTGCGCAGATAGACGCTGTTATCGTTTTTCTCCTCATGCTTCTTGCCGCTGACGGTCACGTAGCCGTCCTCGAGGCTGATGTTGATGTCGTCCTTGTCGTAGCCGGGCATCTCGATCTCCAGCGTGTAGCCGTTTTTGTCCTCGCGGATGTCCGTCTTCATCGCCGCGTCGTCAAGATTGAAGAATGTGGGCCTGAAGAAGGAGTCGAACGCCTCGTCAAACAGATCCTTCCTGTTTTTGTTGTAACCACTCAGTTCGTTTTTCATAATTCTATGCCTCCAATGCTGATTTTTTGTTTTGATTGGCAGTCGTGCCAACTGTTTGTTAGCACTCTTGCCCATCGACTGCTAATATATTACATCACGCAATGCGCTTTGTCAATAGTTTGTGCAAATTTTTTTGAAAAATGTTGTAAAAATCCGAAAGATAATTGTGTTACATGCTATAATAACATATCCGGCAAGTTGATATACGGCAGCCCGCTCGCCGGCGTTTGGTACAACTACGAGCAGGGCAAGAGCTACGCCGTGGACGTCATCATTGACGGCGAAGGGCTCTCGGTGTATCTCGGAGGCGACATCGCGATAACCGCGAGGACAACCGATATGAAAAATTCAAATTTTGCCTTCTACTCCAACGGAGTGGCGGCGCAAATAAAGGATATGGCGATTTATGAGTAAACTTTATTCTATAGGAGAACTCCTCATAGACTTCATGCCTCTCGACAGGGCGTCGTTCAAGGATACGGCGCAGTTTGAGCGCAAGGCCGGCGGAGCGCCCGCAAACGTCTGCGTACAGGCGTCAAAGCTGGGCGTAGACTCCGTATATCTCACCAAGGTGGGCAAGGACGGCTTTGGCGACTTTCTGATCGAGACGCTCAAAAATGAGGGCGTAGACGCAAGCTACATATCTCAAAGCGAACGCTACGACACCTCGCTTGCGTTTGTCAGCCTCACCAAAGAGGGCGAAAGGGAGTTCGTGTTTTTCAGGAAAGCGGCGGCGGATCTGTACTTCACGGAAGAGGACTTCAAGGACGTCGAATTTTGTGAGGGCGACGCGCTGGAATACGGCAGCGTAGCGCTTCAGACAGAGGTGGCGCGGGCGACGCACAGGTATCTCATCGACAAGGCGAAAAAGGCGGGAGCGACGGTGTTTTTCGACCCCAATCTGAGATTCAACCTGTACAAGGATAAAGAGGAGCTTAAGAGTATCGTCAAGGATTTTGCCGCTTACGCAGACGTCATCAAAGTGGGCGAGGACGAGTTGGAATTTTTGACGGGGCTAAGCGGCGAACAGGCGGTCAAGGCGATGTTTGGCGGCAATTTGAAGCTGTTGCTGGTCACTTGCGGCGGCAAGGGCGCAAAATTGTATCTCTCGGACGGCAGACGGGCGGCTTGCGACGGTTATAAAGTGGCAACCGTCGACACGACGGGCGCGGGAGATTCCTTCTTCGGCGCGTTCATAGCCCGGCTTTTAGGCTGCGGCGCAACAGTAAAAAACTTGCTTGACGGCGGGTTTGACTACGCGGGTATGCTCGACTTCGCTTGCAAGTGCGGGGCATACACGACAATGCACTACGGTGCGATCTCTGCAATGGGTAACAAAAATAATGTTGAAAAGACGGTAAAATCATCGATGAGGAAAAAATAAAAAGCCCGCCAAATCCGCGGAGAATGACAAAACGGCAGCCGACAAATCCGATATTTTTCAGAACATTCCAATGTCAATTTGATGGGTCGACGAGCAGAGCAAAGGAATTTGTGCGCGAAATGATATTTTGAAAATTTTATAAAAAATCCGAAGCATGCGGAGGAGAGCCGTGCGTTTCGGATAATTTTTGGATTAAGTTGCGCTTACAATTTGAACATTACTATTTATACAATGTGCTGAATAAAATGGCAGCCGATGCGGCCGCAGCGCTCCTATGCATAGCATCGGTAAGGGCCATAGTCCTGAAATCTTCCAATTGCTGTTTATAGTATTCCTTATCCTCGGGGTCCATATCTTCACATCTCAAGTAATTCAGATACAAATTTTTAGTGTATGGCAAAAGGTTTATCTGTTTATTTTTTATGGCTTTTTTGGCGTTTTTGTAATAAAAAACATCTATAATCAAAATAAAATGTATTCCCAACGATATCGCTCCAATGCCACAAATCTTTTCAAAAGTCGCGCCAATAGAATACATTTTATGACCATCAAAGATATCCTCCGGAGGGGTCGTAAAACCGATAGCCGTTAAAATGATCCCAACCAATATAAGAATAGAAATGATGATGTTCCAGATTATCAGCGCCTTTTTAAGCGTTTTACTTGCCTTTGCCAGGGCTTCGCTTACTTCGTAATAATAATAATTTTCCGCTTCTTCGATCGTCATTTTGATTCCTCTTTTTAGACAGCTAGTTTATTGGTTTGGCATTTTCCATGGTCTCATCTCGCTTTGGGAAATGCTAAAAAAACCAACCATCAGACTACCAAATTGGTAATTTATAATTATAATATTACCAAAATGTTAATATGTCAAGTGTATGGCAACTAAAATTATTTTGGGAGAACGTTTGAAAGAGTTGCGCGAAGAGCGCGGTATGACGCAAAAACAATGCGCTGCGCAATTCGGGTTGAACAGCGTGACATATTTGCATTATGAAAAGGGCCAACGCCAGCCGTCCCTTGCGCTGCTTGCGGAGTTTTCACATTTTTACGGAGTGTCTGTTGACTACTTGTTGGGTTTGACAGATATTTGAAATATAAAATCAGAAACAGCTGATATATTCGAACATGTAAACGAATCGCTTCTAATGTTAAATTTTCCATTAAACAGTATAAAAAAAGTAACTGGCTGACCCCTTTAGGGGTTCAACCGGTTACTTTGTGGTGGAGATGCGGGGGAGTTGCCTTACAGCGGAGCGAGCAGCCTGCTCAAAATTGTTGCGTGCCGGGCACTTTGATATTGCAAAGTTTTAAGGCACTCCGCAATTTTATCGCTACTACCGCGCATACAAAGTTTAACGCTCCATAATATCCGCGGCGCGGATATGATTCCGCTACTTTCTATGCTTGGTGAACGCCTACGGCGTGGTTAAAGGACCGGGGCATTGCAAAGCAATGTGCGTGTTTTAAGAAACACGCAGTTCAACCCCCGCATAAAAAAGATAACCAGCTGAATCTAGCGGTTCAACTGGTTACCCTGTGGTGGAAGTGCGGGGAGTTGCCTTACAGCGGAGCGAGAGAACTTGTTCTCGGAAGCGGAGCGTGCAGCCGGTCCTGGACCGGGGCATTGCAAAGCAATGTGCGTGTTTTAAGAAACACGCAGTTCAACCCCCGCATAAAAAAGTAACCGGCTGAACCTAGCGGTTCAACTGGTTACCCTGTGGTGGAAGTGCGGGGAGTTGAACCCCGGTCCAGCCGCCTCTCATCGGCGTTTTCTACACGTTTAGTCGGTGGTTGAATGTTTCGCCCGTCGGTCCAGCGACAAACCTCCGTTTGATGAGCCCTGTGTTACAACCGACCTACCGGGCGCTTGGTCGGCGTTGTCTGTTTTTCTGACGCTGATTGCTGAGGGAACAGAAAACCTCAGGTCAACGCGCCGCTGAATTACGCGGCGAGGGCGAACTTCATAGTGGAGTTCTTTTGAGTTTTGTTTGCGTTTAATTTTAACGTTCCGTTGATGACGCAGCCGAGCCTGCGACGTGCTTACACCGCCCTAAAACGGTTGTCGAATCCAGTACACCCCCACGGGAGCAAACCGAACGTACTTATATTATACTCAAAAATTGCCAAAGGTCAACAAAAACGTGACATTTCTTTTGTCGCTCGCGCCACTGAGCCGCTTATATGCCGTCAGTGAGTTTGAAGCCGTCCCTCTTCCACACGCAAATCAGATTGTCAAGCGAGCATGCGGCGTTGGCGGGGCTGGTGGAGGGCAGTCTGACCGCTATGGGCGCAAGCTTTGGATTATACTTTGTCAGATACGCGTAGGACGCGGCGCCGTTGCACAATATCCGCTCTATCCCGCTGTCGGCGATCAGGGCGGGTATGTCGGCGGGGACTACGTTGCAAATTGCGCTGTCCGAGCTGCCCGATATGTCGCACTCCTCCACGCTGTCGTACATCGCGATGTGCCGCGCAAGCAACGCCTTTTTGCGCGCGGCAATATCCATAGCCACCAGATCCTCGCCGAGGATGGCGGACATCATTTTCCAGAATCTGTTTTGCGGATGCATATAATAAAAATTGCATTTGCATGACTTTTGAGAGGGCACGCTGCCCAAAATGAGCAGCGTGCAATCTTTGTCTATTATTGGCGGAAACGGATGTTTAACGTGTCGTAGTTGCATATTTAAGCGTCGTTTGCGTCATTTGACGATGAACACCTTGCTTTCGTACGGTCTCAGTTTGAAGCTGAGTTTGCCGTCCGAAGCGAGCGTGGAATCCTCCCACGCGTCCTCAAGCGCGTACTGCGCTTTGCGTGTGAAGCCTACGTATTTGTCGTCCGCAAGCTTATTGAGGTCGTACTTTGCCGTCGCCTTGTGGGAGGTCTTGTTGAAGAGGCATATGGCTGTGCTTCCGTCCGCAAGCGGCTTTGCAAGCACGTCCACGCCGCCCTTCTTCACGCGCTTAGCCTGTTTGCCCAGCGCATCCTGGTTGATGGCGATCAGCTTTTTGTTGGTGACGATGGCGCGCACCTTCTCGTCCATACTGCGCAGGTCGTTGCCGAGTATCAGCGGCGAATTCATCATGCACCACAGCGAGAAGTGGGACACGTTCTGGTCGTGGGTCAGCTTGCCGTTGCCCACCTCCAGCATGTCGGGGTCGTTGTAGTGGCCGACGCTTGCGTACTCGTACAGCTTGACGTTGTGCTCATAGATCATCTTTATCCACCACCACCACGGGCGGATGTCCGGGGTAGTGCGCCACAGGTTGCCCGCCTTTGCGCCCCAATTGAATGGCTTGCCCCAGCCCCATTCGCAGATGGAGAAAACGATGGGCTTGACGGGTTCGCCGCGCTCCTCCGCGACGCGCTGAGCGCCCTCTTTAAGCGCCTGACCCATGCGGCGGTATTGATACATCTCGCTGTCCGCGCCGGAAGTTACGGGATTGAACAGCTTTATCTTGTTTGCGCCCGCCTTGAGGCGCACGATGGTCTGGAAGCGCGCGGTGACGTTGTATTTTTTCTGCGGGGGGAATTCTATCTCGTACTCCTCGCCGTCGTTGACCTTGGCGATGAGGTACTTTTCGTACATTCCTTTCTTTTTGATGTTTACGGTAAGCACGTATTCGCCGTCCGCTGGCACGGTGATGTTGTCGTACTCTATTGCGCCAAGATTGCTGTCAAGGCCGGATACGTACCTGCCGTTGGGCAACTTGTTGTCCGTCATGAAGCGGGCGAAGCCGCTGAGGCGCGCGTTCTGAACGGAGTATTCCACCGCTTTGCCGTCAAACGCGGACAGGGATATGCTGTATATCAGCGGCGCGTATTTGGACAGCGCCACGTGGTGGCAGAAGTCGTACTTGAAGTACTCCACGCCCCACTTCGCCAGCGTGTAGGCGTCCAGGCGTTCGCGGCCGAGGCTGGCGGGCAGATCCTCGCAGGTAAGTGTGCCGTTGGAGGTGTATGCGCCAAGCTTAAGCCCCAGCGCGTTGACCTTTTTGGCAAGCTCGCCTATGCCGTTTGGAAAGGTCTCGTAGTCGCCTATAAGCTCGCCGTTCTTGTCGCGCTGAGAGGACTGCCAATTGTCGTCCAGATTTATGTACTTGTAGCCTGCGTCCGGCAAGCCATTGTCGTGCATAGCCTGCGCGGTCTCAAGTATGAGTTGCTCGTTGATGTGATTGTGGAAAGTGTTCCAGCTCGACCAGCCCATGGGAGGGGTCAGCGCAACGCCGCTATTGTAGTCGGGAAGCTGCGGTTTGACGCTTGTCGGCTTGCTTTTGACAAATATGCGTTTGAGATAGCAGATGGGGCACATGCCGTTACGTTTCATAATTTATCCTTCCTTTTTTGCACGCGAAAACATATCGCGCGTCCGATATATACTTATTATAACATATTTATGGGTTACGTCAACAATCAACTTTTTTTGCGGGAGCGGGAATAAGTAAGCGGGTATAAATGGGCAAAAAGTTTGCGGATCATTTCAGTTTGAGCACGCTAAGCGCGGCGGCCTTTGCGGCGGGGGAGGCGGTCTTCAGTTGTTCGATAATGTTTTTGTCCGTCGCGTAGTCCTCTATGCTGTAATAGAAAAATTCCGTCGGGTCGCTGTCGCACGCCGCGATTATGTCAAGCAGCACATCCACCGTCGGCAGGAAGTTTTTTCTGCTCTCCAGGCCCGCGATGTAACTGTCGTTTTTGCCTATCATCACAGACAGCTTCCTCGCGGACAGATTTGCCCGTATCCTCAATTTTGAAATGCGCTCTATGACTTCGTTGCGATCCATATTTTTCTCCTTATAAAAAGTATAAGACGGCTTTTGTAAAACACCTGTGCGCTGTACATCATCAAATTGCAAACAAAACAATATTTTGTTGTAATATATACAATATATTTGACAATTATTGTCTACAATGTTATATTTAATACGACATGGGCGCCTCAAAAAGCGCTCAAATAAATCAAAGGAGCAAAAGTATGAAAGTATTCAAGATCCTCAAAGTTGTATTTCTTGTGCTGGCGTTGACGCTGTTTCTCGCAAGCTTTGTGCTGTGCGGCATAAGGGCGGGCACGACCGTCGACGAGGACGCAGAAGCCTCCACTATCGAGAGCATTGCTGCGGACACTTCGTTTATGGCGGCGCTTACGGCGTATGTGGGGCTGTTTGCAATGGCGGCAGTCGGCGTGCTGCTGATGAGCGCAAACGGCGACACCGCAAAGAGAGTGGGACACGGCTTAACCATCTCCTCATTTGTAGTCGGGCTGACCGTTGCGCTGACGTTTATCAACGCGCATTCCGTGGCGGCTGTGTTTATGCTTATCGCGGCGGTGCTGCTGGCGTTGCAGTACATCTGCATGTTTGTCATCTACGTCATCAAGAAGAACTCTCCCGACGCGGCGGAAGATCCCAACGAGGACGTGCGCGTCGTGCGTATAAGGGAGTGGAAGCACATCATGGAGGAGGGCATCATCTCTCCCGAAGAGTACGAGGAGAAGCGCGTACAGATCCTCGGCATCAAGAAGCCCAAGGAGGCGCACAAGCCGCTCGACTGACATTGCGGCATAATATCGCGGGCGGGAGATCTCTCCCGCCTTTTTCATATTGGCATTTGACTCGCAAAGTGTTGCGCAAGGTGGAATTTGTGGTATAATCATATAAACAGCAAACATTACGCCTATCAAAGGCGTGGGGACGGCTGTGTGCAGCAATTGCTTTTAGCAGTGCAAACGCGTACTTTATGTGCGCAAAAACGAGGTGTAAAGTATGGATGATGATATAATCGACGAAATCGAAGAGCAGACTTCGGAGGACGGCGAGGGCGTCGCGCAGGATAAAAAGGACAAAAAAAGCAAGGGCGCGGCCGTGCTGAACGTCGTGAAAAAATACGCCAAGCGTTACTTCATCGACGCGTTCACGGGCATGGCGCAGGGGCTGTTCTGCACGCTCATCGCGGGCACTATCCTCGCGCAGATAGCCGAGTGGTGCGGGCACAATTCCTTCGCGACGGTGCTGGCGGCGATCGCCTCTGTTGCAAAGATGTTGATGGGCGCGGGCATAGGCGTGGGCATAGCTCACAAGTTGGGCGCAAAGCCCCTTGTGATATTCTCCGCCGCGGTCACGGGTTTTGTGGGCGCCTGGGCGGGCGGCCTTGTGGAGACGCTGGTGCATGGCGGCGCGTTTGTGTTGGCGTTCGGTTCCCCGGGCAATCCCATAGGAGCGTACATAGTGTCGTTGCTTACCATAGAGATCGCCGGGCTGTACGCGGGAAAGACTAAGCTGGACATAGTGCTGGTCCCGCTGGGCATGATGGCGCTGTGTTTTGCGGGCATATTCCTTGCCTGGCCGTTTATAAAGTTGATAGACCTCTTTGCGCAGGCGATAGTGCTGCTTATCGCGGCGGGCACCGCGGTCAAGGTGCTGACGGGCATAGTGGTCGCCGTGGTGATGGGCGTCTTGCTGACCATGCCCACGTCCTCTGCCGCCATATGGGTTGCAATTGCGACGTCGGCAACGGCGCTTGCCAATCCCGACGCGTTTGCCATAGCGGGCGGAGCGGCGGTGGCGGGCTGCTCGGCGCATATGATAGGTTTTGCGGTTGCGACAATAAAGGAAAATCGCATCAGCGGACTCATCTCGCAGGGCATAGGCACGTCCATGTTGCAGATACCCAACATAATGAAAAAGCCGCTGATCATGGTGCCGGAGATAGTCGCCAGCGCGCTTTCGGGGCTTGTCGCGGTGCTGTTGGGTCTTCGTTGCAACGCCGCGGGCGGCGGCATGGGCACCAGCGGACTTGTTGGCGTGTTCGGCGCGGTATCCGCCTCTATGGACGCGGGCTTGCCGACGTGGAGGCTGGCGCTCGGCATAATTTTGTGCATGTTTGTCATCCCCGCCGCGGTATCCTACCTGCTGACCTGGGTGTTGAAGAAGCGCAAACTTATATCTTCAAGCGATCTCACTCTCTGATATTTGGTCAAAAAAAGCCTGAAAAAGGGCAACAGTCGGACAAATTTACTTTTTAGCGCACATCGCGCCCCAACCGTGCATACGCATAATGCGTATGCATATTTTTTATAAAAATTCTATTAAAATTGCATAAAAATCAAGAATTAAGTCTTTATATTCATCAATCGAAAATAAAATTATATAAAATGAATAAACATACAGAAAATTGCTTGACAAATTACTGGGGGGGGGGTATTATGGGTCCATAGTGAATATTTATAATAAAAACGGAGGAGAGATGTATGAAGAAAAAGTATATCTACGGCGTGATCGTTGCCGTGCTTGTGCTCATCCTTACATTGGGTGTGCTGGCGGCGTGCAACGATAAGGACGGAGATAAGCCGACCAAATATACCGTGAACTTTATTGACGGCGAAACAAATATAAAGTCGTTGGAGTTCGACTCGGTGTACAGTCTGAAGGATTCGGATATCCCCGCCGCGCCCGAGTATGAGGGCAAGCAGTTTGTCGGCTGGTTCCTTGAGGATGGCGTGACGGAGGTCAAGGAGGCGTTTGTCGTAGACAAAAAGGAGATCAATGTCTATGCCAAATACAATGTTCTGACCTTCACGGTCGAGTTTATCGACGATTCGTCGGGCAGCGACGTGACTATCAAAAACATGACCGTTTCATACGGACATGAGCTGAGCGAAGCGGAAATTCCCGTTGCGCCGACGTATGATAAGATGACCTTTATGGGTTGGCTTCTTGAGAACGGCGTGACCGAGGTCGGCGTCGGCTACAAGGTGACCGCCGATGTAAAAGCGTATGCATATTATGTCGACGGCTATGTTGTGGATGGGTTCAGATACATTGAAAAAGAGGACGACACTTACGTCGTGTCCGCATTCGGCGGCAACTATGCCTATCCCGCCGCAGTGACCATTAAGGCCGAGGTCAACGGCAAAGCGGTTACGGAGATAGGAGATATGAGCAAACTTTCCGCAAATGCGATCACGGTCCCCGCAAGCGTCACCAAGATAGCGGACGGCGCGTTTAAGGGCAACAACTATGTGTATGATGTGGACCTCAGCGCGTTCGGCGGATCGATAGGAGCCGAGGCATTTATGGGCGGCAAGCTCAGATATATAGATTTGGGCGGCACAAAGGTCATAGGCGCAAACGCGTTCAAAGATTCCACGCTCGCGTTGCTGTTTGTCCCCTCCGGCGTAGAGAACATCGGGGACGGCGCGTTTGACAGCGCGTCGCTGATAGAAGTGGGGTTTGAAAACGCGTTTCCTGCCGTTGACGGCGGCGTGTTCGGCAGCGGAGACCGCGGAGATGACAACGTGTCCATAGTCGCTTCGGTGACGGCATGGGAGGCGCTGGCGGAATGCGACGTCGATGACGCAAGCTTCATCAATAACGTCATGACCAAATTGAACGTGGAGGACGCCTCCATATTCACGTGGTCGGACGAGATGATCGCCGAGGCGGTGGCATATCACGGCCGCTATGTCGGCGACAACGTCAAAGTATACCTCAGTATGGGTATAAACGCGGTGCTTGACAAGGGCGACGTGGCAACGGTCACGTCCGTGTACGACGGCGCCGAGCCGAGCGATCACATATATGAATTTTTGTCCGAGCAGGACACGGCAGACAGAAATACCTATTTCCTGGATAAGGTCGCAAAGACGGTGCAACTTATTGAGGCAAACGCCGCGGGCGAAGTCATCAAGGGCGAGTACCTCTATGACTACAAGGGCAATGCGCTCAGGTACACCGTTTCAAGTGCGGTCACAAAGATAGCGGGCGGCGCAGGGCAGCTCAATCCCAACGTCAGGTTCCTTGAGATAGGGGACAATGTCACGTCTGTCGGCAGCTTTGCGTTCAGTTCGGGCAATCTGTTCGGGATCACCATAGGCAGCAACGTCAAGGAGATATTGGAGTTTGCTTTCTTCGGTCAAGGCTCCCTTCAGCAACTGCTGTTCACCGCCGAGGAAGATGCCCCCGAGATAGGGCAGGGCGCGTTCACCGTGCTGGTAAGCGGCGCCTTTGCACCCGTCACGTACAATCAGATCGCGCAGTACGGAATGGCGGTCAAAATATATCTTGTCAACGCATTGACCGAGGGTTCGTTCTGGGATCCGACGCCGGGCAAAGGCATTGTATTTCAGGAAGCGCTCAATCAGGCTTTGGTAGGTCTGCCTGTCGTCAAGGTAGGCAACGTGGGCGACGCAGAGGAGGACTTCAAGGACGCCAAGTATGAGGACGGCAGCTTCACCACGTTCAAAACGGACGGTTTTGCGGGCAAGGGCAAGCAGTATACCGCCGGCATCGGTACCATAACGATGAGCGGCACAAGCAACGGCTACGCCTATATCGATTTTGCAAGCGGCGGCAAGGGATATATATATTTCAGTCATGTCCCCGGTTACAATTTGTCATACTACGATTCGCAGTCTGTTCCTCTCAAGATACAGGTGTTCACCGAGATGATCGGGGGCGCAATGCAAAGCGAGGTCATCTACGGGTATTTCAAGGATACCGAGCTGGTGCTCAGAGGCGCCGAGGCGGGTATTTTCGGCGATATAGACAACGAGTACGTCATCATTGACGGCTACAGCAAGATAGAATATCACAAACAGGACGGCTCCATTGTCAGCGGCACATATACGGCGGCGGGCAACGTGTTGACCGTGACGGGCATAGACGGCGTGAGCGAGATAGATTTCAACGCGACAGAGCATGCTCTCTATTTCAATGCAAAGACGCTGTCCGCCCTTGGCGAAGAAGCGGGCGTATATTATGACCTCTTCCATGCGGCGATGGTCAAATTGGACGGCAAATCATTCGAGGGCACCACTTTTGACGCCACCGTCACTTATTCGGGCATGTTGTATTACACCAAGGACGGAGTGACCTCATCCGCTCCCTACATCATCGACGGCAAAAACATCATCTTTACGCTCAACGGCGAGAGCAAAAAGTGGACGTTCGACAAGCAATCGCAGAAGGTGGAGGGCGACTACGACGCGGATTACAACACCTATACTTTTGTCAGCATGTCCGTAGGTACGCACGGCGTATTCGACAACGGCGACAGCCACCTGGATCTGGACGGGTTCTACACCGCCAAGTTGGATGGCAAAAGCTACAGCTATTATCAATTCGGCTCAAGCGTGGTCGTGTTCATGCCCGAAGGCGACAAGGTATACAACCTTGACATAGCGGGGCACGCCTATTCCGCTCCCACGGCAGCCGAAGCGGGCGTATATTATGCGTCGTCGGGTGACAATGACAAAGTAATATTTAACGGGTTGGGACAACTGCTTTATATAAACGGAGCGGAGTTCAAAGCGGGCGATTATGCACTGACTCAAAACAGCATTACGGTGCATATAAACGGTTCGACAGATGCTAAGCATACGGGCTATCTGGATGCGCAAAATGGCATAGGTTATATCGTTTACGACTACAGTGGCGATACTTTTCTTGCTGTGAGCAAAACCAAATTTGATTTTAGAAACAAGACGGCATATATTCCTGTATACAAAGAGACGAATGGCGAGTACTCATTCTCAGCAGAGGGATTTACGGTGCATGTAAGCAATGGCTATATCATATACGGCAATGGATCTTCATGGTATAACGTGGCATTGGGCTTTACGGTAAAAAAACTTGAAGGCGATACTGCAAAGCCCATCACTTTTACAGTAGATATTATGGTCAACGACGATGAATTGAAAGTCACCATGACTGTAAATATTTCCGGTGTAAGCGTTATGGCGTCAGTGGGTGATGTGGGATATTTGTGTGCCGCCTCAGGAAATACATACTATATCAATTGGTTGGACGAAGATCATACAGTCGCGGGAATTTACTATTATTCATCCGATTATCCGTACAATGCCGTAGTGGGCAAAGTAAGCAAGACGGACGATCAAACGTTTACGGTAAGCGGCGGGAGCAAGATATATACCGTCAGCGGTTACGGCACGGACAACGTGACCATCACACAAAATACACAAAATCAATAAGCTAACCGTGCATGCGGTTATACAAGCAAAACGCCGACGGAAAACGTCGGCGTTTTTTTGTAAACAAATTGCGCAAATGTGGGATACTATTCGCGATCAAGGCGTTTATAAGTCAAAAAACCGCCGATAAACATTTGTTATTGGCGAGTTCCTTCATTTCTTGGTTTTGCTTTTGGGCAAGCTCAGACGCGGGGTACGTTTTGTCTTTGGCAGCGGCAGCATAACTGTAAACACCGTCCCCTTGCCCTCTATGCCGTGGCAGGATATCGTGCCGCCGTGGGTGCGCACGGTCGCCTCCGCAATGGACAGCCCCAGTCCGTAGCTCTGTCCGTCGCTGCGCGCGCCGTCTACGCGGTAGAAGCGGTCGAACACGTGCTTTTCGTCCTCTTTGGAGATGCATTCGCCCGTATTCATCACGGTAACGGTCGCCTTTTTCGCGTCGGAGGAGAGTTTGAAGCCCACCTTGCCGTTTTCGCCGCAGTACTTGGTCGCGTTGTCCAGCAGGATGACAAACAATCTCTCCAGCGAGTTTTTGTCGCCTTTTACCACTATGTCCGGCTTGACTTCGGTTATCAGGGTCACGCCATTCTGGAAACACACCGGCTCGAAGGTGAGGCAGGCGCCGTCCGCGATCTGGCTGAGGTCGACGTCCTGAATGGGCATGGCGGATTGCTCCAGTTTGTTGAGCTCCAGCATATTTTGTATAAGCCCGCGCATGCGCCCTATCTGAGAGTCTATGCTATCTATCCACTCCGCGTTGTCCTCCACAGTGGACTGCGGTTCGGACTTGATGACGCTGAGGTTTGTGGCGATTATGGTGAGCGGCGTTTTAAGTTCATGCGAGGCGTTGGCGACAAAGTCGCGCTGCTTGTTCACCGCGTCCATCACTGGCATAAGCAGCTTGGATGAGGCGAGGTACGCCAACATAAATATCAATATCATCGCCATGCAAAACAGCAACACCAGCAGCAGGGCGGTGTCCACCAATTGCTCGTAAAAGCGGGTGCGGTCAAACAATCCGAACAGCTTGCCGTCGTCGGTGGTTTTGTTGTAGACGATGAAGTGCAGCTTGCCCACCTTGAACTTGCCTTTGCCCGTGGCGATCGCGGCATGCGCTATGTCCGCCGCTTTGTCGCCGTAGTGTTTGAGGTCCGCCTTGTTGGTTATGTTGCCCTCGGAGTCCACGCTTACGTACATGCACACAAGATTGGACGTGTTGTTTTGATTGTACGTGTCCGGCGACCCCAGAGCGCTTTCAAGCGTGCGAGTCACGTACATGTCGTTTGAGATCACCGTAAAGCCGAAAAATCCGCTCAGCAACACGGCGAGTATAGCCGCCGAAAACAGGGTGGAAAACACGGAAAATTTGATGCGCTGTTGTTTGACAAGATTCATGGTAACGTTCAAAAACGGCAGTTTATCAATACATTTTTACAAGATAAACTGCCGATGACAATTATTTTTTTGCCAATCTGTAGCCCACGCCGCGCACGGATTCTATCGTGAACGAGGCGCCCAGATGGTTGAGCTTTTTGCGCAGGAAGGACATATACACCTCAAGATTGTTGGACTCAAAATCGCTGTTGAGCCCCCACGCTTTCATGATGAGGTCATCCTTTGCCGCGACAAAAGTGGGGTACTCAAACAGGTACCTCAGCAGCTCGAATTCCTTGCCAGTAAGCCCTATCTCTCCGTTGGGCGTGCTCAGCGTGAAGGTGGTCAGGTCCAGTGACGCCTCCGCGTAGTCCAACTTGTTGTCGCTGACCAGCTTGCCGCGGCGCCTCAACACGGCGCGCATGCGCGCAAGCAATTCGTTGGTGGAAAAAGGCTTGGATACATAGTCGTCCGCGCCCCTGTCCAGCCCGGCAATTTTGTCATTTTCGGCGTTGAGCGCGGTCAGCATAATGACGGGCGTGTCCAATTTTTTGGCGCGAATTGCGCTGAGCACCTCAAAACCGTTCATCTTAGGCATCATGATGTCCAGCAAAATCAGGTCGTACATCCCCGTTGAAGCAAAGCTGAGCCCATCAGCGCCGTCATATACGCAGTCCACGTCATAGCCGTCCTTGGTCAGCATCTTGGCGAGGGCGCGCGACAGCTCTCTTTCGTCTTCGACAAGCAGAACTCTCATATGTGCCTCCTTTTGATATAACAGTATAGTACCATACGCAGGTTAAAGCAAGATTAAATTTTAAGTTGCGATAATGTGTCGCGGTTTTATTTGGGGCGCTATAGACGTAATTTTTTAACATTGGGGACGGGGCAAAAATGTTACATTTGTCTTTGCCAAATTTAACATTTCAGGCGGTGTTGCTCCGTCCCCAAAGCGGATAAATGAAAAGTTCTCCCTTGCCAATGAAACCTATTACAAAAAAAACAATCTTGATAAAATATTTGCGCGATGATATAATTTTTGCATGAGTATGAAGGAACGTATCAAAAAATCGCTCATTCTGCTGGGAGTGGGCGTGGCCATCAACGTTGTGTTGGCGGCCATCAAAATATATGTCGGCGTCAGCGTCAACAGCCTGACCATAATGCTGGACGGCACCAACAGCGCGCTGGACATCGTAACATGCGCGGTCACGGTGGCGGCATTTTTGACATTGCTCAAACCCCACACGCGCAAGTCGCGCTACGGCTACGGCAGGGCGGAGTACCTCGCGGGCTTCGTAGTGGCGGCGGTGGCGATGGTGATGGGCGGATTGTTCTTCTTCCGTTCCCTCAACCGTCTCGCCATGCCCGAACCCGTCTTTTTCGGCTTGCAGAGTTGCATACTTATATCCGTCGGCGTGCCCGTCAAGTTGGGTATGGCGCTGTTCTATATGTTCGTCAACAAAAAAGTCAAGTCCAAGGCGCTCAGCGCAATAATGATGGACAGCTTTCTTGACACGGGCATAACGGCGACGTCCCTCATCTCGTTTGCCATCTCTTCCGAGGTCAACTTTGCCGCGGACGCGATATTCGGCATAATTTTGAGCATAGTCATTGTGATATTCTCCATATTCATGTTGCGCGACAACGTAAAGGCGATCGTGCTTGGCGACGGAGTGGCGGAGGACGCAAAGGCCATATCCGACCTGCTTGACAGCAACGAAAACATTGCGGAGACAGTTGACATATCGCTTGCCGATTTCGGCTATGGCGCAAAGATGGGCTATGCGGAGGTGGTGTTCAAAGAGGGCATGACGCTTGAACAGACCATAGACGCGGGCGCAGAGATAGAGGAGCGCATATATGACGAACTTGGCGCGGACGTCAAGCTGTCCGCCTGCGTGCCCACTCTCTCCGAAGAGAGCGAAGGCCCCGAAAAGATCGAGGTCGAAAATGGCGAAAAACAAGCTTAAACTGTTGAAGTATATAGGATAAAACTATGAAAATGTGATTTGCCGAAGCAGATATTACGCCGAAAACGCCTATTACGATGGGTGGGTTTGCTCGCGAAGATGAGATCGCGAGAGGCGTTCCGGACAGGTTGACGGCGCAGGTTTCTGTTTGGGAAAGCAGTGAAATCTGTTGTTTGATAGCAATAGACAGTATAGGGTTTAATAAGCGCGAGGCTGATCTTCTTTGCGGATTACGGGCGCGTATATCCGTATGACCGCGAAGCTACCGATAAAGTTATATCATTTGCCGTAAAAAATGTAAAAGCGCGCCATTAAATGGTTTTATGTATGATTATAGCGTGAGCCGATGAGGGCAAATAGCCTCAAAACATTAAAGATCCCCATGCCGCCAACGGAGCGCAAAATTGCCTTCGAGGGCGTGTAAATAGACCAATTTTGCCATATTCTGCAACGATTTGTCGCCGGTTGCGCGCGCGGATGGGCATAAATTTTGAAATTTCTTAAAAATGTACTTGAAAATGCTAGATATGTTGTATATAATATATAATAGAATAAATCTCGGGGAGATTACTTATGAGCAAAAGTTATAAGTCTAACAAAGTGTTCAGTTTTTCCGAAGACGCCCTATCGGCCAGCAGGAGACGCGGCATCACGGCGCTGATCGTGATAGTGTGCATCATATTTATCCTTGGTCTGTTTGTGGCGGCGGTTGCGCTGGCAAACACGCTGATCGACGACGATTGGCAGATTTCCAAGGACAATGTCGTTGAGGGCGCTCTGCTCAAGGTCGTGAGAAGCCAGGCCAAAGTCGAGTATGAATCTCAGCTGATCCCCGGCGTGGACAGCGACGGCAGATACTACTTCGACATCGCCGGCAGAGAGGGCGGCCTCAAAATAGTGCAGCTTACCGACGTGCACATCGGCGGCGGCAGCTTCTCCCACCAGAAGGATCTGTGGGCGATCAATGCCGTGGCAAAGATGTTGCAGGAGGAAAAGCCCGATCTCGTGATAGTCACCGGTGATATCGCATATCCCGTTCCTTTCCAGGCAGGTACCTTCAACAACCTCAGAGCCACCAAGATATTCGCCAGCCTCATGGAAACGCTGGGCGTCTACTGGACGTTTGCATATGGCAACCACGACACCGAAGCGTACAGCATGTACACCAGAGAGGACATCAACAACTGGTATATGAACCAGAAGGCGGACGGCAACCTGGCGCATTGCATCTACAACGGCGAGGACTTCTCGGAAGCGGTGCAGAGAGACTGCATCAAGGACGCCGAAAAGCTTTACCGCGACGCTGAGGATCTGCGCGAGATCGCAGGACAATATCCCGACAATACCAGCACTTACAACGATTACATAGAGCAGGCGCTCGCAAAGGAAGAAGAGGCTGCGGCGGTCGAGGCAAAGGCATACCTCCCCTCCAGCAACAAGAAGACTCCCGACGCGGGCTTCGGCAACCAGATCATCAGAGTAAAGAATGGCGCTCAGGTCGTTCAGGACCTCGTGCTGCTTGACAGCCACAGCTACACCGACAACGACTACTTCGGCATGATGTGGAAGTATGACAACATCCATCAATCTCAGATAGATTGGTATGCCGACAACCTCGACAAGAACACCGACGGCACGCCCGTGAACAACCTGCTGTTCTTCCACATCCCGCTCAAGGAGTACCGCGATGCATATCAGCAGGTCAAGGACGGTACGCTGGAGCTGAAGTACGGCAAGATGGGCGAGGAAGAGCGCGAGAGGAACGGAGTCAAGACCTACGGCATCTTCTGCGGCGAGAATGACGATTCGCTGTTTGAGACCGGCTTGAACAACAACCTCAAGGGAATCTTCTGCGGACACGATCACTACAACAATTTCTCCGTGGATTATAACGGCGTCCGCCTCACCTATGGCATGAGCATCGACTATCTGGCATACACCGGCATCTATAAGAAGCACGCACAGCGCGGCTGCACCGTGATCACCATTGACGCGGAAGGCAACTTCGAAAACGAGCCCAGAAACTACTACAGCGACTACGAAGTGTCCGTTGAAAAGGGCAGCAGCAGCGACGTCCCTTCCAACAACTGATCTGGTATCAATCAAATCCAAAGTCCGACGCATTGCGCGTCGGACTTTTTCGTGTGACGGAGTATACCATATATAAGAGGATATGACTCATTGTAAAAGGGAGCGCACCGCCTTAAATGGGAGATGTGCTTGACGGCGGGGAGGTAGGAGAAAGTTCGCTTTGCCGGAAGGATAAGTCGTGGCAATGGCTTTATGTCAAGCATTTGGTATAGAGAGATAGGCTGGATAAAAGGAAAGCGTACCGCCTCAAATGTGGGCGTTTGACAGCGGAGAGGTAGGAGTAAAGTATGGGATTTATATCAGCCAAAATCAGGTAAAATATAGCCTTCACATCAACTCAAAGTATTTGGTTGGATAGAGCAGAAAACATTATAAAGAGAGACATATAAAACAAAATGAAGTACGGCCAAAGCCTTTATCAAGCATTGGATCGAATAGAGATGTGGCAGGAGAAAAAGCATCGGAAGAGTGCAACAAAAGGTCTGTCTCAAAGCGTTGAACATAAACTTTAATGTCATTTTGATCGCCGTATTTTGTGAGATGAGGCAGGGGAGTAAAATTGCAATAATGTAAAATAAAACCGCAGATTTACCAACGTAAACCTGCGGTTTTGTAAATTCAGTCGCTCATTCGGGATACTTGCGGAATGCGGATCTGAAGCTCAATTTGGAGAAAGCGGAGCGGGTCTGGTCGTAGGTTTTGGAATGTTTGCGGATGGCGATATATATCAGCGCCACCGCCGTGACCAACACTATGCCCACCAGCGAGCCCGTGAAGTCTATCGCGACGTCCGTCCAGGAAGCGTAGCGCCCCGTGGTGATAGCGGGCAGTTGCAGCGCTTCGGACAGCATTGCGGACAGCAGCCCCAGCACGGGGGCGATTATCGCGTACAGCCAGCGCGGCTTGAGCAGCATAAACAGACTGGTGGCAAGCCCTATGCCCAGCACCACAAACAGCCCGAAGTGGCCGATTACCTTGCGCACAAACAACCGAAGTTGTCAAACAGCGACACCGTGACCGTCATTTCGGCGTACACGGACGGATCCTTTTTGGACGTGGCGCGGATGACCATCGTGCCCATGCTCCTGCTGCGGATAAATCCGCCGTCCTCTATGTCCACATGCCCCTTGACGACGCTCCAGGTGACGTCGTTTATGTAGGTCGAATCGCCGTACGCGTAGTAGCGGTATTGACTGTCCACCGCGATGCGGTCGTTGCCCACTATGCGCAGGGTCGTGGGCGTAGGCTCGTCCACAATTATGGTTATAAGCGCCTTGCAATCGGGGTTGTAGCGCGAGGACACTTCCAGCTTCGCCTTGCCTACGTCGATGGTTTGATATTGATTGTTGGACGACAGCGCGATGAGGCAGCCGTCGTTTCTTTTCATATAGAAGGCTATGTTGTCGCCAGAGGGCTCGGCTGCGCCCGGAGTGGCGTTTTGCACCAGCTTGTATGGGTCAATGCGCTCGTCAAGCCCAAAGTGGACTTCCTCTTCAAATTCAAACTGCTGCGGGATCACGAAGCCGTCGGTTTTTTGGACATTTACGGTGAACTCGTCAGAAGAGATGTGGACATTGTTTTCGTCATCGTCGTACTCAAATCGCATAGTGGTAGAGCCCGCTTTGACGGCGGTCAACGAGCCGTAAAAACGTGTGAACAGAGACTCGTTGGACATCGTAACCGAAAATCTGCTTATTTCATATGCGTTGCCTTGGTCGTCGTACAAATGCCCGTATAGGCATTCGCCCTCGCTTACCGTGATTGGTTGCGTCCGGGTGCCGTATCTGGGAGTTCCGTTCAACAGTGACAAACCCAGCTTCGTGATATGGGTGTCATTGGTGATTGCGGCGCCGACGCATATTGCGGACAGTGTTGCCTTTACTTCGGGATTGCTTTTAAGCACAACTTCAATGGTGGAGCTGCCCGGCTTGCGGAAGGTTGCCATGCCGTTTTCATCCACGCTCACGGTATCAGGGTCGGATGACGTGTACGTGACGTCGCGGTCCGTTGCGCCCTTGGGGTAGAGCGTAAGCTCGATTTGCGCTTTCTCACCTAACGTGCCGGTGAGCGGACTGTTTGCAACTATGCGGGAGGTCGCGTAGGACTGCTCGTTGTCGTTTATATCCACAACATTTTTTATGCCTTCGCTTATGAAGGAGGAGTGTTTGGCACTCTCGCCGCCCGGAGTTCCGGATTCAACAAAAATGACCAAGGCAAGTATCAGCGTGCAGAAAAACGCCGCCAGCGCAAGCGCGCGCAGCAGCTCGAATCTCAGCTTGCTCTTGTCCTTCACAACAACTTCTTTTTTCATAAGCGCCACCTACTATTTTTGTTACCATACAATTGTATATAATTATATTAACATATTTCGACACGATTGCAAATATTTTTTATATGGGCAATTGTAAATTTATGCGCGCTGTCCGCGCGATGTTGCAACGCGAAAACAGTAAGGTGTTGCCATATATCTTGCGCGGCGCGGAGGCCACGGCACGGAGGAAGCGGACAAAAACGCTTATACATCAAAATAAAGTGTTTATGTTGCAAAATGCGCATATAAACATCATATATCGAATTCAGCGAGGTGGAAAGTGAAAGTTGTATTGTGCGGAGCATTGGGCAGGATGGGCGGTTGCGTGGCGGGGGAACTTTGCACAGGCGGCATAGAGGCTATCGGCGTGGACGCCTTGGGCGATGGAAATTGCGTGGCAAAGCGGATAGAGGATGTAAAGGGAAGCGCGGACGCAGTGATGGATTTTTCCTGCCACAGCGCCGTGTACGGCGTGCTTGAATTTGCGCTGTCGCGCGCCATTCCCGCCGTGATAGGCACAACGGGGCACAGCGAGGAGGAAGTCGCCGCGATTCGCGCCGCCGCGCGCGAGATACCCGTGTTTTTTGCAAACAATATGTCCATAGGCGTGGCGCTGTTTTGCAATATGGCGGCGGAAGTGGCAAGGATGTTTGGGTATGCGGACGTGGAAATAGTGGAAACTCACCACTCCGCCAAGCGGGACGTGCCCAGCGGCACGGCGCTCATGCTTGCGGAAGGGATACGTAGGGCGCGCGACGGTGGCGAGATAGTTGTCGGGCGCAGAGATATGCGCAAAAAGGGGCAGATCGGCGTCAGCTCCTTGCGCCTCGGGCAGGAAGTGGGCAGACATGAGGTGCATTTTTGTACGGAACTTCAGCACATAACGCTTGTCCACCAGGCGCACAGCCGCCGTCTGTACGCAGTCGGAGCGGTCAACGCGCTGAGGTTTGTGCTGGGTAAGCCCGCGGGGCTGTATTCGGTGACGGATATGCTTCCAACGCGGCAACATTTTCATTCTGATTGAGCAAAAATACAAAAAACAATTGACAAATATTTTTGGCAATGCTATCATCTTATAGCGTCGTATGGGGGTGTAGCTCAGTTGGTAGAGCGCCTGATTTGCATTCAGGAGGTCCTCGGTTCGAATCCGTGCATCTCCACCATATTGCATAGTTGTGTAGCTCAGTAGGTTAGAGCACCACCCTGATAAGGTGGGGGTCGGTGGTTCGAGTCCACTCACAACTACCACTTTGGAGAGAAAGCATCATCAGAAGATGATGCTTTTTCCTTTATGCGGGCATTTATGCTTGCATAAAATTGCCCGCATAAAGGAAAAGTTGCCTGCGAAGCGGGTTTCTCCAAAGTGGTAGTTGTGAGTGGACGAGAACTAGCGAGTAAGGGAGCTTGCTCCTCTGCCTGCGTCACAGGCAGAGGAGCATAAGGTGGGCGAATTTTTGCGCCGGATGAAAATTTCGCTTAGCTCAATTTTGCGCAAACGTTGTGCAGATTCGCCTGAGGCGAAGTCTTGCACGGCGGGACTTTCTCCGATGTCGGCTGCGCCGCCACCACTCCCGTAAGGGCTGTGAAGTGACGGGAACCCCCACTTCACAGGAATATATGCTTATAAGTTATTCCTTTTGTTAAAATATTTTTCCATCAAGGTGCCAAAATGGCACCAAAATCAAAAAAGTGCCAAAATGGCACCATTGATTCTTCGTTCCGCATAATTTTGCGGAGGGAAGGCAAGCTAAGGGTATGGAAAAGATAAAGAGATTTGGTTTGCTTGCGGCGGTGGCGGTGGCTGTTGTGTTGGCGCTGGCGCCTGTCGCGGGCGGAAAAATCGCGCATGCGGGCGACATATTCGCGCTGGTCAACGACGAGGCGGTGGCGCTGTACGAGCGCGAGGTGGCGGGGGAGGCCATCCTCTCCGACAAGCCGCAGGCGGAACTGGAGCGCGAGGCGAAAGAGTTGGGCGTTTCGGTGCCGAAGTACAAGGCGCTGGTCATACTTTGCGACCTCGAGGGGCGCGTGGGCACCGAGCCATCGCTTGTCAGCCTTGCGAAGTGTGGCGACTTCAAGTTGCTTGCGCGCGCAAAGAGCGCCGCGGACAAGTATCTTGCCACTCAGCCCGAGCAGAGGCAGGAGCAGCTGAAACGCATGTTTATGGAGCTGTACTTCAAGAGCGGGAGAGTCTGATTTATATTGATGGGAGGGGAGCTATCCCGATGCTGGGTTAATGGCGTTTCGCGCGTTGTCGTCGGAGCGCTTTTTGTGTGACGGGCAATATAAACGACATATTTCCTCCTTATTCACTTGAAATAAAGATAGCGGGGTGCTATAATAATTGCAGGAGGACATATGGACGCTTCTAAACTTCAGTTTTTGACTGCCAAGGCAAGACAGCTTCGCGACGACGCGATAGAGACCATAGGCACCTTCGGTGTGGGACACATCGGCGGAGTTATGTCGGTCATGGACGCCTTGACGGTCATTTATTATGATAAGGCAAATAACATAGATCCCCGGCATCCCCATCGTCCCGACCGCGACAGGGTGGTCATGTCCAAGGGGCATGCGGGTCCCGCGATGTACGCGGTGTTGGCGGATCTGGGCTTCTTCCCAAAGGAGTGGCTCAAGACGCTGAACCTCAACGGCACCAACTTGCCTTCCCACTGCGATATGAACAAGACGCCGGGCATAGACATGACGGCGGGCTCACTCGGACAGGGGCTGTCTGCGGCGGCGGGCATGGCGCTGGCGGCAAAGCTGGACGGCAATCCCATCACCGTGTACTGCATCATCGGCGACGGCGAAAGTCAGGAGGGGCAGATATGGGAAGCCAGCATGTTTGCGGGCTTCAGGCGGTTGAACAACCTTATAGTTATGTTGGACTACAACAAGATGCAGCTTGACGGGCCGCTGAGCGACATCAACGACCTCTCTCCCGCCGCGGACAAGTGGAAGGCGTTCGGCTTCTATGTGCAGGAGGTGGACGGCCACGACATAGCCGCCATCGCGGACGCCATAGACAACGCCAAAAAATCGGATAGGGCGAATATGATAGTGCTCAACACCGTCAAGGGCAAGGGCGCCAGCTTCGCCGAGTCCGCCGCGAACTGCCATAGCATGTCCATCTCCGAGGAGATGTGGCGCAAGGAAACGGGGAGGTATCAGGCATGACCGACGATAGAGAGATAAGGCAAACTTTGGCGCAGGCGCTGGTCGCTGCAGCCCGCAAGGATGACCGCATTGTCGTGTTGGACGCAGACCTGATGAGCTGCCACGCCACCAAATGCTTCAAGCAGGAATTTCCAGACAGATTTATAAACGTAGGCATTGCGGAGCAAAATCTAATCGGCGTTGCCGCGGGCATGGCGGCGATGGGCAAGATACCTTTTGCGTACAGTTTCGCACCGTTTGCGACGCGCAGATGCTACGATCAAATATTCATCTCAGTTGCATATTCGGGACTTAATGTGCGCATTATAGGCTCTGAACCCGGCGTTGCGGCGGAAGCCAACGGCGGGACGCATATGCCCTTTGAGGATATGGCGATAATGCGCGCCATCCCCAAGATGGTCTGCTTTGAGCCTACGGACGCCACGATGATGGAGAAGGCGGTGCCTCAACTTATAGACTATGACGGCGCGGTGTACGTGCGCATGTTCCGCAAAAAGGCCGAAAAGATATATGACGACAGCTTGGACTTCAAGCTGGGCAGGGCGGTGAAGTTGCGCGAGGGCAAGGACGTCACGCTTGTCGCAAGCGGCATAATGGTGGAGCGCGCTCTGCGCGCCGCCGAGGCGTTGGCGCTTGAAGGCATAGACGCGCGCGTCGTCAATCTGCACACCTGGAAGCCCGTGGACAGAGAAGCCATTCTGTCCGCCGCACGCGAGACAGGCGCGATAGTCACCTGCGAAAATCACAACATCTTCGGAGGATTGGGCAGCGCGGTGGCCGAGGTGGTCTCCTCGGAGTATCCCGTCCCCATAAAGATGGTGGGCGTGCACGACCAATTCGGGCAGGTGGGCAAAAACGCTTATCTCAGCAAGGTGTACGGACTTACGGCGGAGGACATTGTCGCCGCGGCGCACGGCGCGATAGAGCTGAAGCGCTGAAAAAAGCAAAATAAAAGGGCGGAGCGCACAGTGCGTCCGCCTTTTTCTATACAAAATTTGTTCAGCGCTTTGCCGTGACGCTGTCCACGTACGCGCACGCGGCGTATGCGGCAACAGTGCCGTCCGCGGCGGCGGTGGTGAGCTGACGTATCTTCTTTGTGCGGCAGTCGCCCGCCACAAACACACCCTCGCAGGACGTGGTGCAGCTCTCGTCCGCCACTATATACCCCTTGCCGTCCAGCTCCACAAGCCCGCGGAATGGCTCGTTTTGGGGGATCTGTCCCACGCAGATGAAGGCGCACTTGCATTCCACGACGTGTTCGGCGTGGGTGAGGGTGTTTTCAAAGCGCAGCGCGCTCAGCTCGTCCTCGCCGATAAACTCCTTGAGGGAGATGTTGTAGGTGACGTCCACGTTGTCCTTTGCCATCACGAGGTCAATGAGCGCCTTGTCCGCAAACAGCTTGTCGAACAGCGCGCATATGTGCACACGTTTGCAGTAGCCCGCCAGCAGCAGGGCGTATTGCAGGGCGGTGTTGGCGTCGCCTATCACCGCCACGTCCTCGCCGCTGTAAAACGCGCCGTCGCACAGCGCGCAGTAGCTGACGCCGCTGCCCACCAATTCCTCCTCGCGTTCCACGCCTATGCGGCGGTGCTTGCAGCCCGTCGCGATTATCACGGACGTGCAGCGGTATTGCGCGTAATCGGTGGTTATGACAAACAAATCGCCATCTTTAACCACCGATTGTGCGTTTTCAAACTCCGTTTGCGCGCCCCATTCGGTTATCTGCTCGTACAGCTTGTCCATTATTTCCGCGCCCGCGACGTTGCGGTAGGAGGGGAAGTTTTCCACGCGCGGAGACAGCGCTATCTGTCCTCCGAAACTCTCGCCCTCCAGCACCAGCACGCTCTTGCCTGCTCTTAGGCAATTGAGCGCGGCGGTCATGCCCGCGGGTCCTGCGCCTATGACAATGACGTCAAATTTGTCTGACATAATTCTCCTCTTTATGAAATGAGCGGGCATTTGCCCGCCCATATAAGTTTTGCGTATATTATTTGAGGCTTTCGATGTAGCCCTTTATCTTGCTGGCGTTGTCGTACACGTCGTAGCCGCCTTGCGCATTGGGGACTAGCAGCGTGGGCGCTTTTTTGACGCCGAACGCGACGGTTTTGTCCTTGTTGTCCTCCGCGTCTATCACGGTGTAGCCGATGCCCGCCTTGTCAAGCATAGCCTTTGCCATCTTGCAGTTGGGGCAGGTCTTGGTGGTGAATATCATCAGCCCCGTATCCGCGGCGACGGGTTTTGCTTCCGACTCCGCCTTGTTTGCCGCCTCGGCGATCTCCTGCTTACCTCTCACCATGGGAGCGGTGTCCGTGCACACAAACTCGCTGATGGGCTTGCCGTGGTACTGTGAGTTGGCGATGTCATACACTTTGCGTTCCTTGAACTCGGCGACTTTGCCGTCGTTCCAATTCTGCACGGGGCGGTAGTAGCCGGTTATACGGCTGTACACTTCCGTCTTTTTGCCGCAGATGGGGCAGGTGTACTGCTCGCCGTCCAGATAGCCGTGGTCGGCGCAGATGGAGTAGGTGGGGGACAGCGTGTAGTAGGGCAGTTTGTAGTTTTCGGCTATCTTTCTGACCAGATTCGCCGCCGCCTGCCAGCTGTCCAGCTTCTGTCCGAGGAAGGCGTGGAACACCGTGCCCGAGGTGTACAGAGTCTGCAGGTCGTCCTGTATGTCCAGCGCGGAGAATATATCCGAGGTGTAGCCGACGGGCAGGTGCGAGCTGTTGGTGTAGTATGGCGTGTTGTCCGCGCTCTTTGCGCAGATTATGTTGGGGAACTTCTCGCGGTCATGTTTCGCCAGTCTGTAGGAGGTGGACTCCGCAGGGGTCGCTTCCAGGTTGTACAGGTCTCCGTACAACTCCTGATAATCGCTTAGCTTGTTGCGCATGAAATTGAGGGTCTTCTTTGTAAACTCCTGCGCCTCCTTGTGAGTGAGGTCCTTGCCCACCCAGCGGGCGTTGAGGCACGCCTCGTTCATGCCCACGAGGCCGATGGTGGAGAAGTGGTTGGCAAATGTGCCCAGATACCTCTTGGTGTAGGGATACAGGCCCTCATCAAGCAGCTTGGTGATGACGTTGCGCTTTATCTTGAGGGAGCGCGCCGCGATGTCCATGAGGTGTTCAAGCTCCTTGAAATACTCCGCTTCTGTGGTGGCGACGTACGCTATGCGCGGCATATTGATGGTGACCACGCCCACGGAACCCGTGGATTCGCCGCTGCCGAAGAAGCCGCCCGACTTTTTGCGCAGCTCTCTGAGGTCCAGACGCAGGCGGCAGCACATACTGCGCACGTCGCTGGGCTCCATATCGCTGTTGATGTAGTTGGAGAAGTACGGAGTGCCGTACTTTGAAGTCATCGTGAACAGCAAGCGGTTGTTTTCGGTGTCGGACCAATCGAAGTCCTTGGTGATGGAGTAGGTGGGGATGGGGTACTGGAAGCCCCTGCCGTTGGCGTCGCCCTCTATCATTATCTCGATAAAGGCCTTGTTGATCATCCTCATCTCATCCACGCAGTCCTTGTACTTGAAGTCCATATCCTTGCCGCCCACTATTGCGGGAAGTTCGGCGAGGTCGTTGGGGACCACCCAGTCCAGCGTGACGTTGGTGAAGGGCGCCTGCGTGCCCCAGCGGGAGGGCGTGTTTACGCCGTAAATGAAGGATTGGATGCACTGTTTCACCTCTTTGTAGCTGAGGTGATCCACCTTCACAAAGGGCGCAAGATAGGTGTCGAAGCTGCTGAATGCCTGCGCGCCCGCCCACTCGTTCTGCATTATGCCGAGGAAGTTGACCATCTGGTTGCACAGCGTGGACAGGTGGCTTGCCGGCGCGGACGTGATCTTGCCGGGGATGCCGCCAAGACCCTCGCGGATGAGCTGCTTGAGCGACCAGCCCGCGCAGTAACCGGTGAGCATGCTAAGGTCGTGCAGATGTATCTTCGCCTCGCGGTGAGCGTTGGCTATCTCGTCGTCATATATTTCGCTGAGCCAATAGTTTGCCGTGACCGCGCCGCTGTTGGACAGGATGAGACCGCCCACGGAGTAGGACACGGTGGAGTTTTCCTTCACGCGCCAGTCGTTGACCTTGAGGTAGTTGTCCACGGTATTTTTGTAGTCAAGCATCGTGGAGTGCATGTCGCGCAGTTTCTGATGCTGCTTTCTGTACAGAATGTACGCCTTTGCCACTTCAACATAGCTGGACTGTATAAGCACCACTTCCACGGCGTCTTGCACGTCCTCTACGGTAACAACGTCGTCCTTTATCTTCTCATTGAAGGTCGCGGTGACCCTCAGCGCCAACAGATCGAGTATATCGTCATTGTATGTCTTGCCAACGGCGGCAAACGCTTTTTCGATAGCCACCTTGATTTTGTTCAGATTAAACGGAACAATATTTCCATCCCTTTTTTTAACGTTAAGCATATCGGCTTACCCCTTTTGAAAAATTGCCTTTTCATTATAGCAAGCCCACGTCGGTTGTCAAGAGAAAACCGCAAAATAAAGTGTGAAACATTTTGCGAAACACAATATCTTGCGGTTTTGTCAAATTTTGTTAAATTTTGAAAAACGCGCGAAAATTTGCATTCAGGCGATGTATCGGCACGGATTTTTTGAAAGGATATATCTAATTGCATATGCACCCAAAAACTGTATAAGCGCTATTTTGGCGTGTACCCCGAGGGGGTTTGCGACGCGTCTTGCTCGCCTCGCACGCCTATTATTATATATAATATATTTTCAGAGAGAAAAATAATACAATATATACACAACATTTTGTGGGCGGCGCAGGGGAGGAAACACAACAAAAAAATTTTTTGAAAAAATTGAGAAAAAATACTGAAAATCCCTTGATTTTTGATTGACAAAGACTTGTCAAACAGCTAAAATAGGCTAGTGTGTCGTCATAGGCACAGATCCCGTTGCGGTTGCAACGGGCAAAAATATAAAAAGATACACACGGGTAAGTGTGTGACACACGAGTGTGAAATATAGTAGGAGGCTATTATGGCTGGACAGAAAATAAGGATCAAACTCAAGGCGTATGACCACAATCTCATCGACTTGTCCGCAGACAGGATCGTCGAGGCAGTGAAGAAGACCGGCACCAAGGTGTCCGGGCCCGTTCCGCTTCCCACCGACAAGGAGATCATCACGATCTTGCGCGCTACGCACAAGTACAAGGACAGCCGCGAGCAGTTTGAACTGAGAACGCACAAGCGCTTGATCGACATCTACAATCCCACCCCCAAGACGGTCGACTCCCTCATGAAGCTCGACCTGCCCGCAGGCGTGGACATCTCGATCAAGTTGTAATATAAAGCAAGGAGGATGAACTTTACAACATGGATAAAGCAATCATCGGTAAAAAACTCGGCATGAGCCAGATCTTCACCAAGGAAGGCAAGGCGATCCCCGTGACGGTCATCGAAGCGGGTCCCTGCACCGTGGTACAGATCAAGAGCAAGCAAAAAGACGGTTATGACGCCATCCAGGTCGGATTTGGCGCCGTCAAGGAAAGCAGAGTGACCAAACCCGTCGCCGGACACTACAAGAAGGCGGGCGTCGCGCTGAAGAAGCATCTCCGCGAGTTGCGTTTTGCAGACTGCGCAAGCTACAAGCTTGGGCAGGAACTGACCTGCGACGTATTCAAAGAGGGCGACAAAGTGGACGTCACGGGCACCTCAAAGGGTCACGGATATTCCGGCGTTATACAGAGATGGAACTCTCAGCGCATCGGTTCGATGACGCACGGCACAGGTCCCATCCATCGCGCTCCCGGTTCAATGGGCGCGTGCTCCTCTCCCTCCAGAGTGTTCAAAAACAAGCACATGGCAGGTCAGTGGGGTCATGAAAGAGTGACTGTGCAAAACCTCACCGTGGTGCGCGTCGACCTTGGCAGAAATCTGCTGCTGGTCAAGGGCGCTGTCCCCGGTCCCAAGGGCGGCATCGTCGCCGTCAAAGAGTCCGTGAAGGGCTGAGGAGGTAGAACATGATATTGGAAGTCAAAAACATTGCCGGCAAAAAGGTAAGCACAATTGAGCTTGACGATGCAGTGTTCTGCGCGGAGTACAACGAGCCCCTCATCCATCAGGTCGTCGTTGCCCAGCTTGCCAACAAGCGTCAAGGCACGATGAGCGCGCTCACCAGGACGGAGGTCCGCGGGGGCGGCTGCAAGCCTTATCGTCAGAAGGGCACGGGCAGAGCGCGTCAAGGCTCCATCGTCGCGCCCCAGTTTGTAGGCGGCGGCGTGGTGTTTGCCAAGAAGCCCAGAGATTTTTCTCAGAAGATCAATAAGAACATGAAGCAGGCGGCGTTCAGGTCCGCGCTCTCTCAGAAGCTCAGGCAGGGCGAAGCGGTCGTCATCGACAAGTTCGCGCTGGCAGAGGCAAAGACAAAGCTGGTCGCGGCGGCGGTCAAGTCGCTTGCGATAAACGGCAAAGCGCTCTTTGTGCTGGGGGACTATGACGCAGACGCAGTCAGAGCAAGCAAGAACATTCCCGACGTCAACGTGTGCGAGGCAAGGACGCTCAATGTGTACGACATTGTCGCCACCAAAAACCTTGTGTTTACGGTCGACGCGATCAAAAAGATAGAGGAGGCAGCAAAATGACAGCATACGACATCATTATAGAGCCTATCCTTTCAGAAAAGAGCTATGACGGCATCCCGTCCAAGAAGTACACCTTCAAGGTCGTCAAGTCCGCCACCAAGACTCAGGTCAAAGCGGCAGTTGAGCAGATCTTCGGCGTCAAAGTCGCCAAGGTCAACACCGCCAACTACGACGGCAAGCTCAAGCGCATGGGCAGGAATGAGGGCAGACGCTCCGCATTCAAAAAGGCAATCGTCACACTGACTGACGAAAGCAAGGCGATCGAGTTCTTCGAGAGCCTCGCATAAGGAGAGAAACTATGGCTATAAAAAAGTATAAACCAACATCTCCTGCGCGCCGTTTTATGACGGTTTCCGCTTATGAGGAAATCACGTCCACCACTCCCGAGCGTTCTCTGTTGAAGTCGCTCAACAAGACGGGCGGCAGAAACTCGATGGGCAGGATAACCGTGCGTCACATCGGCGGCGGCAACAGAAACAAGTACCGCATCATCGACTTCAAGCGCGACAAGGACGGCATCCCCGCCAAAGTCGCGACGATCGAATACGATCCCAACCGTTCCGCAAACATAGCGCTGCTGCACTATGCCGACGGTGAAAAGAGGTATATTCTCGCGCCCTTGGGACTCAACGTGGGCGACGTGCTGGAAAGCGGCGCAGACGCGGATATCAGAGTGGGCAACGCATTGCCCCTCAGCGCTATCCCCGTCGGTACCATGATCCACAACATCGAGCTCAACGCCGGCACGGGCGGCATCATCGCCAGAGCGGCGGGCAACGCGGCTCAGCTGATGGCAAAAGAGGGCAGATACGCCATAGTGCGTATGCCCAGCGGCGAGATGAGATACATCCTTATCAACTGCAAGGCGACCATCGGTCAGGTAGGCAACATCGACCACGAGATAGTTCGCGTAGGTAAGGCGGGCAAGACGAGGCACATGGGTGTGCGTCCCACCGTCCGCGGCGTGGTCATGAACCCCAACGATCACCCGCACGGCGGCGGCGAGGGCAAATCCCCTGTCGGTATGCCTTCACCCGTTACGCCTTGGGGCAAGCCTGCACTTGGTTACAAGACCAGAAAGAAGAAGAATGCGTCTAACAAGTTCATCATCAAGCGCGTGAACTGATCGGAGGAGTAGATATGAGTAGAAGTGTTAAAAAAGGCCCCTATGTTGAGGAGCGCCTGATAAACAGAGTGATAGCTATGAACGAATCCGGCGAGCCTAAGCAGTCCATCAAGACTTGGTCCAGAAGCTCGACGATATTCCCCGAAATGGTCGGTCACACCATCGCGGTGCACAACGGCAAGCAGCATGTGCCGGTGTACATCACCGAGGACATGGTAGGTTGCAAGCTGGGCGAATTTGCACCCACGCGCACCTTCAGAGGCCACGCCGGTTCTAAGACCACATCGGGCAAATAAGGAGGAGAGCTATGGCAACCAGAATAAAGCAAAAAGCGCTTCAGCGCAATCAGAACGCGGACAAAAGAGCGCGCGCAACGGCAAAATTTGTCAGGATATCTCCCTTTAAGGTGAGGATAGTGTTGGACATCATCAGAGGCAAATCGGTCAACGAGGCGCTCGCGATACTCGCCAACACACCCAAAGCGGCAAGCGAAGTGCTGATCAAGTTGGTCAACAGCGCGGCGGCAAACGGCGAGAACAACCTCAACCTGGCAGTCAACGACCTGTACATCGCAGAGTGCTACGCCGACGAAGGCCCCACGCTCAAGCGCATACAGCCGGCGTCCAAGGGCAGAGCGTACCGCATCAACAAGAGAACGAGCCACATCACCGTGGTGCTCGACACGATAAACAAGTAAGGAGGCATACACAATGGGACAGAAAGTCGATCCAAACGGACTCAGGACCGGTATCATCAAGGCCTGGAACTCTAAGTGGTATGCCGACAAGGCGCACTTTGCCGACAATATCGTCGAGGACAACAAGATCCGCAAGTTCATCAAGAAGAAGTATTACGAGACCGCCATCTCCCGTATCACCATCGAGAGAGCGGCAAACAAGGTGGTCGTGGGCATCTACACGGCGCGTCCGGGCGTGCTTATCGGCAAGGCGGGCGCAGGCGTAGAGGAGATCAAGACCGAGGTGGAGAAGCTGATCGGCGCCAAAGCAAGCGGCAAGGCAGTCAGCATCAACATCATGGAGGTCAAGCATCCCGACGCAGACGCACAGCTTGTTGCGGAGAGCATCGCGAAGCAGCTTGAAAACAGAGGCAGCTTCCGTCACGCCATGAAGCAGGCGATGAGCAGGGCCATGAAGGCGGGCGCAAAGGGCGTCAAGACCATGGTCAGCGGACGTCTCGGCGGCGCGGAGATCGCCAGAAGCGAGCAGTATCGCGACGGTTCCATCCCGCTTCAGACGCTCAGAGCCGACATCGACTACGGCGTGGCAACCGCCAACACTACTTTCGGCGCCATCGGCGTGAAGGTGTGGATATACAAGGGCGAAGTGCTCGGCAAAAATCCACTGGAAGGAGGTAATCAATAATGTTAATGCCTAAACGCGTCAAGAGACGCCGTCAAATGCGTGGCAGAATGAAGGGCAGGGCCAACAAGGGCAACATCGTCGCATACGGACAGTACGGTCTTGTGGCTCAGGAGCCGGGCTGGATAACCTCCAATCAGATAGAGGCTGCCCGTGTGGCAATGACCAGATACATCCGCCGTGGCGGTCAGGTATGGGTGGACATCTTCCCCCACAAGCCCGTCACCAAGAAGCCTGCCGAGACTCGTATGGGTTCAGGTAAAGGCGCACCCGAGTATTGGGTAGCGGTAGTCAAGCCGGGCAGAGTTATGTTTGAGATCGCCGGCATAGATGAAACAATAGCAAAAGAGGCATTGCGCCTTGCGGCAAACAAGCTGCCCGTTAAGTGCAAGTTTGTAAGGGCCGAAGAGGTGAACGGTGCCGAAGGCGGTGAACAATGAAATCTAAACAGGTTTTGGAAATGACAGATAAGGAGCTTCAGGACAAGCTCAACGAGCTGAAGTCGGAGTTGTTTTTCCTCCGCTTCAAGAACGCCACCAATCAGTTGACCAATCCTCAGGTTATCTCCCAGACGAGGAAGGACATTGCTCGCGTCAAGACAGTCATTCGTCAAAGAGAACTTGCGCGCGCCAAGAACGAGGGCTAATCGGAGGAGTATATGGAAGAAGTAAGAAATCTCAGAAAAGAAAGAGTGGGCATAGTGGTCAGCAACAAGATGGACAAGACCATCGTCGTTGAGATAAGAGAGCGCGTCCAGCATGCTCTGTACAAAAAGATAGTCAGCCGCACCAAGAAGCTCAAGGCGCACGACGAAAACAACGAGTGCTCCATCGGCGACAAAGTGCGCGTTGCGGAAACCCGTCCGCTCAGCAAGGACAAATGCTGGCGTCTTGTCGAGATAATCGAGAAGGCTAAGTAAGGAGGCAAGACATGATCCAACCTTTAAGCTGGCTCAAGGTCGCTGACAACAGCGGAGCCAAGGAAATTATGTGTATCAGAGTGCTTGGCGGCTCCTTCAGGAGAAGCGGCAACATCGGCGACGTCATCGTGGCGTCCGTCAAGTCCGCCATCCCCGGAGGCAAGGTCAAAAAGGGCGACGTCGTGAAGGCGGTCATCGTGCGCACGCAGTTCGGTCTGCAGCGCGACGACGGCAGCTACATCAAGTTCGACGACAACGCAGCCGTCATCATAGACAATCAGAAACAGCCGCAAGGCACCCGTATCTTTGGGCCCATCGCGAGAGAGCTTCGTGAAAAAGACTACACCAAGATCATCTCCCTGGCTCCCGAAGTGCTGTAAAGGAGGCTTAATATGGCAAAGCTCAGTGTAAAAAAGGGTGACAACGTAATGGTCATCAGCGGCAAAGACAAGGGCAAGGTGGGCAAAGTCCTCAAAGTGGACGGCGACGCCAACAGAATATATGTTGAGGGCATCAACATCATTTCCAAGAGCAAGAAGCCTCGCAACGCTCAGGACAAGGGCGGCATCATCAAGCAGGAGGGGACCATCCACGTGTCCAACGTGTTGCACGTGTGCCCCGAGTGCGGCGACGTCGTGCGCGTCAAGCATGAGCTGAGAGACGTAAACGGCAAGCAGAAGTCCGTGCGCGTGTGTCCCAAGTGCGGCGCTTCCCTCGAGGAGAAGAAGCCCTCTGCAAAGAAAGCCGCCAAGAAGGCTGCAAAGAAAAAATCAGAAAAGTCCGAAAAGAAAGAGGACTGATAAATTATCGGAGGTAATATCGTGGCAGGTAAAACTAATCAGGTTGCTAAGGAAACTGCAACCGTTCAAGATGCTGGTAATGCTGAAAGATATAGGATGAGAAAGCAGTACGCCGAAGAGGTCGTGCCGGCTCTCATCAAGCGCTTTGGCTATACGAATATCAATCAAGTTCCGCGCCTTGAAAAGGTTGTGCTCAACATGGGTTTGGGCGACTGCAAGGACAACAGCAAATCGCTGCAACTTGCCGTAGAGGAGCTCAAACTGATCGCGGGACAGAAGCCGGTCATCACCAAGGCGAGAAAGTCCGTCGCAAACTTCAAGGTGAGAGAGGGCATGAACGTCGGCGCAAAGGTGACGCTCAGAGGACCCAGAATGTACGACTTCCTTGACAAGTTCATCTCGATCGCGTTGCCCCGTGTGCGCGACTTCCGCGGCATTTCCGCAAAGTCGTTCGACGGCAGAGGCAACTACGCTATCGGCGTCAAGGAACAGCTCATTTTCCCCGAAATAGATTTTGACAAGGTGGAAAAGGTGCGCGGCTTCGACGTGTGCATCGTCACAACAGCCAAGACCGACGAGGAAGCCAGGGAGCTGCTCAAGCTGATGGGCTTGCCCTTTGCAAAGTGAGGTAAACAATGGCCAAAACATCAATGAAGATCAAGCAGCAAAGACCGCAGAAGTACTCCACAAGAGAGTATACGCGTTGCCGTATATGCGGTCGTCCGCATGCTGTGCTCAAAAAGTACGGTATTTGCAGAGTTTGTTTCCGCAATCTTGCCTATAAGGGCGAGCTTCCGGGCGTAAAGAAAGCAAGCTGGTAAGAGGAGGTATAAACCATGACAGATCCAATTGCAGATATGTTGACTCGTATCAGGAACGCCTTGGTCGCAAAGCACGAAACGGTGGACGTCCCCGCAAGCAAGATCAAGGTAGCAATAGCAGACATTTTGGTGAGAGAAGGCTACATCAAGGGCTATGAAGTGGTGGAAGGCGAAGTGCAAAACACCATCACCATCACCCTCAAGTACGCCGCCGACAAAAATCAGAAGGTCGTCACCGGCCTCAAGAGAGTATCCACTCCCGGTTTGCGCGTGTACGCAGGCGTCGACAATCTCCCCAAAGTGCTCAACGGCATGGGCATCGCCATCCTGTCCACATCCAAGGGCATCCTTACGGACAAAGAGGCAAGGGCTCAGCACATAGGCGGCGAAGTGCTCGCCTACATCTGGTAAGGAGGTCAGTATGTCGAGAATAGGTAGATCCCCCATCGCGCTCCCTGCCGGAGTAACATTCAAAAACGAGAACAATCTTGTCACCGTCAGCGGTCCTTTGGGCACGCTTACGCAGAAGGTGGACAAGTCCATCGACGTGGCGCTTGAGGACGGGCACATCGTGTGCAAACGTCACTCCGACGACAAGGATCATCGCGCGTTGCACGGTCTGTACCGCGCTCTCATCCACAACATGGTTGTGGGCGTCACCAAGGGCTTTGAGAAGTCGCTGATCGTCAGCGGCGTCGGCTACAAGGTCACGCTTGCCGACAGCAAGAAGCTGGTGCTCAACATAGGCTTCTCCCACAGTGTGGAAGTGGTTGCGCCGGAAGGCATCACGTTTGCGCTGCCTCAGCCTCTTGAAATTGTTGTCAAGGGCATCGACCGTCAGCTTGTCGGACAGGAAGCAGCCACTATCAAGGCGATCAAGCCCGTTGAACCTTACCACAACTACGGCATCCACTATAAGGATGAAGTGGTCGTCAAGAAGGTCGGCAAGCGCGCCACGAAGTAATGAGGTGACAGTATGATTAAAAAGATCGATAAAAATCAGGACAGAAGGGCTCGTCACGAGAGAGTGCGCAAAAAGGTCAGCGGCACCGCCGAGATGCCTCGCCTCTGCGTGTACAGAAGCACCAACCATATCTATGCTCAGGTGATCGACGACGTAAAGGGTCACACCCTTTGCGCAGCGTCCACTCTGGAAAAGGACGTGGCCGCCAAGGCGGCGGACGTCACCAAGACGGAGGCGGCAAAGCTGGTGGGCGCCGCAGTGGCGTCAAAGGCATTGGCGCTTGGCATCAAGCAGGTCGTCTTTGACAGAGGCGGCTATCTGTACACCGGCAGAGTTCAGGCTCTGGCAGACGGCGCAAGAGAAGCCGGTCTTGAGTTTTAGGAGGAATTATGGCAGAAAATCGTGACAGACGTAATGACAGAAACAGAGAGGAGAACGACAACCTCACCAAAAAGCTCATCGCAGTCAACCGCGTCACAAAGACGGTCAAGGGCGGCAGGAACATGCGTTTCTCGGCGCTCATGGTGGTCGGCGACGGCGCAGGCAAGGTAGGCCTGGGTATGGGCAAGGCGGCGGAAGTCCCCGAAGCCATCGAAAAAGCCACTCAGCTTGCGAAGCGCAACATGGTGGACATCTCCCTCAAAAACGGCACGATTCCTCATGCGACGACAGGTAAGTTCGGCAGAGGACAGGTATTGCTCCTGCCCGCTCAGGAAGGTACCGGCGTTATCGCGGGCGGCGCAGTGCGCGACGTGCTCGAGGTAGCGGGCGTCAAGGACATCAGGACCAAGTCCCTGGGCTCCAACAATCCCATCAACTCCGCAAAGGCGACGATGGAAGGACTCAAGAGCCTGAGAAATGCAGACCAGATCGCTGCGCTGCGCGGCGTTGACGTGGTGGCAGACTAAGGAGGGTATTATGGCTAAAAAGGCAAAGGAAAGCGCAAAGCAAGTCAGAGTGACCCTCGTTAAAAGTCCCAACGGCACTCTGGAAAATCAAAAGGCCAATCTTGAGGCTTTGGGCCTGCACAAGATAGGCAACAGCAGAGTCTTCAACGACAACGCTTGCCTCAGAGGCAAGATCGTCAAGGTTTCCCACCTCGTCAAGGTCGAGGAAATCTGAGGAGGGCACAATGGAAATACAAACACTCAGACCTCAGACAGGAGCAAAAACCCCTTCTAAGCGCGTTGGCCGCGGCATAGGCTCGGGCATGGGCAAGACCTCCACCCGCGGTCACAAGGGTCAATGGGCAAGAAGCGGCGGCGGCGTACGTCCCAACTTCGAGGGCGGACAGATGCCTATGACAAGACGTCTTCCCAAAATCGGATTCAACAACAAGAGATTTGCACACGTGTACACCACGGTCAATGTCCAGGCGTTGAACGCATTCGAGGACGGGGCGGAAGTCGGTATAGAGCAGCTCATCGAGGCAGGAATCGTCAAGAAGGCGGAGCCCTATGGACTTAAGATCATGGGCGACGGCGAGTTGACCAAGAAGGTAACTGTCAGAGCAAACAAATTCACCGCGTCTGCAGTTGAAAAAATCAAAAAGGCAGGCGGCACGGTAGAGGTGCTATAATGTTTGAAACGCTCAAAAACGCATTCAAATCAAAAGAGATCAGGACGAAGATATGGTTCACCTTGCTTCTCATACTGGTCTACCGCATAGGATGTTATATTCCCGTGCCCACGCTGAACGCCAACGTCATAAGCAGTGTGTTCGGCGGTGCGCAGGACTTCCTTGGGGTGTTGGGCGCCATCACGGGCGGCTCGTTGCAGAACGCGACGCTGTTCGCGCTGGGCATATTGCCGTTCATCAACTCGTTCATCATCATGCAGCTGCTCACATTGGTCATTCCCGCGCTTGAAAGGATGTCAAAGGAAGGCGAAGAGGGCAGAAAGAAGCTGACGCAGATCACGCGTATCGTGGCTATAGTGTTGGCGGTCATACAGGCGATAGGTATCGTCGTGATGCTCAACAACAGCAACGGTATCAATCCTCTGTTCTCCTTTGAGAAGAACTCCGATTCGCCCGCGGTGCTGACCATGGCAATGACCATCATCATTCTGGTGGCAGGCAGCACGATGGTCATGTGGCTGAGCGAGCGTATCACCGAGTACGGCATAGGCAACGGCAGTTCCATCATAATCTTCATCGGCATCCTCGCTACGGCGGGCACCACGATGGCGGGCGCGTTCAGACAGCTGGGCGACCGCTGGGAGCTTATCTGGAACATCCTCGGCTTCATCGCAGTGGTTGTGGGCATCTTCGCGTTCATAGTCTTTATGGACGGCGCGGAACGCAGGATAGCGGTGCAGTACTCCAAGCAGATCAAGGGCAACAAGATGTACGGCGGACAGACCACCTACATCCCCATCAGGGTCAACGGCAGCGGCGTCATGCCCATCATCTTTGCCTCATCCCTGTTGATGCTGCCTCAGATGATCATCCAATTGTTCTTCTCCAACACCCCCGCGGCTGTGTGGTACGCGACGTACATGGGTTCGGGCACTCCCGTATACTATGTGCTGTTGGCGCTGTTGATACTTGGATTCTCCTACTTCTATGCGCAGATCCAATTCAACCCCGACGACGTGTCCAAAAACATCCAGCAGTACGGCGGCTTCATTCCCGGCATAAGAGCGGGCAAGCCCACCAGCGACTTTTTGAGGAAGATAAACAACCGTATAACACTGTTCGGCGCGATATTCCTCATGATAATCGCTCTGGTGCCTACCTTCATCTTCCTGGCGCTCAGCGGACGTTACGGCGGGGGATATGATCTCGGATTTGGCAGTTCATTCTCCGCAACGGGCTTGTTGATAGTCGTTTCCGTCGCATTGGAGCTGAACAAGCAGCTGGAATCGCAGATCATGATGAAGCACTACAAGGGCTTCCTCAAGTAAAACAACAATATGTATGCAGCTTAACTTCCGTGCGTATTTGATTGCCTCGGAAGTTAAAGCGTGCTATAATGGCAAGATATGAAAAACATCATTCTGTTGGGAGCTCCCGGCGCGGGCAAGGGTACGCAGGCCGCCTTCATCAAAGAGAAGTACGGCGTGCCGCACATCTCCACGGGCGACATACTCCGCCGCAACATAGCGGACGGAACTCCGCTGGGACTCAAAGCCAAATCCTACATAGACGCCGGCGCGCTTGTGCCGGATGATGTCGTGATAGGGCTTGTGGAGGACAGGCTGGCGCAAAGCGATTGCAACGGCGGCTATATCCTCGACGGCTTTCCTCGCACGGTCGCTCAGGCGGAGGCTCTGGACAGAGTGGCGCGCATCGACGTCGCCATCAATGTGGACGTGCCCTTCGACGTGATAGTCGACAGGCTCAGCGGTAGGCGCGTGTGCGCTTGCGGCGAGACATATCACATCTCCACGCTGGGCGGCGACGAGACCTGCCGTAAATGCGGCAAGCCGCTGTACATCCGCGACGACGACAAGCCCGAAACGGTGCTGAGGCGCCTTGAGGTGTACAGACAGCAGACCGCTCCGCTTGCGAACTACTACGAGGCGCAGGGAAAGCTGCGCAACATAGAGGCGACGGGCAGCAGGGAAGAGATATTTGCCGATATCGAGAAGGTGCTTGATGATCTACATTAAGAGTCCTTCGGAGATAGAATGTATGCGCCGCTCCGGCGCCATCCTCAGGGATTGTCTGCTGTATCTGGCGGACAAGGTCAAGCCGGGGGTGTCAACCAAAAAGCTGGACGAGTTTGCGTACAATTACATCACGTCGCACGACAGCAAGCCTTCATTTTTGGGATACGGCGGTTTTCCGGGGACGATATGCGCCTCCATCGACGAGGTGGTCGTACACGGATTTCCCTCCGCGCGCAGGCTCAAGGAGGGCGAGATACTCAGTCTGGATTGCGGTCTTATATATCAGGGCTGGCAGGCGGACGCCGCAAGGACGCTGGCTGTGGGCGAGATAAGCGAGGAGAAGCGTAGGCTTGTCGAGGTGACAAAGCAGAGCTTCTTTGAGGGAGTCAAGCAATTCAAGGCGGGCGGCAGACTGGGCGACATATCCCATGCAGTGCAGACCTATTGCGAATCACGCGGCTACGGCGTGGTGAGGAGCATGGTGGGGCACGGCATAGGCAGGGAGATGCACGAGGATCCCTCCGTCCCCAACTTCGGCAAGGCGGGACACGGTCCCAAGCTGGAGGTGGGCATGGTGCTTGCCATCGAACCCATGATAAACATGGGCACCTGGCAGACGCTGGAGGACGGCTGGAAATGCGAAACGCTGGACGGCAAACCCTCCGCGCATTACGAAAACACGGTCGCCCTGACCGAAAGAGGGGCTGAAATATTGACGCTTTGATATGGAGATCGGTCAGGTAGTATATTCCAAGGCAGGAAGGGACAGCGGCAGGTACTATGCCGTGGTGGGCATTGTCGACGACAGCCGCGTGCTCATCGCCGACGGAGACCTGCGTCGCATCAAGAAGGCAAAGCTGAAAAACGTCAAGCATCTGGGCTCGCACGGCGATATGCTGGCAAAGATAGCCGACAAGCTCAAATCGGGCGCGCAAGTGTTTGACGCCGAACTGTATAGCGCACTTCGCCTGTACAATGAAACTGTACGGCAAAAATAAATCAAGGTAGGTTGCAATGTCAAAGGACGACGTCATCGAAACCGAGGGCAAAGTGGTCGAGGCTCTGCCAAAAAGCCAATTCAGAGTGGAACTTACAAACGGACACCAAGTGTTGGCGTATCTGGGCGGAAAACTTCGCATCAACAACATCAGAATTCTGGAGGGCGACCGCGTAAAGATCGAGATGTCGCCGTACGACCTTACCAAGGGCAGGATCATCTACCGCAACAAGTAAGGCAAAATAAAAAGGAGGACCAACAATGAAAGTCAGACCCAGTGTAAAACCCATGTGCGACAAGTGCAAGGTCATCAAGAGAAACGGCAGAGTTATGGTGATCTGCTCCAAATATCCCAATCACAAGCAGCGTCAGGGCTGAGCGGTGGCATCGCTTGTGCGTTTTTGCATAAGCGCAAATACGGAACTGAGCGTATGGCGGCTGGTTGCCCCATTCCATTTATACAAGGCAACACCGTACGCGTCCATATAGATAAATCGTATATATCATTTCGGAGGTAAAAAATGGCAAGAATCGCCGGCGTGGATCTTCCGCGCGACAAGAGAGTAGAATACGGACTTACCTACATCTACGGCATCGGTCTTTCCACATCTCAGCAGATTTTGCGTGAAACGGGCATCGATCCCGACACGCGCGTAAGAGATCTGACCGAATCACAGGTGAGTCTTATCCGTGATTACATTGAAAGCAACCTGCACGTCGAGGGCGACCTCAGACGCGAGGTGACGCTCAACATCAAGAGATTGATGGAGATAGGTTGCTACCGCGGTGTCCGTCACAGAAAGGGACTGCCCGTACGCGGACAGAATACAAAGCAGAACGCGCGCACCCGTAAAGGACCCAAACGCGCCGTCAGCCGCAAGAAGTAAGGAGGCAGACTATGGCAGGTATCGCAAGAAAAGCTATCAAAAAGAGAAAAGATATCAAGCGTGTTGAAAAAGGTCAGGTGCACATTCACGCCTCCTTCAACAACACCATCGTGACCATCACCGATATGAACGGCAACGCGGTTTCGTGGTCGTCCGCAGGCAAGCTCAAGCTGCGCGGCAGCCGTAAATCCACTCCGTTTGCAGCGCAGATGGTCAGCGAGGACGCCGCAAAGATCGCGTACGACCAGGGCATGAGGACCGTCGAGGTCTATGTCAAGGGCGCCGGTCAGGGCAGAGAGTCCGCAATTCGCGCGCTGGGCAACGTCGGCATGGAAGTCACGCTCATTCAGGACGTGTCTCCCATCCCCCACAACGGTTGCCGTCCGCCCAAGGCGAGAAGACTGTAATAGGAGGATTTCAATATGGCTAAATATACAGGACCCGATTGCCGTCTTTGCAGACGCGAGGGTTGCAAACTTTATCTGAAGGGCGACAAGTGCACGTCTCAAAAGTGCACCTTCGATCTCAAGAGAGTGGCTCCCGGCGCACACGGCAGCAGCAGAAAGAAGGCTAGCGGTTACTCCGTTCAGCTCAGAGAGAAGCAGAAGACCAAGCGTTACTACGGCGTGACCGAAAAGCAGTTCAAGATGTACTATGACAGAGCGTCCGAGATGCGCGGCATCACCGGTGAGAACATGCTTATCCTCATCGAAAGGCGCCTTGACAACGTCGTGTACAACCTCGGGCTGGGCAGCTCCAGGGCAATGGCGCGTCAGATAGTCAACCACGGTCACATCACCGTCAACGGCAAAAACGTCAACATCCCCTCCTATATGGTCAAGGTCGGCGACGTCATTGCCGTGAAGGAAAACAAGAAGGATTCCACCATGTGGGACAACGTCAAGCAGACCAAAAACCTCAACATCGTCAAGTGGTTGGAGTTTGACAACACCACGCTTGTGGGCAAAGTTGTCGCTCTGCCTCAGAGGGAGGACGTCGCTCTTGACGTGCAGGAGCACCTCATCGTCGAGTTGTATTCCAAATAATCTTATAGGAGGATACGTTAATGATGGAAATCAAAAGCCCCAAAATCACATTCGAAGAGAACGAAAGCAAAAATTTTGCCAAGTTCGTAGTCGAGCCGCTTGAGCGCGGTTTCGGGACAACCATCGGCAACAGCTTGCGTCGTATTCTTCTCTCAGCGCTTCCCGGCGCCGCGGCAGTGGGCGTGATGATCGACGGCGTCGATCACGAGTTTTCTACCATCAAGGGCGTCAAAGAGGAAGTCACCGAGATAATCCTCAACGTCAAATCCGTCCGCTTCAAGGTTGCCGTGGGCAACGAGGGCAAGACGGACGAGTGCACCCTCAACTTCAACACGGTTGGCGTTGCCACCGCGGGCGATATAGAGTGCCCCACGGGCGTAGAGGTGATGAATCCCGATCAGATCATCTGCACGCTGGACGAGGGCGCAAGCATCAATATGCGCATATTCGTCGGCACGGGCAGAGGCTATGTGCCCGCCTCGCAGAACAAGGACCCGCACAGAAGGATAGGGTATATCCCCATCGACTCCATCTACACCCCCGTCGTGAAGGCAAACTACATCGTGGAGAGCACCCGCGTCGAGCAGAGCATCGACTTTGACAAGCTCACGTTGGAAGTGACCACCGACGGCACTACGTCCGCAAAGGAGATCACCTCCCTCGCCGCCAAGATAATGAACGACCACATCAAGCTGTTTGTCGACCTCATCGAGAACATGGCGGACAAGGCTATCCTTGTGGAGCCGCAGGCGGACAGCAAGATAAAGGTGTTGGAGATGTCTGTTGAGGATCTGGATCTGTCGGTGCGTTCGTACAACTGCCTCAAGCGCGCAGGTATCCACACCGTCGAAGACTTAACAAAGCGTTCCGAAGAGGACATGCTCAAGGTCAGAAACCTCGGCAGAAAGTCCCTCGAGGAAGTAGTCAAGAAGCTCGAAGACCTCGGTTTGAGCTTGAAAACGCAAGAGGACTAACTAGGAGGTAATTATGCCAAAAAAATTAGGTAAGCGCACAGACCAAAGAATGGCTATGCTCAAAAATCAGGTATCGGAGCTTCTGTGGTATGGTCATCTGACCACCACCGTTGATCGCGCAAAGTCTGTAAGAAGACTTGCGGAAAAGTATATCACCATCGCACTCAGAGCCTATAAGGACGATGTCAAGACGGTCAAGACCGTCACCAACGCCAAGGGCGAAAAGACAAGCGTGGAATTCACCAACGACGGCCCCAAAAAGCTTGCGGCGCGCCGCAGACTTATGGCGGAGCTGGTGGATATACAGGAAGTCAAGCAGGACAAGGAATCCAAGTCCGCCTTCCGCGCCCGCATAAGGGACACAAAGCATCCTCTCATCGAGAAGATATTCAAGGAGTACGCGCCCAAGTATGACGCCCGCAAGGACGAGACAGGTCAGGGCGGCGGCTACACTCGCATCGTAAAGACGGACTACAGAAGGGGCGACGCCGCGCAAATGTGCGTCATCAAACTTATCTGAGCGCCCTTACGCACTTAAAAAATGCCCTCGCAATTTGCGAGGGCTTCTTTCTTATAACACGGTTTATCAGCTTTATTTTGGCGTTTTAACATCTGTTTGCGTCGTTTTCCACTGATATTTGTCAAGGTCTACGTAGCCGTCTTCGGACACTTCCACGCCGTCGGCGCGCAGCAGATTTGCCTGCACGTCCTTGCCTCCGAACGCGAACGCGGGCGCACAGCCTCCAAAGCGGTTGACCACTCTGAAACAGGGGATGCGCTGTGGGTCGGGATTGAGGTGCAGCGCGTATCCCACCGCGCGCGAAGCCTTGGGCGAGCCCGTCATCGCGGCGATCTGACCATACGTCGCCACATGTCCCGCGGGGATATTGCGAACGATCTCGTAAACCTTGTCGTAGTAGCTCATTGTTTGTCGGGGATGTCGAAGTACTCGCACAGTATCTGCGCGCAGTCGCCCGCCAGCCTTGCGCAGGGGCGGGTCTTGTAGTATTCCGGCGTGCGCGCCTCGGGCGTGGGATCCGTGCTTGCCGGCTTTGTGCCAAGCAGTTCACGGCAGATTATGCTGCCGTGCGTCTCGCGGAACTTTGCCGCCAGCGCCTGTATTGTGGCGTAGTGCTTAGCCTTTTGCTGCACATCTCCCGGTTCGGAGTAGCCCGTGATGGCGCCTGCGACAAAAAACATGCCGCTCACCGCGCCGCACACCTCGCGCAATCTGCCCATGCCTCCACCAAACGAGGAGGATATGCGCAGCAGCTGTTCGCGCGGGATGTCAAACAGCTCCTCAAACGCAAGCACCGTCGCCTGCGTGCAGTTGTAGCCCTCAACAAAATAACGTTCTGCCAATTCTCGGCGGTTCATACGTCGTTTTCTCCACTTAAAGTGCCTGTTTTGTCAAATAAGGCTCAGCGCAATATCTCTTTGAGAGCTGTCGCCATATATTGATATTTGGCAAGTCTGCCCGCGTCGCCCTCGTCCATAGCGGCGGCGATATCCCTGTCGATGGGGATGCGCGCAAGCACCTTTAGGTCAAAGTCCGTCGCCACCTCGTCCACTTTGCCGCTGCCGAACACGTCTATCTGTTTGCCACATTCCGGGCAGAGCAGATAGCTCATATTTTCGATTACGCCGTATATCTTTATCTTCATGGTGTTTGCCATCTTCACCGCCTTTTCGACGATCATACCCACAAGCTCCTGCGGCGAGGTGACGATCACTATGCCGTCCAGCTTGATGGATTGAAACACGGTGAGGGGCACGTCGCCCGTTCCGGGAGGCATATCCACAAACATTACGTCCACGTCTCCCCAGATGACGTCCGTCCAGAACTGCTTGACCATACCCGCGATCATCGGCCCGCGCCACACGACGGGGTCGTTGGGGTGCTCCAGCAGCAGGTTGGATGACATCACTTTGATGCCATTGCGATCGACGCGGGGGTATATGCCCATGTCGTCGCCCTCAGCCGAGCCGCGTATGCCCAGCGCGCGCGGAATGGACGGACCCGTTATGTCCGCGTCGAGAATGGCGGCGCGTTTGCCCGATGCCGCCGTTTGGGCCGCAAGTAGGCAGGTGGCAAGCGATTTTCCCACGCCTCCCTTGCCGCTTACAACGCCTATAACTTTGCCTATGCGCGACAGCTCGTGGGGCTTGTCAAAGGTTATGCGGCTTGCGCAATCCTTGCCGCAGCTGTCGCAATCGTGTGTGCAATCGCTCATAGAAAACTCCTATACGCTTTGATGACAATATAATATCACCTACGTGGCGCAAGTTCAAGCGCGCCGGCGAATTTTTTATCCAAGCGGTATAAGTGTTGCCGCTTTTTGCAATAATTATCAAAAAAGACAAGGAGATATTTTATGAAACTTATTGAAAGCAAAACGCTGCTCAACCTCGCAAAGTCTTACGCGGGCGAAATGATGGCGCACGCAAGGTACAGCTTTGTGGAGTACGGCGCGCGCAACGCGGGCTACAACGCCATGGCGGACGTCATCGACAAAGTGGTTTACAACGAGTTCAACCACGCGCGCATGCTGTACACCTTCATCCAGCAGGCAAGCGACAAAACCATCGACAACATTGACATCTGCTCCGGCTATCCCTTCCGCGAGAAGTGGGATCTTACCGCCAATCTCAAGCTGGCGGCGGAGGACGAGGCGGCAGAAGTGCGCACCTACAAGGCGTACGCCAAGACCGCGCGCGAGGAGGGCTTTGAGGAGATCGCCGACCTGTTTGAAAAAATAGCCGGCGTGGAGACCTGCCACGAGAAGCTGTTTGACGACCTCTACGCGCAGATGTCCTCGGGCACGCTGTACAAAAAGGAGAAGGCGGTCACCTGGAAGTGCAGCGGCTGCGGATACGAGGCAACGGGCAAGGAGGCGTGGGATTGCTGCCCGCTGTGCAAGGCAAAGCAGGGCTTTGTTATGTTGCACCTTGCCCAAACCGTCTGAGAGGGACAAATACGATATTGCAAAATGTCTGCTTCGGCAGGCATTTTATTTTGCGCGCGGCGGGAGGGAGGAAGCGCAAATTGCTCTTGTCATGGGACAAATTTTGTGCTAAAATTACATCATAAATATAATATCTTTTCAAAAAGAGGAAAAAATATGCAAAATCAGATCTTTCAAAGCACTCCGCTTCTCAACTCGGAAGGCAACATAGCCACTCCGGGCTTCGCAAAAAAGATGTTGTACGTCTACAATCGCGAAAACATCAAAGCGCCCAAGGCGCGCATAAAGGAGTGGGACTACTACTATATCAGCAACAAGAGCTACGCGCTGTGCGTCACCATAAGCGACCTCGGCTTTGTGGGCGCGCTGAGCCTGACGGTGATGGACTTTGTGACTCCCGCGCAGTTCACCAACACCTCCATATTTCTCTTCCCGATGGGCAAGCTGAATATGCCGCGCACCAGCGAGCAGGGCGACTGCGGCTGGAAAAACGGCAAGGTGGAGATGAGAGTGACCAACGACGGCAAGACTCGCCGCCTCACGGGCGTGTACCCCAACGCGGACAAGCAGGGCACCGACGTCAGCTGGGACATCACTTTGAGCGACGAACCTGAGGAGAGTATGGTCATCGCCACTCCCTTCGATAAGGCGGGGCACTTTTACTTCAATCAGAAGATAAACTGCATGAAAGCGGAGGGCACGCTGACGCTGGGCGACAAACAGTATGCTTTCGATCCCGCCGACAGCTTCGGCACGCTGGATTGGGGCAGAGGCGTGTGGACGTACGACAACACGTGGTATTGGAGCAGTATGCACACCCGTCTTGAGGACGGCAGCACGTTCGGTTGGAACCTCGGCTACGGCTTTGGCAACACGACGGCGGCAAGCGAGGATATGCTGTTTTACAACGGCAAGGCGCACAAGCTGGACAGGGTGGAATTTGTCATCCCCGGCGACAAGGACGGCGAGCCGAGATATATGGAGGATTGGAAGTTCACCTCCACCGACGGCAGATTCGAATGCACATTCCATCCCATCATAGACCGCTACGAGCCGTTTGATCTTAAGGTGATGTGCATGATACCGCACCAGGTGTTTGGCTACTTCAATGGCACCGCAACGCTTGACGACGGCACCGTCATCGAGATCAAGGATATGATCGGCTTTGCGGAAAAAGTGCACAATAAGTGGTGATAAACTGTCAAAACAAGCGCTTAAAGCGTCTGTTTTGATATTATGAGGTATTTATGACAAACAATTCGGAAGGGATAAACGCGCTGGTATGCGCCATCGACGACCTCAAGAAATCCAGCATGATATATGTGGACAAAAGGATAGGCTCCGTGCTCAAATGCCTTGCGTATTACAAGGAGTTCCGCGAGGTGCTCACCGCGTGCAGCAAAGGGTTTGACTACAGTTTCGAAAAGGGTATGGCTTTTTCAAAGCTTGGCGACAACTACGTCGTCAAACTGCCCTCCGACGGGCGCAGGCTGGTGGCGCTCATCTGCAATTTGCTGGTTGAATTCGACGCGGGCAGCGTGGGCATCTTCGACTTTGTGGGCGCCTATTTCCCCGCGCCCACGCAACAGGAAAGTCTGGACAAGTTTTACGCCTCCGTGCTCGACCCCTTCAAGCAGACGGTGGTGCGCTACGTGTGGGAGGGCGTTGAGGAACAGCCCGCCGCGCCCATAGAGAGGGACGTCAAGTTTGCCTCCTCCGGTCTTAAAAAGCGCACGGAGTACCTGATGTACAACATTTCCAAGGCGCTGCACGAGTTCGAGGGCGAAGGCAGAGCAGATTACATAGTTATGCTTGAGGCGCTTGCCGCCGCGATAGACAGCAGGGATTCGCTTATGATACGCGCCCTGTGGATAGCAGTTCGCCGCGCGTTGGAGGCGGAGGATCTGTGCGCCAAGGAGAGAGCGGAGTTTGACGGCGTGCTGAAACTGTATATGATAGCAAAGTGACAAAAAGGCAGATCAAGTTGTCATTTTTGATGTGTAAACATTTGTTTGAGGCATATATATGAAAAAAAGCGTAAAGATCACGGCAATTGTCTGTGTGCTTGTGTTGCTGCTTTCATTGTTTGCATTTGCCGCTTGCAACAAGGATAAGGACAAGCGCGCCATCATATTTGTGACGGCGCTGTTTGCGGGCGGATTTTACGATTCATCCACCAATGAGGCGAAGTGGGATCCCATCAAGGCGGACGTGGACATAAGCGCGATCATGAGCGGCGAGGCGGATATGCAGCAGGTCCTTCAGGATGTCCTCGACGGCGAGGAGGGAGGCATCGCAAGCCTGCTTTCCATGATAGAGTGGAAAAAGGGCGGCGTGCTGTACGACCTGTCGCTTGACGAGGACGGACAACCGCTCAATCCCGACGTGGTGCCCGCCAATGGAATGCCACTTGACGAGGACGGCAACGTGATGGACGTCACCTACGGTGTGTGCTGGATATACAAGCCCATATATGACGCGCTGTATTCAAAGTACGGCGGCGGCGCGGACGTAGTGATATACAACCAGGATTGGAGACTTTCTCCAGCGCAATCCGCGGCGCAGCTGGAGCGTTTCATCAACGATCAAAAGTACACCGACGTCGTGCTTATGTCCCATAGCATGGGCGGCGCGGTGGTCAACAGCTATCTTGCAAGGAGCGCGCAGAACCGCGAAAAGGTGAGGCTAAATTTGGGCTTTGCCCCGGCGGCGCTCGGTTCCTTTGACGCATTGGCGGCGCTGAGCTGTCCGCTGGATTATCTTGACGCGATGCTCGGCTCCACGGACAACGCCGATATGATAAAGAGCGTCGTGCGCAACGTGCTCAACAGCGTGGGCGATTTTCTGACCAACAACACGGGGCTGATAAGTCTGGTGCCTTCGTGGCAGCTACTCAGCTCCGCGCAATACGAGGCGGGCGCGCACGGCATCACGGTGGACGGCGTGGCGATTTCCACCAAGGAGGAACTGTACAACTTCTACAAGACTCAGCCCTGGGCGTACTACATGGTGGACGGCGAGGACGACGGCGTTGCCATCAAGACCAAGACGGATGCCAAGGCGGGCCAGGCGGCGGACCCCGACGGAAAGCGCATCAAGGAGAGCGTCGGCGGCTTGGAAAACTACTTTGACAGCCTGTTTGTGGGCGGTAAGTTGGCGGCGGAAGCGGTCAATTCCTACTACTTTGTAGGATCCGACAGTAGCACGATAGTCGGGCTTGATTGCACCACCATGCGCGACGGCGAGGGGAACGTGATGTATGATTCGGACGGCAACGTGCGTTACAACTATACTTTGCGTTACGCGAGGAATGGCGACGGCGTAGTGCCGTTTTACAGTTCCATAGGCGGCTCTGCGGCGGACGTTTCCGCGCTTGAGCAAAGCGGCAGGTTGATAACTTACCAAAGCCAAAGCCACATCAACGTCGGCGCGGATTGGAGCATAATGCAAGCCGACGCATTCAGATTGATAGATTCCGTGTTTGGAAATTGAAAATGAAGGGACAAAAAATATGAGCCGCGACGCGGCTCATATTTTTTATGGTCTATTTACATTTTTACATTCTGGTTGTCTTGTCTTCGCCTATGCCCAGCATGCCGTCCACGATGTACTTTTTGCCGTTGGTGTCCGTGATGTAGCCCTTGATCGTGCCGTAGGGCAGCGCGTAGTAGCACTCTATCACCAGCGCGTGGATGGGCATATAGAACACCTTGCTGATGTTGAAGGTGACGTCCACCAAGCCCTTGCCGCCCTCGTCGGTGACGTGCCACTCGTTCGCCTTCTTTTTGCCGTCTTTGTGCGTGAACACCACGGGAGGCATGGGGAAGGACTCGTCGCCGCACCAGATGACGTTTTCGTTGTAGTTGAACTGATCCACGGATTGGTTGCGGGTGAGGTTGAACGCAAAGTATTTTTTGACGCCGCCGTCGTCGATGGTGCCCATGCTTGTCAGCCAATCGTAGTGCGCCTTGAAGGGATAGAAGCCCTTGTGGTCGTCGATGATGCCCACCGAGCGCTCGTTGGAGACGTACTCCTTGCCGTTGAGCACGATCTTGCCCGTCGCTTTGAAAAAGTCCTTCTCGCTGTAAAGGGCGTTGCGGAAGCTGCCGTCCTTGTTTTTGGCGAGGGGCATCACGCCGTTGGCAAGGGGAGAGACGCGCTCGAAGCTCATGTCTATCTCAAACGTGCCGCTCTTGCCCTTGCTGTAGCCCTTTGCGGAGGCTTTGCCGTGCATGAAGTCGTTGTCTATGCGGTACTCGCTCTTGCCCGTCTTGCAGTAGCAGTAGTCGTCCACCAGCTGCTTTGCCACCTTCGCCTTCTTTTTGGGCACGAGGTTGCGCCAGCTGTATATCTTGTCTTCCGCCTTGTCGTACCACACAAATATGGAGAAGCCCAGCGCGCCGATGCTGTAGACCGCGCTTATCAGCGCGCCCTCGTCCATCAACACCTCGAACGCCTCCCATTCCGTCAGACGGGACTTTTTCATGAAGTCGGGCATCTTTTTGCCGCAGGGCTTGCAAGCGTCCAACAGATTGAGATTTGCAAACGGGCTGTCAAACGTACCGAAATGTACTTTTCCATCCTCGACTATGCTTGCGGGCGTGGGAGCCGGCTTGCGTATGGGGGATATATAATCGGGATATTCACTCATAATTTTCCACCTCTTATTATGACATACAATTATTTTAGCACAGTGGTTGGGCTTATGCAATACACGATTTTACATTTTATGCGCAAATTGCCCAAAACGGCGACATTTTACGCCAAGATCCAGCGGGCGCGTAAAAATAATTTTTTTTCGGACAATTTTGACATATGTCGCGCAAAAACGATGTTTAACAAGTTGTTTTGCACATATAAAGTTGCCAATATGCGGCATACGCGTATAAGTTGGGCAAAGAGGCAAAGTATAAAAACACGTTTGGGTGGCAATCATTTGAAAAAAGTAAAGGAGCAAAATTTATGTCATTCAACCCATTCAACGAAGCCCCCGAGAAGTCCGAAAAGCTGTTTTTGGACTGGAAGGACATCTATCCCGCAAGCTACGGCAAAAACGATACGGACGCGTTTACAAAGGCGCGCGTCATATTGATGAACGGCACGGAGTACGAGGCGGTGTGGTTCTCCCACCAGTTTTTCAGGAAGTGCCCGGACAACAATTTGCGCAGGCAGCTTGAGTTTGTGCGCAAAAGCGAGCAATGCCAGCAAAAGAAGATAGCCTGTCTCAAACCCAAGGACGAGAGCATACTTGAGACCACCATCGCCTACGAGCAGCTTGCCGTGGAGCTTACCGCCATCCTTGCTCAGCGCGAGCCGGACAAGGACGTGAAGGCGGCGATGGATTTTGCGCTGTTGGAGGACTTCGACCACCTCTACCGCTACGCCGACCTGCTGGACATGGAGCGCGGCATACACGCCGAGCGGCTGGTCAACGGCTACACGGAGATCACGCCGGGCAGACCCACCATATCCCACCACAGGCACCCCTACGACGACGTCAAAAAGCCCGTCGATTTCAAGAAGTGCGCGCCCATCACCAAGCTGAACGTGTCCATCATCACCGCCGCGGAGCAGCAGACGATGAACTACTATATGAATCAATGCGCCTTTTACGAGACGGACCTGGGGCGCAGGCTGTATCAGGAGATCGCCATGGTGGAGGAACAGCACGTCACGCAATACGGCTCGCTTATGGACGTGAACGAGGGCATGCTGGAGTGCTGGCTCAACCACGAATACACCGAGTGCTACCTCTACTACTCCTGCTGGAAGGACGAGACGGACAAAAATATAAAGCGGCTGTGGGAGCAGTGCCTGCTGCAGGAGATAACCCACCTGCACATCGCCGCCGAAGCCCTCAAGACGTACGGCAAAAAGGAGTGGCAACAGGTCATCCCCGACGGCAATTTTCCCGAGCTGCTGCATTTTTCGCCTCAGCCCGAATACGTGCGCGAGGTGCTTGCAAACACCGTGCAGAACACGGCAAACCGCGAGGGGTATATAAACGTAAACGAGATGTCCTCCGACGCGGACTTCTTCAAGTACCAGCGCCTTGTCAACTACAACGAAAAGATGGAGCCTGCGCATGAGGCGATCAAGTGCCACATCGACAGCGCGGGCGGAGACTACAGATACGAAATGTCGCCCAATCCCATAGAGAGCCTCAGGGACAGAAGGGTGGACAACACCTCGCTCGGGCGCGTCAAAAACGCCTGAACCCATGACGAATTTACCGCTCCAAGCGATCCGCCGCATACGTTTTTGCGGAGGTCGCGCGGAGCGGTATTTTTGCATATAAACAAGTTTATCTTATAATTTCGTGCAAATAAACATCGAAATTTGCGATTTTTGCAAAACAATTATTTTGAGATGGAGCAAGTCGTCGCGCCGTCCGATTTTGCGTTTTATGGGGCGCGGCGGGCGTTATTTAGATATCAAAAACCACATTAAACCGATTATGCGCGCGCAACATTCGCTTGACAAACTTACGCGGGGCGGGTACTATAAGTGAAAAGGCGTATACTTATATAGTTATAGTTTCGTACGGAGGTACAATTTATGAAAAGAAAGGCGTTATGCTTGGTCATATGCGCTGCGCTCCTGCTCATTTTGACGGCGGGGCTGCTGGTCGCGTGCAATCACGGTGGAGGCGAATATGCAGTCACGTTCAAGGACGGCACGGCTACCATATACACCGTCAAGGTGGCAAGCGGCAATGCTCTCGCCGACAAGGATATCCCCTCGGGACCTCTGCACGACGGCGAGGATTTTGTGGGCTGGTTTGTCGAAGACGAGCAGATAGCGGGCGGCTACGTCCCCACAAAGTCCGTGACCGCGCTGGCAAAATATCAGCCGGCGACAGTATACTATACCGTCACATTTATGGTGGGCGACGAAGTGTTTGACGAAGTCGAGGTCGCTGCGGGCGGAAAGCTTGCCCAGCTGCCCACTCCCACCGCCGAGGACGGATATGCGTTTGCGGGTTGGTTTGACGGCGAGGCACAGCTTACTGTCGACACTGTTATCAACGCGGACGCACAGTACGTCGCGCGCTTTGACCTTATCGGCAACCGCGTGGTGTTCAAGGCGAACGACATAGTTGTCAGGGAGGTCTACGTCCCCTTTGGCGGCGCGCTTACGGCGGCGGATATTCCCGATTTCTACGCGGTGCAAGGCGAGATATTTATGGGCTGGTACGCGGGCGAAGTCAAAGCGGAAGCGGGGCTTGTCATCGACAGCGAATGCGAGTTTACGGCGTACGTCTTTTCAAGAAGCGCCTACAACGGCGAGTGGGTGGACGCCGAAAAGCGCCTGATGGTCAAGATCAACGACGAGACCGTGACCGTCTGCGACAAAAACTCCACGCCCGTTGATAACGGCGAGATACAGCTGAATCTGACGGACTCCGCGTACACTATGATAGGCGGCAAAGAATTCCCATTGCAGACGGGCTCGCTGAGCTACAACAATTATGACGAGTGCTGGAGCTTCTATCTTACCTCTTCGGGTACGATAAAGGGCTTGTATGTGGCGTATGATACGGATGCGGCAGACAGAGATGACGAGGGCTACGTCACGCGCAACTACAACTTTGTCAGGTGTGAAAGCGGCAGCTTTGTCGCGGGCAAGTATGCGTACAGTTCTACCGATGATGTGACCGTTCTGGACAACGGAGTCGTGACGTCCGTCAACGGCACCCCGGTCATATACGGCTATTTCTACAAGCAAAACAGCGGCTATGTGCTGGAATATATGTGGTATGCCGCGTCCTATTCCATCAACGTGACGATGGACGAACAGGGCAACCTGTGGATGGGCAGCAAACTGTACGTCAAGTGCGATCAGGTTCCATATGAATATGCGGACGCAAGCGGCAAGACCACTTTGCGCCAGTTTATCTGTGACAAAGAAGAGGTCTACGTGGTGGACGTCGAGGGCGTGTGCTACTACGCGCAAATAGAGGGCAGCCTGAAGGATCCGTCCTTCTTTGTGACCTTCAACGGGGTCACGCGTCCCGCCAAGATAAGCGGCCGCGAGTTTGTGCTGTCCGAGGGCGACTACGGCACATTCGAGGGCGCGGACGGCAAGCTGGTGTTTGACGGTTTCGGCGGCGGCATCCTCGCGGGGAGCAGGATAAACTATACTTTCAATCCGCTCAGCAAGCTGTGCTACGTGGACGGCAAGGTGTACAAGCTGGACTTTGAAAACGGCGTTTACACGGTGGTCGCGGCGGCGGATCCGCTTGAGGGCGCGAAGTACAGATACGACTATGCCTCAAGCATGTACATTGTTGTGACATTCGACGGCTTTGGCAGGATTAGCATTGTGGACAGAGATGACAATAAGGAATATAAAAACTACAGCGGATATTACGATTTCGAGGACGATACTATTGAGTTCAGCTCGGATTGCCCATATCTGCCGAACGGAGTTTACGATGTGACCCATGACGGCAATGTATTCCAAAAGGGCACCGCGATGCTTGTCAAGGAAGGCTATCAGTTGCACAGCAGCGTGGACGACTTCCTCGGCTATTGGCTTGGCGATGGCAAGGACTATGTTTACATCTATTTTGACAGCGGATATGAGTGGTACTACATGTCTGTGCCCGGCGAGAGTGATTTGCACGTAACTCCCAATGCCGACGGAAGCATGTTGAGCAATGATATTTACGATTGTTATATAACCATAGAGGGCGACCGCCTCAAACTTGACTACCACAACCAAGTAAAATATTACACATATAACGGCGAATTCGGGCCTTTTGATGGCTTTGACAGTTTGTATATCGGCAGCTGGACGACGGGCGACGGCATGCGCTTTGAGATTGGCTCGACAAGCCTTACTATAGACGGCGAAGCCGTCACGCGCTTGCACGAAAACGACTATTATGAGTACGAATTCACATATCAAAATGCGGATTATGTGCTCAGAAGTGACGTTTACAACCAGATCATATTTGCAGATGCGGGCGCGCTTGGGCACAAAAAACTCCTGTACAGCGTTCCCGCGGCGCAAGTCGCAATAGACGCGCCGTTTGTGGGGGACTATTTGGGCAGCTACAATGGGACAGATATCCTGTTGTCGGTGAGCGCAAGCGGCATCACGCTTAACGGCGTGGCGCCCACGCACATCAACGTGCTTGGCGAAAATGAATACGGCGATTACAGCTCGCTGTCCTTCTATATGGAAAGCGGCGAGTTCGCGGGGCAGGACGTGCAGCTGTATGTCGGCTCCGACGTCAGTATCCGCCTCGTCAGGGACGAGAAGTCTGTGGACCTTGTCGCCGCGGTCAGCCTGTTCAACGGCAAATACACTCATGATGAGGAGTGGATCAGCTTTGACGGCAACGGCAACGCGGTCTATTTTGACGGCTCTCAACACAGCGCGAAGTACACCGTCGAGGACGGCAAGGCGCGCTTTGCGATAGGCGCGCAGAGCTTTGTGTGCGAAAAGCAGGACAACCTGCACCTTTCGGTCAGCGTCACGGGCGGCGGCGACAAGACGGTGGTGTTCGATATAGTCCTCGATGAGTTTGTCGGCACTTACACGGGTTCTTCCGAGGACGCCAAGACCTGGACTTTCACGTTTGACGGCGCAGGTTTGGTAACCGTGGAATGCAGCGACGCGCAATACAATCAGACTGCAACTTACACCGTAAGGAAAGGCAACAATGCGGTAGCAGTGTTTTATATTGATGGATTTGGAGAGGAGATCGCCTGCGAAATTATAGATGGGGTGATGTACGTCACAAGTTCTTCGGGAGAAGAAGGCATCAGCTTCTACAACAACAGATTTACAAAAGCGTGAGATAAAAATGTCAAAATAATATTATAAAATCGCGTTTATGCAAAAAGCGGACGGCAAAACAGCCGTTCGCTTTTTGAGTTTTCCGCACAAAAATGTCGCTGAAATCGCCGCCTGTGTTTTAGCGCGCGGCGCACAAATTTTTGGGTGAAAATTTTGCGGGCATAGCCGTCGCAGTTGACAACTTCGCCATATAAGATGTATCATATTATATTATGCTAACAGTAAGGTTTGAAAGCGGAAATAGGTTGGAGGAGATATGCGCGGCTTTGGGCGTCGAGTGCGATGCGGGCAGCACATTCGTCATGTACGACGAGGCGGAGCCGGTGGCGCTTTGGCGCATGCGCATAGCCATAGAGGACGTCCCGACGGGCTACATCGAGCGCATATTTTTCAAGGACGGCGTGGAGGATGGCGACAAGCTGTTCTTTTTGCATGCGATGATGTTCAAACTGCGCGAGGGCAGCCCCATAATGCTCAAAACAAAGAAGTACGGCGAGCTGCTTAAGCGCTTCGGCTTTGCTCCCTCAGATGAGAGCGCACAGGTATATCAGCTGTTTTCGGGGGATATAAATCTATATTACAACTGCGGAGGCAATCATGGAAGACACGACCAGAAACTTCATTGACGACTTTATCGCCGAAGATCTTGCAAGCGGCAAGGTGAACGCAATAGTCACCCGATTTCCGCCCGAGCCCAACGGCTATCTGCACATCGGCCACGCAAAGGCGCTGTGCATCAACTTCGGCATGAAGGAAAAGTACCATGGCAAATGCAACCTGCGCTTTGACGACACCAATCCCGCCAAAGAGGACGTGGAGTACATGGAGAGCATCAAGCGCGACATAAAGTGGCTGGGCTTCGAGTGGGACGGCCTTTTCAACGCCAGCGACTACTTCGAGACGATGTACCGGTGCGCCGAGGGGCTTATCAAGGAGGGCAAGGCGTATGTGTGCGACCTGTCCGCCGAGCAGATAAGCGCCACAAGAGGCAGCTTCGGCGTGCCCGGGCAGGAGAGTCCATATCGCAATCGCTCGGTGGAGGAAAACCTCGACCTGTTCAGGCGCATGCGCGCGGGCGAATTCGAGGACGGCGCAAAGGTGCTGAGGGCAAAGATAGATATGTCCTCGCCCAACATCAACATGCGCGACCCCGTCATCTACAGGATATGCCACGCCACGCATCCGCACACTGGCGACAAATGGTGCATATATCCCATGTACGATTTTGCGCACCCCATCGAGGACGCGGTGGAGGGCATCACGCATTCGCTGTGCTCGCTGGAGTTTGAAAACCACCGCCCGCTGTACGACTGGGTCACGGAAAATTGCCATTTCGATCCCCGCCCGAGGCAGATAGAGTTTGCGAGGCTCAACCTCACCCACGCCATCATGAGCAAACGCTTCATCAAGCGCCTTGTGGACGAGGGCATCGTGTGGGGCTGGGACGACCCGAGGCTGCTCACCCTGTCCGGCATAAGGGAGCGCGGCTATACGCCCGAGGCGATAAAGGACTTTTGCGCGCGCATAGGCGTCGCCAAGGCGGACAGCGAGGTGGATATCTCCATACTTGAACACTGCGTCAGGGAGGACCTCAACCTCAAGGCACAGCGCGCTATGGTGGTGACAAAACCGCTCAAACTTATCGTGGACAACTACCCCGAAGGCGCCGAGGAGTACGTGCAGATAGAAAACAATCCCCAGCGCGAGGGTAGCGGCACGCACGACGTGCTCTTCACGCGCGAGCTGTACATAGAGCAGGACGACTTTATGCTCGATCCTCCGCCCAAGTACTTCCGCCTCAAGCCCGACGGCATAGTCCGCCTCAAGGGCGCGTACATCGTAAAATACAAGGGCTGCGACCTCGACGAGCAGGGCAACGTGCAGGCGGTGCATGTGGAGTACCTCGAGGGCACGCGCTCAGGCGAAGAGGGCGCCAATATGAAGGTGAAGGGCACCATACATTGGGTAAGCGCAAAGGACTGCGTCGACGTGACGCTCAATATGTTCGACTACCTCATCCTGGACGGCGACGGCGATTATATGGATCGACTCAACCCCAATTCGCTGACGGTGCTGCACGGCAAGGCGGAGCCGCTTGTGGGCAATGCGGACGTACACACGCGCTTCCAATTTTTGAGGGAAGGCTACTTCATCAAGCGCAACGACAAGAACGAGTTCAACAGCATTGTCGGACTTAAAGACAGCTTTAAGTTGCAAAAATAACACAATAAAATGCCGTTTAAGACGCATTCCGCAAAACTATGCGGAGCGCGCGCCACATGATATGTTGAAGATGATCCCGCTTGCCAGCGGTTCAAAGGGCAATGCTACGCTTATAATTTCCGACAACACTGCGCTGTTGGTGGACGCGGGCATTTCCTATGCGCGCCTGACAAAGGAGCTGGAGGATCATGGCGTGTCCCCCCGCGATCTCAGCGGCGTGGTGATCACCCATGAGCACTCCGACCACATCCGCGCGCTGGACAGGCTCAGCGAGGATTGCAACGTGTACGTGCATCCGCTCACCTTGCGGGAGATATATCTGCGCGGCGTCGGCGTAAAGCGCGTGCAGGACGTGGACGACTACGAGGGCGGCTTCAGCGTGGGAGACATAGAGGTTAGCCCCTTCCGCATCCCGCACGACGCGGCGTATCCGCTGGCGTATTCGTTCAAGGCGGGGCGCGCGAGGTGCAGCATAGCTACCGACATCGGAATGCTCACGCGCGGCGTATTGCGCAACGTGAAGGACAGCGAGGTGGTGCTGCTTGAGGCAAATCATGACGTGACTATGCTCAGGGAAGGCAAGTATCCGCCTCAGCTCAAGGCGCGCATATTGTCCGACAAAGGGCACCTGTCCAACGAGGCGAGCGGCAGGCTTGCGCATATGTTGGACGGCAACAGCGAGGTGCGCACCATTGTGCTTGGGCATATAAGCGAAAACAACAACACCGAACAATTGGCGTACGACGCCGTGCGCCGCGCGCTTGGCGAAAACAGCTCCATAACGCTGGGCATTGCGCATCAACATTTTGCAAGCGAGGTTTACGAAATTTCATGAAAAGGACTTTATTTGCTTCGGAAAGCTCTTCAATGTACCTGTTTGGAATTTGCGCGGGCAGCATACTGTCGCTGTTCGCCTCGCTTATCCTCACGCGCGTCGACGTATGGCTTGACGGGATGAGCCTGTATGATTGGCTGGGCTACGCGCTTATGCAGGTGGCTTTTGTCGCGACGGTGTTTGTCTTTTGCAAGGTGCGCAGGGTCAATGTGGGCTATGCGTGCAGGCTGGGCGCGCCAAAGAGGCTGTGGCAGTTGGCGTTGATGCCCTTCATCGCGATCGCTGCGATCATGGTGTTTTTGCCATTTGCGAATGCGTGGAGCGAGTTCCTTGCGCTCATCGGCTTTAAGGGCAGCGGAGCAAGTATGCCGCGCTACTCAAACGTGGGCATATATTTCCTTTCCTTGATCGTGATGGCGGTCATGCCCGCCGTCGGCGAGGAGCTGCTGATGCGCGGCGGCGTGTTCAGAGGGCTGTCCTCAAAGGGGCTGTGGTTCGGCGTGCTGATATCGGCTACGCTGTTCAGCCTTATGCACGCAAATCCCCTGCAGACCGTACACCAATTCGGGCTGGGAGTGGTGCTGGCGCTGGTGGCGGTGCTTACTGACTCGCTGTGGGCTTGCTGCATTGTGCATTTTGTCAACAACTTCGCAAGCATAACCATGGCGGCATACCTTCCCGAGATAGACGCGCTGTACTTCAAGCTGGGCTACTTCAATTGGCTTACGGGCGCTGCCAGCGTACTGGTGGGGCTGTTTGCGCTTGTCGCGCTGCTGTACGCGGTGTACAGACTGGGCGACGGCGCGCGCAACTTCAGGGTGACGTCGGGCGGCATAGAGTACGACGAGTTTGCCATTTACGCCATTGACGACAACAAAAAGCAAAATCCCGTTTTGCAATTTTTCGCATTTTTCAGATCATTGTTTACCCGTTCCGGGTGGCGCAGGCTGACGCTGACGCTTACGCGCTCCAACGGAATTGAGATCCGCTCCGAACAGAAGCTGTACGGCGTGTACATCGCGCTGGGATTGGTGGCGGTGTATTGGCTGTACGCGTTCATAAGGGGACTTGTATGACAAAGCGGACAAGCGTTGGGCTGATATACTTCGGCATGATCCTGATGACCCTGCTGCTGAGGGTGTCCAGCGCGCTGGACGTCTACTCCGCGCTGGGCGTGGACAACATCGACGCGTATTTCACCTGCGTGGTGCAACTGCTGATATTCGGCGTGATGCCGCTTGCGCTGTACGCCATCGTCGTCACAAGGCGGCAGGGCGGAAGTCTGCTCAAAGACTTCGGCGTAAAGCGTATAGGCGCAAAAAATTGGCTGTGTACGGCGGCGCTGTCCGTGTGTATGATCGCCGTCACGTCGGGAGTGTCCTTTGTGTGGCAGCTGGCGCTGTCCATGATCGGCTACACGCACACGTCCTCATCCACGGACTACAGCTCGGTAGGAGTGCTCTTCGAGCAGCTCGCGCTGGTGGCGGTGCTTCCCGCCATATTCGAGGAGGTGGCGCATAGGGGGCTGATTTACGCGGGGTATCGCGAGTGCGGATATAAATTTGTGCTGGTCTCCGCGCTGCTGTTCAGCCTTATGCACCAAAACATAGTCCAGACGGGCTACACCTTTGTGGACGGAGCGGTGATGGCGCTTGTGATGTACTATACGGGCAGCATTTTTCCCGCGATGTTTATGCACTTTGCCAACAACGCGTACTCGGTGTTCAGCGGATATGTCGAGCAAAACGGGGGCGCGTTTGATTTTATCAACAAGATAAGCGATTGGCTGCGCTCCACGTCGGCGGGACTTGCGGTATCCGCGTTGGCGGTGGTGGCGCTGGGCGCGCTGACAGTGCTGATACTTACGCGTATGCGCAAGTGGGCGGTGCAAAAGGGCAATGTGTCCGCGCGCGCATTTGAAGCAACGGAGGCGGCGCCGCTCAAAAAGGATGTGCCGTTTATCGTCACCGTGGCGATGGGCGTCGCGGCAACGGCGTTCAGCCTTGTGTGGGGGATTATGCGATGAAGGCAAACATTGTCTGTGTGGGCAAGATAAAAGAGAGCTACTTTACGGACGCCGTCGGCGAGTACGTCAAGCGCTGTTCGCGCTTTGGCGGGCTCAACATAATCGAGGTGCCCGAGGCGCCGCAGGGCAAACCCGTCGAACAGCAAAAGGAGATGGAGAGCGCCGCCCTCTTGCAAAAGGCGAAGGGATATAAGATAGCCATGGACTTTCGCGGCCGCCAACTCGACAGCGAGAGACTTGCCGCGTTGCTGGACGAGCTTGCAACCAAGGGATACGGCGAAGTATCCTTCCTTGTAGGCGGCAGCAACGGACACAGCGACGCGCTGAGGGAGAGCGCGGATATGGTGCTGTCCATGGGCAATTATACTTTTCCGCATCAACTGTTCAGAGTGATGCTTGCCGAGCAGATATACCGTGCGATGACCATAAACGCCGGCGTAAAGTATCACAAATAATATTGCACAAAACGCTGTTAAAGTTGCAAATTTGTATATATAAAGCGGGGATAACGTATGTATGACGACAAATTTATGCTGCGCGCTCTTGCGCTTGCTCGCGAGTGCGCCGCCGTTGACGAGGTGCCCGTCGGGGCAGTCATTGTAAAGGACGGAAACATAATTGCCGAGGGAGTCAACTTCAAGGAGAGGGCAAACAATGCGCTGAGACACGCCGAGATGGAGGCGCTGTCCCGCGCGGCGGAAGTTGTGGGCAATTGGTGGCTTGAGGGCTGCGAGGTCTACGTCACGTTGGAGCCTTGCCCCATGTGCGCGGGCGCAATGATCAACGCGCGCGTCGACGCGCTGTACTTTGGCGCCTACGATCCAAAAAGCGGCGCTTGCGGCTCAAAGGTGAATTTGTTTGAAGAGGGACTTTTCAACCACTACGTCGAGGTCAGCGGCGGCAATATGGCGGAGGAGTGCGGCGCCGTCCTTTCCGAGTTTTTCAAGACCAAGCGAGCACGAAAAAATTGACGTGTGAGAGTTATTTTGAGAGGAATTTGAAATTTAAGCGGGATAAGAACAGTTATTTAATTCCGTACATTCGTTTTGTTATAATATTTTTGATTTGAAGAGAAGCAATGTATTTTTGTAGTTTTCGGAAAGTACAGACAAAGTAATTTTATCTCCGATACGGTTATGCCAATGAGTGATGGGAAAATCCGTCCCCCAGAGCATTCGCGACTTAAATCCCGCCAGGCATATTTTTTTATAATCTTCAATTGCGCAAAACGCAGTATCGCCAAGTAGATTGCCATATTTGCCGAACAACCGAATGATTTCTTGTGTGTTGCGGCAATGCGCAAGCACAAACGTAACTTCCGGATATTCCGCAAAATATTTTTCAAAACGTGCAGGAGAATCAACGTCGTCTATGCCCGTATGGATCAATATGGGGAATTTCTTTTGTGAGGCGCAAACGCATATATCATGCAACAAATCGCTTCCGTTTTTACTGCTCCATTCGCCGATTTTCGGATGGATTTTGAATCCTGCATACATTTCGCCGTCGACTTTATCCGGGGTACAATATCGCTCAGGCACTGCCCAATACAGAGTGATAAGCGCCATTTTAAGTCGGTTTGCTTCCTCGATAGCCTCCTGCATTTCCTCGTCGATATGTCCGGATAAATATTGCGCCTCATCAAATGATGTAGGCGCAATACAAGCCGTCGTCGATGAGACCCATGCGCGCTGCACCCCGTTTTGATGTAGCGCTTTGACGACCAAAGACGGCTGATAATATAGATGATTATACTGCCCGAAGTGGACATGACAGTCAAAGGCAAATGCGTCAGGATCTTCCATCACTTATTATTTTTCAGATATCCCAGAACGACTTGTTTGTTGACTGCGGCAACAGCGCAAAAATGTTCTGCCACTTCCATAGGATTCCCTGTGGGCGACTCGTTGGCAAATCTGCCGGGACAGGGACTGCAAAAGGCTTTATTTTTGCAAGAGAAGCACTTCTTCATGTCGCCTCGCTTTAGGGCGCGGAGCTGCTTTATCTCGTCCGAATCAAACCAAATTTCGCTCAAGGATTTTTCATATAGGTTGCCGCAAATGTAGCTCTGCCAACCGGGGCATGGATAAACATTTCCGTTTGATACCATACAAGCCGTGTTTATTGCGACTCCGCAAAATGGTGCGTTTGGATCGTAATCATATTTGTTCACTGCGGCGGCGTCCAATTTTGAAATATCATCGCGATAGGTTTCGTCACATTCAATGATCGATCTTATAACGTCGCGGCATTCCTCGGGGGAAAGTCGATTTGCAAGATTGTCCGTGCGATGATCGTATTCCGCCATAATGGCATAGTCTACGTTCACGCGGATCTTGTGACTGTGTCCCCACTTGATGACGTCGGCGACGTCGTCCTTGTTGGCTTTCATCACGGGGCAGTTGATCTGCACGGGGATATTGTTGCCGATGAGCTTCAAAATAGCGGCTTTCGTCTTTTCAAAAGAGCCTTTTACGGCCGTGATAGTATCATGGTGCTCCGGAATCATGCTGTATAAGCTCGTCTGCACGCCGCAAACATTTCCGCGTTTCATGATCCGCACGATGTCATCATCCAAAAGGGTGAGATTGGTCAAAACGTGGACATAAAAATCTTTTTCTTTTGCCGCAAGCAGAAATTCCTTGAATTGAGAATGTGCCATCGGTTCTCCGCCCGAAAGAGTTACGCCGAGCGTGCCCATTTCTTGTAATTGGTCGAGGACGTTGTAATACAAGTCGGGCGAGATGTCCGTATTTTTATATTCGTGCGGAATGTAGCAATGTATGCACCTTTCGTTGCATCTGCTGGTCAATTCTATCTGAAAATTTGACAAGTATGGATTTGAATTGAAGTATTCGTCGAGGACTTCCTGTGTGCTGGTTTCCGAACGGAAATTTTTGGGAGTATAGTCCTCTTCCAGATTGATTTGCTTGACTTCGGAATAGTTAAAACCTACATTGTTGTCGTTTGCTTCCCGATAGGTTTCGCCACAGACAACATATCCATCATTCACAAGGTTATCGCAAAATTCCTTTACATCATAAAGAATGTCTTCGGCGGTGATATCAACAAATGATGAGGCGATTTCCTCGGATAGTTGTTCGAGCGATTTTGGTGTGCGACTGAGGCAGGACAAAAAAACTTGCCCGCTTTTGTCAAAGGCAAGATCGTTGAACAGTCCGCTTGATTTTATATAACCGAAATCTCCGATCTTTCGGATATAGCAACCTTTTCTGAGCGCGTAATACATGGCGCAATGTCCTCCGTTATGTTTTGAATGAGTGTGGATGACACCCGCCCGAAAAATCGGGCGGGCGCATTGGTTGTTACTTACATCGTTCTCTCACATCTTTTGCAGATATGATTGATGCCGGTGCCGTTAGCGGGGCAACCTGCGGCGTAAGAACCTTGCTTTTCGTTTTGCGCAAGAACTACGGGCTTTGTGTACTTCATCGTGTTTACCTCCTTTTAGATTTTTATCAATCACGGACAAAACATTTGCGCTTCGTTCGCAACTGTCATATTTGTTTGTTTATGAGTTGTTTGTATACAAGGTTATAAATCGTCGCAAGCAATTCATAAGTCGCCGGCGAAATTTCATCTTTATGAGTTTCTATGTCGTGAATGTGATGTTGAACGGTGCTTTTCAAAATGCTACGTTCCTCTTCTGTATACGATATGATTGTGCCGTGCGCATTTTTTGGACGGTTACCGTAAGTGTCGGCGATAAATTCCGAACAAATGATTTCAAAATTATTCATAGAAATCCTCCTTTCGCAATACCGCAATGTTGATCGCCTAGTCATATTGATGAACAAAAAAGTGGATTTTTGTTCACCGATGGGTATAATCGGTGAACAAAATTCTTATATTTGTTCACCGAAACATTTACTTTTTCTCAAAATTATTTATAAATCCCGAACATTTTGATGCCCACAGGCAAGTCGTAGTTGACTTTTTGGTGTAGTTGATATATACTATGTACAACGTGTGTCCATCAATTATACCCATCGGTATACGTGTAAGACGACTGTAAGAGTTGTCTTTTTTTATAATAATTTTCCCAAGCGGTTCATCATTTCTTTCTTGTGTTCCATCACGGAATGCGCGTATCGGTTGAGGGTGATCGTAGGGGATTTGTGCCCGAGGATCTCCGAGAGCGTCTTTACGTCCATTCCGCATTCCAGCGCGCGTGTGGCAAAGGAATGCCTTATTGCATGGAACCCTCGGTGCTTGATTTTCAGCCGTTTCAGCAGCAAATCGAAACTTCGTTGGTAAGACCGCACCGAAACGCCGCTTCCGTTTGAGGAGATTACGAAGTCCGAGTCCCTGTTCCGTTCCATTTTTCTCATTTGAGGAATGAGTTGTTTGGGCAACGGTATTTCTCGTTTTGAGCTTCGCGTCTTTGGGCTTTCTATGATTTTGACATAATTTCCGTCGATGTCTTTTCCGTCGTGGCAGGACTTTGTGATCCGCATGATGCCTTTATTCAAATCAACATCATCCCAGGTGAGCGCAAGTAGCTCCCCGATCCGAAGCCCCGTATAGAAGCAAAGCAGTATGCCGTACAATTTTTTCTTTGGGCTGCTCGTGACCGCGTTTTCTATGATTTTTTGTTCTTCAAGCGTAAAACAGGTGATTTCTTTTTCCTCTTTCGACGGGCGCTTGATCTTGTCCGCCACATAGTTTTGAGATAGTCCCACATAGGCGGCTACTTTCAAAGAATTTTGCAGAATGTTTATGATAGAACAGACTGTGTTGGACGATAGCCCCTGATGATTTTTCAGATTGCCGCAAGCCAGCTGGTGGGTCACAAATCGCTGTAACGCGTCGATGGTGAGCGCGCCCATTTCATATTGTCCCAAATGCGGCGAAATGTGCAATTGCGTAAGTTCGACATATCTCAGATACGTCCTTTGCTTCGAGGTCGGCTTGACATAATTTTCAAGCCACTCTTCAAGCCATTGTTGATATTGCATTTTGTTCTCCTTGTAATTTAATTTTGGCGCATAATGCGCACATATATATGGTACTTCAATTTTCTTTTTGCTCCTTTATATGAAAATAGCCGCCCGACTTTTTTGTCGTACAGCTATTTCTTGATTATGGTTTTGGCGGTTCTATTATAAAATACCGCCTGAAAATAAATTTAAGTTGTGCGGGGCGGCAGGACATCCTGCCGCCCCATCCGTGGGAGAGAAAACAATCGTTTTGAGGTGGTCAAAGGGCGCGCGAAGCATAAGGAGCCATGTCGGCGCAAAGGCCTTTCGATCGAGGTTACGCCGCAAAAGGGGCGCTTCAACCGTATGAAAACGCACTTTAACGTCGCATTTTGCAATTTATGTAATCAAGTATGCGGCTCTTCAGCGCGGCAAATACCGCGCGTACGCCCTGTGTGCCCGCCGAGCATTTGCCATCATCCTGCGCCTCGCGGTCGTCGTCCGCGGAGCGTGTGAGGGTCGGCGCGACGGGAATGTTCAATATGTATGCCACTACGGTCGCCGCCAGCGATATTACGGTCGATATCACAATTGCCACAATATTTTTCAACTTGTCTTTCATAACGTTTTCTCCCGACTTTGTATTGATCTTCGCGAGAGTAAAGCGCCCTTTGACAACGCAAGTATACGCCGCGCTTTCGCCGTTTTCAAAAAAATTGTGACGCACATTCTCAAAAAAATTTGCGCGCATATATTGTAGGTATGAAAAATTGCAAAATTTTTGTTATCCCCGGCGGCAACGGCGGGACAATGTTGCTGGGGCGCGAGGCGAGAGATTATGTGGCGCTCGCGCTGGATGGCGCGGGCGAGTACGGCGGGCGCGTCAATTTCGAGACGATATGGACGGACGCTGACGGCGTGAGGCTGTCCGAGAACTATATTTGTGCGGCGGTGTTTGACGACATGCCGCTTGTAAGCCTTGACGCCATCGCGCACTATATAGACGTGATGTCGGGGCGCGGCGCAAGACATCTGCGACTGCCCGGCGGGGCGTTCATTTCGCGCGGAGTTGCGCCTGACGAGGGCATTTCCGTAAAAGATGAAGCATTTTTGAAGTTAGGTGATGCAAAATCCTATAATATGGTGTATAATCTGCTCAAGGAGAGAATTATAAGGCGGCACCTGTCCCGCGGCGCTCTGATTTACGACGCAAATACGACGTATATCGACGACGCGGCGTGCATCGAGAAAGGCGCGCGCATCCTGCCGTTTTGCCGCATAGAGGGCGACTCCCGCGTAGAGGCGGGCGCGACTGTCGCCGCAAGCTATGTGCGCGACAGCGTCGTGGAGGTCGGAGCGACGGTGGAATACAGCTATCTCACAAACTCGTGCGTGCACGCGCGCGCGACTGTGGGTCCCTTTGCGAGGCTGAGGGACGCGGATATCGGCGAGGGCTGCCGCATAGGCGACTTTGTGGAGGTAAAGGCGTCCTCGCTTGCCGAGGGAGTGAAGGCGGCGCACCTTGCGTACATAGGCGACGCGCAGGTGGGCGAGCGCACCAACGTGGGTTGCGGCGCGGTGTTTTGCAACTACGACGGACGGCGCAAACATCCCACCAAAGTGGGCAGCAGCTGTTTTATAGGCGCCAACGTAAACCTGGTCGCGCCTCTCAGCGTGGGGGACGAAGCGTACGTGGCGGCGGGCACCACCGTAACGGAGGATATCCCCGACAGCCACTTTGCCATAGGCAGGTCGCGCCAACAGACAAAGTCGCCGCGCGTCGAAAAGTGAAACACAACATAACAACAACTTAAAATACACAAAACGATACGTTTACGGAGCGAATATGATACTTATAGTAGGCTTGGGCAACCCGGGCACAAAGTACGGCGGGACATTCCACAATGTGGGATTTATGGCGGTGGACGCACTCAAGGAGCGCCTCAAGGTCAAGTGGAACATAAAGCGCGAGGGGGACTCGCGCGTGGCTAAGGGCGAGCTTGACGGCGTAAAATTTGTGCTTGCAAAACCCGAAACTTATATGAATCTGTCCGGCACGGCGGTCAAAAAATTGGTCGCCGCGTATGGCGTTGACGAGGCGCGCGAACTGCTTGTGTGCTACGACGACGTGGACTTGCCCGTGGGCAAATTGCGCCTTAGGGAGGAGGGCAGCGCGGGCACTCACAACGGCATGCGCAACATCGTTTCGGAGCTCAATACCACGCAGTTTGCAAGGCTGAGGATAGGCACCGCCACCGAGCAGCTGAAGGACGGCGAGGTCGCCCTCATAGATTTTGTGCTGTCAAAGATACCCTACGAGCTTAAGCCCACTCTTGACGGCGCGCTGTCAAGCGCGGCGGAGGCTATGATACAGTTTATAAAGGGCGAGGAAATCGCGCGCATACAGGAAAAACTCAACAGGAAATGACCCTCGCGGCTTGATATGAACATACCCGAGATAGCAAAATTGAAAAACCTCGGCGCGCCGCTGGACGCGCTTGATGGTATCGGCGAAAAACGGCTGAAGGACGACAGACTGTCAGCCGTTTCGGTCGTGCGCGTTTCGGACGGCGCAAAGGCGCATATCCTTGCAAGTCTGCCCATCCGCAAACTTATCGTCGCCTCAGACAGCCTCGCGGCGCAAAGCCTCACCCGCCGCATAGAGAGCTGGGGCGTAAGAGCGGTATATCTGCCCGCGCGCGACGACGTGCTGCTGCCAAGGAAGGGCTTTTCGGGCGAAAACGTGCTCAGGCGCATTTGCGCGCTGACGGATATGGCGTTTGGCAGGGCGGACGCGGTGGTGACATATGCGGACAGCTTGCTGCAACTCTTCCCTGCGCGCAGGCTGGTGGAGCGATTTGCCGTGCGCGTAAAAAAAGAGGATATAATTTCCCCTCAACAGCTTGCAAAGGCGCTGGTGGAGGCGGGCTATCGCCGCACGGAGGCGCTGGGCGACGTGGGAGATTTTACGCTGAGGGGCGACATACTGGACGTCTACGCAACCGACAAAAACGCCTATCGCGTCAACTTTTTCGACGAACTGATAGAGGATATCAAACTTATAGATTTTGACAGCATGCTGCCCGTAAGAGAGGAGGAGAGCCTGCTGCTTGCGCCGTGCAGCGACATTTTGCTGGACGAGCATGGCTACGACGTCGCCAACAAAAAGCTCTCCCTCCACATAAATCAAAAAAATGCCGCCGCTATGCGCTCCGCGCTCAGCGTGGGGGCGGTGGACAGCTCCTGCGTGTGGGCGACTCCGTTTATGGAAGGCTGCACGCAGACTTTGCTTGAATTTCTTGACGACGGCGAACCACTGCTGGTCGCTTTTGACGAGCCCAGAGTTGTCGGCGAAAAACTCAAATTGCTGTACGACGAGTTCGAGAGCAGGCTGCAGCCGCTGCTGACGGCGGGAGAGATACTGCACGAACACAAAAACGCCGGCATAACGATCAACGAGCTGAACAGACTGCTGGTGACCAAGCGCAAATTCAGCGTATCCGCGCTGGCGTTGGGCAACCCCATATTCCAACCCAAGCTGTTGATGGAGCCGCCCACGCGCGCCGTTTCCAAATACTATCTGGATCCCGATTCCACCGCGCGCGACCTCAAGACTTTTGCCCTCAACGGCGCAAAGGTCATATTCTGCGCGGGAGACAGGGAGCGCGCCAAGGGCATCGCGGAAAGCTTGCGCGCGCAGGATATTTACGGCGAGCTCACCGACGACGGCAATGGCACGGCGCCCGTGCAGGTGACGCCGCTGAAGGTGTATCAAGGCGTGGTCTACCCCAAGCCCGGAGTGGTGGTGATAGGCGTTTCCGAGTGCATCGGCAGACGGGGCGAACAGAGCGTCATTTCGCACAATACAAAGTTTACCGCACCAAAAGCGGGTGATTATGTGGTACATCGCGTGCATGGCGTGGGTATATGCGAAGGGACTACGCGGCTTAAGACGGGCGACTTCGAACGCGAATATATCGTGCTTAAATACCGCGACGGCGACATACTTTACGTCGCCACCGACCAGATGAACAACCTGCAGCGTTTTGTCGGCGAGAAGGCTCCCGCTCTAAACAAGATAGGCGGCAAGGAGTTCGAGCGCGAAAAGGATAAGGTTCGCAAGTCCGTGCGACGCATGGCTGTCAATCTTGTGGAGCTGTACGCAAAGCGCGAAAAACAGCGCGGCTTCAAATACAGCACAGATACCGTCTGGCAAAAGGAGTTCGAGGACGGCTTCGAGTATGAGGAGACCGCCGACCAACTCAAGGCGATCGCCGACATCAAACACGATATGGAGTCGGGGCGGATCATGGACAGACTGCTTGTCGGCGACGTGGGCTTCGGCAAGACGGAAGTCGCCTTCCGCGCCATGTTCAAAACGGCGCTGGATGGTAAGCAGGCGGTGTTGATCGCGCCGACTACGATACTGGTAAGGCAGCATTACGAAAACCTTGTCAAGAGGCTGGAGCCGTTCGGGATAAAGTGCGCGATGCTCTCCCGCCTTCAAAACGGCGAGCAGAGCAGGCAGATAGCGCAGCAGCTTAAGGACGGCACGCTGTATATGGTGGTGGCAACGCACAAGGTGCTGTCAAAACAGATAGATTTCAAGGACCTCGGACTCGTCGTGCTGGACGAGGAGCAGCGCTTCGGCGTGGAGCACAAGGAAAAACTGAAGGAAAAATATCCTCTGGTCAACGTGCTCACGCTGTCCGCAACGCCCATTCCGCGTACGCTGAATATGTCCTTGACGGGCATAAGGGACATCTCCATGCTGGAGACCGCGCCGCAGGGCAGACTGCCCATACAGACATATGTCGTGGCGTACAGCGACGCGCTGGTGGCAGACGCCATCATGCGCGAAACCGCCAGGGGAGGTCAGACGCTGATATTGTGCAACAAGATAGACGCGCTCGACCCGTTTGCGGACAGGCTGAGGGAGATGTGCAACGGCGTGCGGTTTGTCACCGCGCACGGACAGATGCCCTCCGCCTTGCTGGAGGAGCGCATAAGCGCGTTTTACGACAGGCGCTACGACGTGCTCATCTCCACTACCATAATTGAAAACGGAATAGACCTGCCGGACGCAAACACGCTGATCGTGCTGGACAGCGGTGACTTCGGGCTGGCGCAACTTTATCAGCTGAGGGGCAGAGTGGGACGCCGCGGCGCGCTGGCACACGCATATTTCACCGTCCGCGACGACGGATCGCTCACGGGCAACGCGGAAAAGAGATTGAAAACCTTGCTTGAAAACACCGAGATAGGCAGCGGCTTCAAAGTCGCGCTGGCCGACCTCGCCATCCGCGGGGCGGGCACACTGCTGGGAGCGGAGCAGAGCGGACATATAGAAAAGGTGGGCTACGAGATGTATCTCGAACTGCTGGACGAGGCGGTGCAGGAGATAAAGACCGGCGTCGTGGCAAAACCGCAGCGCGAGGTGGAAATGAAGGTGGACGCCTCCGCATACATACACGACGGCTACGTCAGCCAGCGCGACAAACTGCGCGTGTACAAGCAGATAGCTTCCGTGGGCACGCCGTCCGCCAGGGACGCGCTCCTCTCTGAGCTTAACGAGGTGTACGGACCCGCAGATACGCCGCTGAAAAATCTGATAAACATATCCTTGCTCAAAAATTTGGCGGCGCGGCTGGACGTGTCGAAAATCATTGTCAATCGCAACGGGGCGGGCGCAAATTTCTATGACGCGGATGCCTTCAAAAACGAGGCGCTCATGCGCGCCGTATCCGAACACAGCGACAGCGTCGCGATCACAAACACCATACCGCCCTCGCTGATATTCGACGTCAGAGGACTCAGCGCAGAGCAAAAATTGGAAAGGATGATAGACTTTTTCGAGAGCGCGCAATAATGCAAAACATAGCAAAATAAAATGTTAAAATATATGTTATTCAGTGATAAACATATGATTATGCAAAGTTAAGCAAGAAAAAATATGTAGGACGCGGCGCGCCGCGTCCTTATTTTATGCCAGCCGCACAACGGTAAGATATGCGTCGGTCAAGTTCACCGTTTCGGCAGAAACGTTGTACAGCGACAGCGTCGCGGGCGCGGCGGCAGTGTATATCAGCGTCTTGCTCACGTTGCCCGCGTCCACACCGGTCGCATTGTCCGTCACGGTGGAGCCGGCGACTCCCGCGCCGTCCGCATACAGCTGTACGGACAGGTCGCCCGTCGCGGTGCTCGTGCCCGTTGCACCATAGCTGACCAGATAGGTGCCCGCCGGGACGTTTACGGCGTTCGCGCTCACGGTCAGCGTCGTGTCGGGGGTCGCGCCCGCCTGCGCCAGGGGGATGACCGCGGTGGTCGCAACGGATTGCGTGCCGCCGTCCGCGTACATAGAGTCGCTAGCGGGATCCGCGGGCAGGCCGAATTGGAAGTCGAATACCTTCGCTGTGTCGGGCCCGCTCGTTGTCACCGCTACGGTGGGCTCTGCTCCTATGGCAAGCTCGGTTATGGCAGCGGTGGGGTCGCCAAATCCCGCAGCCGCGCCGTCCGCCCCCGCGGGCCCCGTCGCCGTCGTGTTTTATGGGTTGGATTTATTTTGTTTTTCTGAATGTTTCAAGACTTTCGTCCGAAAGAAACTTATAATAGATATTGATTTCACGCTCTCCGGTCTTGGTTTTTTCGCCCACCGTTATGTGGTCGATAAGCTCCCCACACATCTCGCGCGTCAGACTTTCGCATGCGCCGTAACGTTTCAATTTTTTGACATACTCTTCGGCGGCGTCATCGTCTTTGCACATCATTGAAAGCCGTTTTTCAATTTCGTTTTTCGCTTTCAAAATCGTTTCTCTTTCCGACTTGTACTTGTCGCAAAGACTTGAAAGTACGCTTTCGGGCAAATTGCCCAAGACCTTCGCTTCAAACGCGGATTGCAGGAGTTTATCAATTTCCGCAAGCCTCGTTTGATATGCTCTCAGTTGCTTCTCATCGGAATCCCTGTTTTGTTCGCTCCGCTTCGACATCTCGCGCAAAAATCGTTCTTTGACTTTTTCTTCGTCTATCGCGATGTTTGCAGAGAGCGACCTTAAATCATCCAAAACCAACTGTTCAAGTGCCTTTTCGGTGATATGATGAGAAGTGCAATACTTCTTTCCAAGATCGACGTAGGTTCGGCAGATGAAGCAAGTATGCGCGTCTTTCGCGGTTTTGAGTTTGAGCTTTTTGCCGCAATCGGGGCAGATTACATATCCCGACAATGCGTGGACTTTTCCCGATTTGTCCGCCCTCCCGCGTGGCGACGCATACGTCGCCTGCACTTTGTCCCAAACTTCCTTTGAAACGATCGGCTCATGCGAATTTTCTGTCACTATCCATTCGCTTTCGGGCACATTTACGATCCTATGATTTTTGTAGGAGATGCGCGTCGTCTTGTGCTGTATAGTGCTGCCGAGATAGGTCGGGTTGGACAATATCCATCGCACCGTGCGCGGCACCCAGAACGGGGAACAATCGCGCTCCCATTTTTTGCCGTCCAATCGCGTATAGTACGTGGCGGGATTCGGAATGCCCTCGGAAGTGAGTATCTGCGCTATCGTCCGCGCCGAGTTGCCTTGCAGCCTGAGATCATAGATGCGCCGTACAACTTTTGCCGCCTCTTCGTCTATTACGGCGGTGCGCTTGTCGTCGGTGCCCGCCTTGTAGCCGTAAGGGTAGTTCCAATTTGTGTACTTGCCCGCGCGCTGACTCGCCTCGAAAACCGCTCGTATCTTCCTGCTCGTATTCGCGGCATGCCATTCGTTGAACACGTTCATGATAGGCATCATGTCCATCGCCGTCGAGCCTCTGTCCGCCGTGTCCACATTGTCATTCAGGGCAATGAAGCGGATCCCGTAGGCAGGGAAGATGTAGTCGATGTATTGCCCGACCTGAATGTAGTTTCGCCCGAAACGCGACAGGTCTTTGACGATTATTGTGTCAATTCTGCCTGTCTGCGCGTCCGCAAGCAGCCGCTTTACTCCGGGTCTGTCGAAATTCGTCCCCGAATATCCGTCGTCAACGTACTCGTCTACGACTGTGCCGCCGTTGTCCTCGACGTACTTTGTGAGGATGATGCGCTGATGCTCGATGGACATGGATTCGCTCGCCTTTTCGTCGTCGCGGCTGAGCCTCATGTAAATTCCGATTTTATTAAGTTGTGTTTGCTTTGACATTTGACCTCCTTTTAGAGTCAAAGCAAAGAAGTTATAGCATGTCTATTATGCCATAACGCTCGTGACTTTGCAAGAAATTTGTATTTTGTGTCCGTCATAAGCCCATTTCTCTGCCTGCGCGCCGCTCGGCAAGCCCAATAAGCAACTCGCCCAAATCTTTGTCCCCGACAAAATGCCTTATGACAAGAAACCGTTTTCCGCCGACCTCGCACTTTCTGCGAGAGGTAGGGAAATCCTCATTGATATTTTTGCTTTTATCTTCTTTTTTGTCCGTAGTTCTGCCCCCTGATTTAATTCAACTTTACTTTATACATATGATTTTTCTATTCGTTCCTGTGCGTACCCGTCACTTGCCCTCGTTCCAACGGGACGAGCGGGCAGGCGCAGTTGCCGCGGAAGCGGCTTGCTGTTCTTTCTCATGTTCCGCCTTCATTTCTTCTTCGATCTCACGCAGGCGGTTATGATAGCTTTCCGTCGTGGGGATAAATGTGTCTGTAACCGCTGAGAACAGTCCGCCCATGATGCCGCGCACTTTCCGCGCCGAAATTGCAAGGCGGCGTTTTAAGGCCTTGTCGTTCGTCTTGTATTTCCGCTTGGGATTGCGCTTGTAAGTCTGCTCCTGTATCCACTTCGCCCGTTGGAGAACAATATTGCCGAGCCGCCGCTTATAGTCCCACCGCAGGCGCTCTATCGTTTCGATACTCTTCACGCCGTCTGTGTCGGCGGCATCTTCCTTGTATTTTTTGAAAATATCATCCCATCTTTTTCGCGCCTTATAGTAGTTTCCCATAATCGCTTGCAGGGCTTTCTCCTTCTCGTCAAGTTCCCTTTGGAACGCGCTGCTCGCTTTGTCTGCTTCGGGGTTCGACCAACAGAGAAGTTCCGCGATGTCATCTATCTCTTTGCGGAAGGGGATCATATCCTTGCTCGCATAGTGGAAGGAAGCGTCCTTCGGGATCTTTTCCGCAAGTTCCTTCATTCTTCGCGTTACCGCGTCCCGTATCTTTGCGCTCGAATAGCCTTCCTTTTTGTAGAGAGCGTTCACGACCGCTTTTCGCTTATTGGCAAGGTCGTCGTCGAGCGTGTAGGCGTTGAGCCGCTCGGTCATCTTGTCTATCACGTCGAGCGGGATTTTCCCTTTCTTGCGGTAGATATATCCCGCCGCACGTTGGTTCTTGACTTTTGGTTCTTTCTCCCAAAAGACGTAGTGGATATGTAGATGTTCGGGACGGTCTAAATGCAAGGCGCACATTAAGTCCATGTTGTCGGGATCAAAGCCAGCGTCACGAAAGAATTGTCCGAACATACGCTTTACAAGCGCGATACACTTTTCGGGATCGTCTATCTTGTCCGAGTTCTCCTTGTCGAAAGAGATGAACCCGTGCCAAATATTCTTTTCACCCGCCTGCGCGCGTTTCTTCATTGCTTTCACTTCCGCTTTGGAGAGCATACCATTCTTATTGAACACGCCCGTGCTTTTTTGGAGATATTCGAGCATCGTGAACTTCTTGGTTTCCTCGCCCATAATTTTCCCGTCCGTCGTGATGTACTTATAGATATTGTCGTCGCCGCTCATGTCGTAGAACGCGCGCTCCTTTGCGTGGGCTTCACGCTCCAACGAATTGGCGTTGCTCTTCAACCGATACGGCGTATAGGCAATATCGAATATTACCGGTTGTCCTATATTTCTTCCTCCTAAATTTTAATTATCGAAGGCGGGTATCCCGCTTCGCAATTTCCTCGCCGTCTTTGTGATTTTGCCGTCGCAGACTGCAAAATCTTAGCCTGCTTCCGTTTTTCCTCATTTTGCTCGTATTTTGCCCGTCTTTCGCTTGTTCTTTGTTTCCCGTCATGCTCCCTTCCAGCCGTTCAAAATCTCGTCGTAATTGGACAGGATTTTATAGAGGCTCGTGCAATTTTGATACTTCGATATGGGCAGGCAATAGTCGAGCATCGACCAATCGACCTCGTCCGCCAAATGCAGACTCGAACGGTATAGGTCGTTCGTGATTTGCGGATTACGGGACATAAATTCCTCAAAATCGATGCCCATTCCGCACCTCGGCAGTTTGGAAACTTGTTCGTCCGTGACCTTTACACGCGGCGCGTTCCCACCGATCTTCCCAACCTTACTGCGCGTCTTGGAAAGCTGTAACTTCCGCTTTGCGAGCCTATAATAGGTGTCCACGGGAGAAGATAGTTTCGGCTCTTGTTCTTTTAAGGCGAAGTTATATATCGCCTTTACAAACTGTCCCGCTTGCTTATCGTCCATGAGCGGCAACGCTTCATAGAAGTTTCGGTGGAACATAAAGTGCTTCATCTGCCTGTTCAAGCCCTTCGGCGTGCGCCCGCTTTCCTGCGCTTCTTTATCCACGGCAAGAGTGTCTGCAATGTTCCCCCAAAGATAGACGAGCTTCTTATCCGAGAGCGCGGGCGGCGCATCCTCGAACGCATAAGCACACATAGTGCGAAGCAGTTTCCCGCGTTCTTCGTCCGTGAGCGTATCCATAAGTTCCGCATACAGGTCGTAGAACGTGAATTTTGTAAGTTGTGTTTTTCCTTCCATAAAACCTCCTTTAATTTTCTTTTCGCCACTGTTTACCGACCGTCGGCAAGGTCATTCGTTCTGCATTGGAATCACCTCCTTGTTTATTGATTGCTGATTTAAGGTTAGGGAAATAACTCCCTCTAATATCACAAGGACACTTTTGGGGAAAAGTTGACGGTCTGCGCAAAAATTCCTTTCAATATCCACAAGGACACTTTTCTCAAAAAGTCCGTGGGTTGAGTGAAAATTCCCAAAGTGTTTTTCTTGCTTCGCAATATAAGATTTGAGCGCAGCACTCTGAACGCACTTCAGCGACCGAATACTCGAAATGCCTCCCACTTTGGTATGGTTGAATTTTTTGGCAGTTTGATACACATGAATTTTTTCTCCCACTTTGGTATGGCGGAATTTTTTCGTCCTTGATACGCCCAAATTTTCCCCTCACTTTGGTATGGTTGATTTTTTTTGGCAGTTTGCAACATCGAATCGCAAAAATTTTTGTATTTTCCGCGTCGAGAGCGTTGTCTTGCAATACCCCCTCACTTAAAGGGGCGATTTTTTGGCAAAATCGTACCCCTAAATTGAAAATTTTTCAAAAAATTTTTCTTTGTCGGCGTTAAGTGTCACCGCGCTGAGTGCGCCGTCATGCGATACCCCTTCACTTAAAGGGGCTTTTTTCGGGCAAAACCGAAGGGTCTGAACGCAAAATTCTTCAAAAATTTTTTTCTGCGTTCCCGCAATCTCCTCCGTCGAGAACGCCGCTGTTCAACACCCATCCAATAAGAAGAGCGTTTTCTTGGCAAAATCGTACCCCCTAAATTGAAAATTTTTCAAAAAATTTTTCTTCGAAGGTTGTAAGTGCCACCGCGCCATTCATATCGTCATGCGATACCCCTTCACTTAAAGGGGCTTTTTTCGGGCAAAACCGAAGGGTCTGAACGCAAAATTCTTCAAAAATTTTTTTCTGCGCTCCCGCAATCTCCTCCGTCGAGAACCCCGCCGTTCAACACCCCTCCAATAAGAAGGGCGATTTTTTGGCAAAATCGTAGGGTCTAAAATAAAAAATTTTTGAAGCTCTGCAAATCTGTGGCAAATCGGCTAAATGGAAAAAGGATATAAGTGAAGAGCATAGGAAAAGTTATAGAAGTCACAGACACCGAGTTAATGGTGCATGTTTTGGCGGGCAAAGATGTCGGGAAAGATATAAAAATTCAACTAGAGTTTGTACGAGAACATCGGGATATTTATACTGTGACAGACGAATAAGTAGATTGCATATATGACTTTATACTCAAGAAAATAGTATGGGATATTATAGCCGATTGCTATTTATTTGGAGTTTTACTTCTGTAACCCCTGTGTAACCCCTCACAGATTTGGAATGGGGGTTACAAGGGGTTACACGAATAGGCGATGAATGTAAGAGAATGATTTGCGCAGGGAATTTTCCAAGCGGAGAGCCTTGTCAAAAGCCTCATGCAGGATGCGAAAGGATATCCTCACGGCGGACAGGGCGGCGGGATCGATGAGGTTTAGGACGAGAATAGAGACGCTTATGCTTTTTTAGAAAACTTAAAGGTCAGTATATCACCGACAGAAGCATTTGCATGTTTTGCCTCTATAAATTCCGTTACCTTTTTAGTCTTTTTTGGCGATAAATCTATAAGTGGCGGGCTGTTTTTGACGTCCGCTTCGCTGATTTGCAGCAACTTCAAAAATTCGTTGAATTGAACAAATTCGATCCTTGAATTTTGTCAGGTACAACTTTACATTGCTTAAATATTAGGCTTTGACTTTATTCTGCCCCTCTTGTTCGCCATAAGGCGGCAGGGTGGCAAACGATGCGTTGAACGATTGCCTCGTCGTCGAAAAGCAGGGAAGGATTGTATATCTTATCCTTCATTTTCAGTATAAAATCTGTTTCGCGCGCTGTTAAGACAATCAGATCTTTCAGGTAATCGATAACCGTCGTCTTAGCCTTCTCGATGTCAAAAGTGTCCGTTTTTGCAATGACGGGTTTCAATTGTGTTTTGTACTTATAGAAGTTTAATCTTTCAATATTGGCATAATCAAGTGCCGATATTGAATAATCTCCCGCTATAACGCTGTAAAAGATGAGGCACTTTTTAAGTGAGTTTTTGTCGCTCACGACGCCTCTCTCTATCATTGAATTGACATCATACAGATCTCTCGGCGTCGCCCGTGCGAGCAGGGCATTGATCTTGCTTGCATACAACTCGGTCGTGTTAAGTGTGAGAACTTCAAAATCGCCGACAAGGCCTTTCGTCAAGAGGCACTTCTTTTCGAGGGGAAGAATATGGCAACGGTCGAGATAGTTAATTTCAACTTTGATGTTGTCACGATTTCCTGCGCAGTTGATATAGCCAAACACGAATGATGTAAGAGCAAAATACTCCCTTGTGTCGATCAGAGAATATCCCTCTTGAAACATATAGTCGGTGAGGCGTTTGCCGATTTTTGCCTTCGCCGCGGGCAGCTCCTCGCGGACGACGTTCTCTGTATAATCGAGGTCAATATCCACGGAGAGCCGTGGGAGTTCAACGGCTGTTAAATTTATAGCAGTACCGCCTTTCAATGCCAATGTGCCACCTATAACGTTATCGTTGTTTATGAATTTTAAGACCTCGGCAAGGCGCAAGACTTTTTCAAGCGTTTCCTTAATAAAGCCCGTCCGTAAAGCCAATTCGTTGAGATATTGTTTTGAAAATTCCATTTAATAGCCTCCTTCGATCCGAGAGATGAGATTTTTCGGCGCCATGAGCTGCCACTCAGAATTGTATTCCACTTCGCCATATTCGTCTTTCAAAAAGTATTTCACTTGTTTGGTCAAATGCCGCTTACATTCGTCGAAAAAAGCGTCCGTCAGCCCAAATTGGCTTTGATAGTGCTGCAGGATATATCCCGCTTTTTGATAGAGAAGTATGCAATTGTAGGCGTCAAGCGCGCCGAGCAATTTTTGTTCATCGAGGATATGTATTTGATTGAGCGCGCCAAGCAGCTCATCTATGCCGCCTCCCGCATCGATGTCGTCGATGCAATCTATTATCGTGCGCTCAATCGTGGTGATGCGCAATGAGCCTTGCATTATGTCGGCAATGCCATAATAATTTTTAGGTTGTTTGCGGATATAGTCAATATCGAGAAAGGTGAACGGATTGAACCGCGATTCGCTTCCGACCGTCACCGTATGAAATACCTGATTTGCCACGCCGTAAAATTCCAACGCGGAATGGTAGCATACAAAAGCGTCGTCTGCAATTTTGCTCGCGATCTCAAACTTCGTCGCCATAGGCTCGCCCGTGACGTTGAGTAGAACGTAGAGCCCTTTGCGCACTTTCATTATTTTTTTGGCGCGAAGTTGTCCCGCTATCCAATTTTCATATTGCACATCGCTTGCAAACTGCGGACGCATATTCTTCTTTGTAATAACATATGGAATCCACATTGCCATAGTTCAACCACCTATTTTTAACTATTGTAACGCGTAACAATGCGAATGTCAATTGTTTTGTGTTAATTTGGATAATAATATAGCTAAAGAATGGAGTTCGTTAATATCACACCCATAAAAGCCGGCACTTTGACATATTCTCTTGACAAATGCACAAAATGCGGCTAATATATAGTCATACTATAGATTTATCGCAGAGGTGGATATGTATATCAAGAGAAATATCGAGTCGGTGCTTAAACAGAGGGCAAAAAACAGCAGGTGTATTCTCGTTACGGGCGCGAGGCAGGTAGGGAAGTCCACGCTACTTAAAGAGCTATATCCCGATGTTCGCTACGTCACTTTTGACGACAAGCTGTTGCTCAACACCGCCATCGAGGACCCAAAACTTTTCATCAAAAATCTTCCAAAGCCGTCCATCATTGACGAAGTGCAGTATGCGGCGGAGATATTCCCTTACATCAAAATGGAGTGCGATAAGCCGGGCATGTATGAAAACTATTATCTGACGGGTTCGCAGCAGATGAGGCTGATGTCCAAAGTGCAGGAGTCTTTGGCGGGCAGAATTTCGATTTTGGAGTTGCAGGGTCTTTCCATGCGCGAACTCAACGGGATAGACTTCAACAAGCACTTTGTCCCGACGGAAGAATACATTGCCGCAAGGGAAAAGTACCTCAAGCCGTATAACAATCTGTGGCAGACCATACATCGCGGCATGTATCCGGAGATAAACGTTACGGAGAGGGATTGGCAGGATTTTTATTCGTCATATGTGCGGACGTATCTGGAGCGCGACATCAAAGAGGAAATAGAGATAAAGGATACGCTCGCCTTCACGAGGTTCCTTTCGGCAATCGCGGCAAGGACGGCGCAAATGCTTAACTATGCGTCGGTGGCGCAGGACGTCGGCGTTACGCAAGCCACCATCAAAAATTGGGTGTCCGTCTTGGAGCGCACGGGGATAATCTTTATTTTGCAGCCGTACTATTCAAGCCACTTGACGCGCGCGATCAAAACGCCTAAGCTCTATTTCAGGGATACGGGACTTGCGTGCTATCTGTCCAAATGGAATAGCGCTGAGGCTCTCGAACAGAGCGCGGTCGCGGGGAATATGTTTGAAACGTTCGTCATATCCGAGATATTGAAGTCGTTCAGCAACGAGGGGAGCGACTACACCTTCAACGTGTTCTACTACCGCGGCAAGGACAAAAAGCGCACTAAAGAGAACGGCGAAATTTTTGAGGAAGAGAGCGAGATAGACCTCATAATCGAGGAGAACGGCACACTCTATCCCATCGAGATAAAAAAGAGCGCCAACCCCACCAAATCTATGGCCTCCGCCTTTGACGTTTTGGACAAGGACGCCGCCAAAACCCGCGGCATGGGCGCGATCGTCTGCCTGTACGACACCAAACTGTACCTCTCCGACGACCTCGTCGTTTTGCCAATGGAGTATATCTGACTTTATGTGCTTCAAAAAAGTTTATAAATTTGTCAAAAGTCGCTTGAAAAAGTTTTGATAATTTATAAAACTGCCTTGAAAAAATTTTTATATTAAGATACTTTATTGGAATGCAACTTATTCAGTGAAGTCAGGGTCATCGGCTGAACTGGTGGCCCTGACTAATCATCTCAGCATTGATTATATTTTGTTTTTATAGATTTTCAGCTTGTTGAAAAAAGTGGCGCGGCATATGCCAAGTTTTTTAGCGGCTTCGGCGGCAGTAATTTGTTTGTTTAAGAATGCTGTCATGTACTTATCAAAGAGAATGGGAGAGAGTGTGATTGGTTTCCTCCCTTTATATGCGTTTCTCGCTTTTGCTTGTTCTATGCCGCGCAGCCGAGCGCGCTTGCCACTTTCAAATTTATCCACATACAAAGGCATTAAAAAGCGATAAAATTCCGCTCGATTGGCATCGTTGATTTCAATTTCCTTCGTCTTGATATAATCTCCAAAGCATATTATTTCAAGCAATCTTTTGATGAGCATGTTGCGCCTTGTAGGCAGGTCGAACACGGACGGACATTGTATATTAGAATGATTTTTGAGTAAGATTACAAACAGCCTGTCACCAAAATATCTATGGTTCGTCTTGATGAGCCAATCCAAGCGATTTGATTTTTCCGAACTTTTATCTTCGAGCAGGTTTCTCAGATTTGCTATGTTGGGGGATGGAGTTCTTTCTGCGATAAATGCAGGGGTTATATTGAGACTTTTATATGTCTTTTGTCTCAGCGAGAGGTCAATACCGGGAATGCCATGAAAAAGATGATCGGGAAGCATATCAATAACGGCGTAATTTGGCGAGATAATATACTCAAACTCATCTCCCCACTCCATATAATCAATGCGCCCCACTTTGTACATAAAATGGTAGTCATCTTCAAGACAGATCAAACCTGATGTGACCATTATTTTATCTTTAAGCCTCCGTCGTTTTCAATTATACATCGAAATTATGCGCTGTCAAGCGATTGAGGCAGAGTCTAAATAGGGTTAATTTTATTTTTTAGACTCTATAAAAATCGAGATGGAAATGCTCTGCAAATTCAACAAAATCTGCGCTGTCAAAACGAGGGCGGAAGAGCGCAAAATGCTACTGTTTAGTGGGGTAATACGCAAAATGCGGTAATAAAA